>PLDN01000023.1 GCA_003136185.1 Acidimicrobiaceae bacterium | reverse complement strand
ACGAGGGTGATCATCCGGTCCATGAACGTGTGGCCTGGCTCAGCGGTGATGCGCACGACAATGCGGTCCGAGAGCACCTTGGTTCCCCCAGTCACGGCGGAGCGGTCTCCTCCGGACTCACGGATCACCGGAGCGGACTCGCCGGTGATCGNNGCTCCTCGGTTCCATCGGGACGCAGGCGGCGGGCCTCGGTGTGCGTGCGCATCCTGCGCAGCGCGTCGGCCTGCGCCTTGCCACGCCCTTCGGCGATGGCCTCGGCGAAGTTGGCGAAAAAGACGGTAAGCGCCAACCAGATCGTGACCGACCAGGCAAAGGTGCTGGGATGGGCGATCGACTCAACGAACGTCACGACCGTCCCGATCAGCACGACGAACATCACCGGGTTCTTCACCTGGACCCGGGGGTCGAACTTCCGGAGCGCGTCGAGCGTGGCGCGACCAAGGATCTCGCGATCGAACAAGCCCCGGCGATGGCTCACGCCGCTTCCCGTCGAGGAAGCGCCCTGGCCCGCGCTTGGGACGGACACTTCGAGGTTGTCAACGCCAGGCATCTAGAAGAACCTCCCATGCGAGAGCTGCTCGACAATCGGCCCGAGCGAGACGGCCGGAAAGAAGGTGAGAGCTCCGACGATCAGGATCACGCCGATGAGCAGGCCGATGAAGATCGGCTTGTCGGTGCGAAACGTGCCGGCTGAGGTCGGGACGACTTCCTTGGCCGCGAGCGTCCCGGCGAGGGCCAGCACCGGGACCATGATGGCGAAGCGCCCGAGCAAGAGACCGATCGTCTCGATGCTGTTGTAGAACGCGGTGTTTGCGCTGAGACCGGCAAACGCCGAGCCGTTGTTGTTCGTCACCGAGGTGAAGGCGTAGAGGATCTCGGAGAAGCCGTGGGGACCGGAATTCAACGGTCCGGCACGTCCTGCGTGCAGTGAGACCGCTATTCCGGTGAGGATGAGCACGGTGACCGGCATGACGAGCACGCCGAAGGTGGCGAGCTTCACCTCCCGGGACTGGATCTTCTTCCCCAGGTACTCCGGCGTCCGCCCGATCATCAACCCGCCGAGGAACACGGTAATGATGGCGAAGAGCAGGATCGTGTAGAGGCCACTGCCGACGCCTCCCGGGCTGACCTCACCGAGCATCATGCCGGTGAGCACCGCGAAGCCGCCCATCGGCGTATAGGAATCCTCTGCAGAGTCGACACTGCCGGTGGAGGTCTGCGTGGATGCGGTCGCGTAGAGCGCCGAGGAGGTGTCGCCGAAGCGCACCTCTTTACCCTCCATGTTGCCGGTCGGCTNNCCATCGCGGCGAGGATGGTGGCACCCTGACGGACGCTTCCCACCATCTTGCCGAAGGTGTAGGTGAGCGCGACCGGGATGCACAAGATGAGTGCGAACGACAAGAAGTTCGTGAGACCCGTCGGGTTCTCGAAGGGGCTCGCGCCGTTGGCGTTGAAGAACCCACCGCCGTTCGTGCCCAATTGCTTGATGGTTTCCTGCGATGCCACCGGACCGCGGGGTATGACCTGCTTCACACCGTTCAGCACGTCCTGGACATGGACCGGCCCGGCGAGGGTCTGGAGTGCGCCTTGGGCCATGAAGACAATGGCGGCCAGGAACGCGATCGGCAAAAGGACGTAGATCGTGCCGCGGACGAGGTCGACCCAGAAGTTCCCGATCGTCTTCGAACCCTTACGCGAGAAGCCTCGGATCAACGTGACCGCCACTGCGATGCCGACCGCGGCGCTCAGGAAGTTCTGGACCGCGAGCGCCCCCATTTGGGAGAGATACGACATGGTCGTCTCGCCGGAGTACGCCTGCCAGTTCGTGTTCGTGACAAACGAGACGGCGGTGTTCCACGACAGCGCCGGCGTCACGCCAGGGAGATGCTGCGGGTTGAGCGGAAGGTGTCCTTGCAGACGGAAGATCACGTAGGAGAACAGGATCGCGATCCCTGAGAAGACGATCATCGACGCGCCGTAGCGCTGCCAGGACTGCTCGGAATCGGCATCGACCCCGATGACGCGGTAGATCGGTCGCTCGACAAAGGCAAGCCACTTCGTGCGGCCCTCGTAGACCGAGACCATGTACGAACCGAGGAAACGCCAAGCGATTGCCAAAACAGCAATGAGGGCGACGATGGTCCACGTGAAGCTCATCAGAACCACTCGGCTTTGAACATCGCCACGCCGAGATAGACGAAGACGGCGATCGAAACCGCGAGGAGGAGTCCTTGGACGGCAGTCATATCCGATCCAGTCCCCAGATCAGGCCAAGCATCGCCGCCACAAAGCCGAGGACTGCAACTACTACAAGAAGATCAGCCATGGAACAACTATGGCGGTTCAGCCGGTAACGGCGCGGTGGACGTGGCAGCGGAATCGGTGAAGAAAAAGTGAACGGGACCGCGTCGAGATCACCTCAGCCTTCGGTACGACGACCCAGCTGGCGAGCACGCGGATCATTTCAGTTACCAGACGCTGCACGGCTCCAGTCCGTCGCACCCGACGGCTGGCAGGCGTATTTCGAAGTGACAGCTGCCGACTATTTGGGTCTCCGTCAGAAGGGCGGAAATCCGATACCCTCTACAGCTCTGAACATATCCAGCGCCCGTTCTGACGAATCACATCGTGAGTCTGTCGACCCGTTTCCGCACGTCGGCGAGGTTCGGGACTTCCTGACGTTTCGGGAGACCCGGCGAGCCGCGCAGCGCGCTGCCCTGAATCAGCTCACAGAAGAAGCCGGCGAGGCCGGGCTCTACGAGCGATCGCCTGATGATTACGCGAGCGCTCTCAAGTCGGTCCGTAAGCGCCGAGCGAGCGGGGCCGTCTAGCTTCTGACCGAAGTGCTCCCGTTTTCGACCGGCGCGCGCTCCTGGTTTCGATCAGCATTCACACGGGTGCCCGGTGCTTAGGGGCGCGGCCGCATCATCCAAGACCAAGAGCTGTGGCGGGCGTAGCCGAGTTGGTCATTGACTCGACGGATGCCGGTATTGCTCTCTTCGTTTTCGGTGAGCGCCGTCCGGATGCCCAGTTCGCGGGCGTGCGCGTGCAGGGCTTGCTTGGTGAATAGGGCCAGCCTTCGCCCTCGACTCCCTGGGTCGACACCTGTATAGACGACGTGCATTTGGTCGCCGTCAGCGACTGCGAACGAAAGAGCAGCAGGGCGTCCCCCAACTCGGGTGAGCACGGCGATCGGCCGCTGCCCGGGCGCCGGGGTCTCGCGGAGACTCGACAGTTCGAGGACTAGCCCGAGGTCGAACTCGGGATTCGTTTGGCTCGCCAGCAGCATCGTCCCGACTGCCTCTTCGTCGTCGAACACAAGATCGGCGCATTCCTCGAAGGTCACGCCCGCGATCGGATCGGGAACGCGAGCACCAAACAGATCGACGGAAGTCGTGACGCTCGACTGCATCTCCTGAAAGCCCCAGTGCCGGGCCACGCTCATGGATCGGTGGTCGTCTTCGAGAACGCACGTCACCAGTCGAGTGACATGCTCCCCCAAGTCTGAAAGCACCGCTGCGAACAATGCCGATCCAAGCCCCCGCCCACCGAGATCGGCACGAGTGCACACCATGACGTAGGCCGCGCCGTCTGGCAGATTCGATGCGGTCCGCACGAGACTGACGCCCGCCAGCATGTCTCGGCGCTGGTAGGAGACGTAGGCCCGCAGGCTTCGTGCGCTTTCTCCGTCTAGATCCGAGCGGAGAATCGTCCGATCCTGTTCTGGTATGCGGGCCACCACGAAGTCGACGATCTCGCTGGTGTCCTTGGGGAGTTGGGCGGGAGATACTTCCATCTGAACCGACCATAGTTTCGAAGGCCTTGGTCAACCCGAGAGCTTGGACGAGAATTAGAAGTTCGGACGGTCGGAAGTGGGCAAGTCCGTCGATCGGGATGACGTTGTGTTCTTGACAACGAGTGGGGAGAGAGGGAGAAGGAAACAAAGACAGGCCAAAGACCCGCAAGAGGCCGCCGGGGGCGGAGCCCCGGAGGCGGCCGGGCACCGGCAGCGGGCGAGGGCGGGGCACCCCCAGGACCGGGGGCACGGGCCGGAGCCCAGGGGCCACGGGAGGGTCGGCACGATCGAGCGGTCTGGCGGCGTTCTTCAGGTGACCTACGACAGCCATCCGCTCAACACCTACATTGGGGACTCGGCCCAAGGTCAGGCCCACGGCAACGACCGTCTCGTTGCTATGGCCGGGTCCGCCAAGTAGGGTTTGCTCGGCGAGGTGCATTTGCTCCGGGATTAGCTGCCCGGCGGATGACTCCCGTGAGCCGGATCTGTGCAAATCAGTTGGCAGGAGTCAACGGTATGACAGCTGAGCCGTTCGGACCGCTTGTTGGCTTCTGCGGTGAGGCGTGGAGACGGTGACCGAAACTGGGTCGCCCGTTCCCGGGCGAGAAGAGGGAAACGGTGCGTCGGCACACGCTGCGGCCGCGTTGGCGCGGCTGGACCGCATCCCCATCTGGTCGCTGCCGAATTCCTACCTCGTCATCATCGGTCTCGGGTACTTCTTCACGTTCTACGACATTGCCGACATCGGCTACGGGATGCCGGCAATCAGCAAGCAGTTCCACTTGTCCGGCTCGGACGTCACCTTCGTGGCGCTGTCGGTGGGCCTGGTCGGCTACGCGGTCGGTTCCATCATCATCGGCGGGCTTTCCGATCGCTACGGCCGACTGCGGATCCTGCTGATCACCATGGCGATCACCGGCCTCGGATCCTTTCTGGACGCCACCGCCACCGGCGTGATCACGCTGTCGATCTGGCGGTTCCTTACCGGCATGGGCGTGGGCGCCGATCTCAACCTGGTCTCGACCTACCTGGGCGAGATTGCCCCCGCAGCCAAGCGGGGCCGCATCGCCAACCTCACCTTCTTGGTGGGCATCCTCGGCCAGGCCGTAACGCCGTTCGTCGCGCTTGCCCTCGTTCCCCACTTCGAAATTGGCTGGCGGCTGTTGTTCGTCATCGGCGGTGTCATCGCCACCATCGGCTTGGTCGCCCGTTTCCAGCTGCCCGAGTCCCCCCGGTGGCTCGCCCTGCACGGGCGGGTAGAGGAGGCCGAGGTGACCATCGCCCGCATGGAGGCGGCCGCCGTCGCCAAGGGCGTGGAGCTGTCCGAACCGCAAGAGGTGGACGTGTCGTTGCAGCGCAACACCGTCGCCTTCAAGGATCTGCTCGTTCAGCCCTACCTCGGGCGTGTGGTCATGCTGCTGTGCATGTGGTTCATGTGGTACATCGGCAACTACGGCTTCCTCGGTGATGCTGCGACCCTGTTCTCCGCCCACGGCCAGGCCATCGGCAGCTCCATCCTGTTCCTCGGCATCGGCGCCATCGGCTACCCGGTAGGGGCAGTGGTGATGGCCTTCCTCGCCGACCGGGTCGAACGCAAGCTGCTCATCTTTGGCTCGACCGTCGTGTGGCTGGTGGGGATGCTGGTGGTCGGCACGCTGGCCAGCGAGGCGGTGCTCATCCTTGGCTCCTTCCTGGCCTCCTTCGCGCTCGGGCTGTTCCTGCAGGTCGCCTACACCTATACGGCGGAGAACTTCCCGACCAGGGCCCGCGCGAGCGGTTTTGCTCTCTCTGACGGGCTTGGGCACGGCGGCGGCGCCCTTGGCGCCTTGGTGCTGCCCACTGTGGTGGCGTCCGCCTCGTTCTTTGTCGGTTTTGCCGGGATAGGCGTGACCGGAGTGATCGCCGGGCTCATCGCATTGCTCGGCCCCCGGGTCAGCGGGCGGCGCCTGGAGCACGTCTCCAGCTGAGCGAGCCCGCCAAGGTCGCGGGAGGAGGCTCGGTGGCGTCAGTTGACTGCGGCCCGAGGCGGCGTCTGCCGACCGGAGGGCAGCTTTCCGAGGTTCCCCGTCTTGGTAGCGCATCAACCGCTTCTCAAGGAGGTCTCGCTGTCGCCGAACCTGCGCAAGTGTGTTCCCCCCTCAGTTCTGGGTGGTCTTGACTGCACCCGAATTGGCGACACGCTCGTCGACATCATCAGCGACTCTCTATGAGAGCACGCACTGTTCTGCCCGAGGCGGTGATCGGGCGCCTCGGCTCCGACGCCGGCCTTTACGGCGCGATCGCCCTCGCAAAGGACGCCGGCCTGCCTGCCGGATAGTTCCGGGATCACTACGCTCGGAACGGTGACCCCTCCTTCCGAGGCGCAGACGGCCGTGAACCCCGCCCTTGACGGTCGTGTCGATGACCCTGTGGACGGTTCGGTAGTACACCGTTCCAAAGTCGTAGTCCGGGGCTGGCACACCTGCGCCGGCACCCCCGTTGCAGCGGTAGCCGTCGAGGCAGCGGGCGTGAGGGTAGTCGTCGTACCGGGGACCGAACCCCGCCCGGACGTCGTCGAAGCGTTCGGTGATCCCGGCCTGCTGAACAGCGGCTGGAGGGCGGTTCTGGACCTGACCGAACCGCCGGGCGGCAGCGACGACGAGACCAAAATCGTCGTCACGGTCTGGAGCTCCCCCGATGACCTACCCGTGAGATTGGCACCGATTCATGTGACACTGTCGGACGAGCCAGATCCGCCCCCGGCCGGCGAGCCTCCCATCGTCGGGTCCCTCGACGAACCGACCGAAGGGGAGGTGGTCCAACCCCTGGTGCGCGTGTGTGGTTGGGCAATCGGTGATGAAACGGCGGTGAGCCGGGTCGAGATCCTCGCGAACGGCCGAGGCTTCGGCCCCGCCCGCCTCGGCATGCCAAGGATGGACCTCGCTCCGGAGTTCGCTGAGCCGCATGCCGTCATCAGCGGCTTCGAGCAACTCCTCGACCTCTCGGAGGTGCCGCCCGGCCCTGTCCATCTTGTAGTGAGGGCCTGGGCAGGTCCTGCCGGACCCGTCGAGGTGGCCGACCATTGGATCGAGCTGGATCCGGGCGACCAGAGGGCGAATGCTCCGCGCCAGGCCAACAAGGGCTGGGCCGAACGCCGTGCCATCCTCGCGGCCAGGCGCGGCCGGCTCGTCTATGACGAGGCCCGGTCCTCGGGCGGTGAGATGAATCTCGGAGTAGTCACCCATAGCCTGCAGCTCGGCGGGGCCCAGCTGTGGTTGAAAGAGCTACTCGTGCGGTCCGGCGCCGGTCGAACCTTTCCATGCCGCGTGCTCTCTTTCAGCGGCGGGCCGCTCGTCGACGATCTCGAGGCTCACGGGATCGAAGTGCACGTGAGCCAGGGTGAACCTCCGCCCGATGCCGAGTCCTATGAGGGCCGGATGACCGAAGTGGCCATGTGGCTCGCTGCCGGCGGACACAATGCGGCGCTCGTGAACACGGTGCTCTGCTGGCTGGGGGCCGACGCCGCCAGCCAGCTCGGCATCCCCGTCGTGTGGGCCATTCACGAGAGCTGGAGACCGGACGAGCTATGGGACTCCCTATTTGCCTCAGGCGCCGTCGCGCCCGAAGTTCGGGCGACGTTGGCCCCCGCTCTCAGGCGAGCTCAGGCCCTGGTGTTCGTAGCCGAGGCGACCCGCCGGCTCTACGTCGGCCCTGTCGACGCCGACCGAACGGCGGTCGTGCCCTACGGGATCGACCTCGACGAGGTCGGGGCCTTCTGCCAGAAGATGACCCGGGAAGCAGCACGTTTAGCGGTAGGCGTCGACCCTGCGGCGACAATGATCCTCGTCCTCGGCATAGTGCAGCCCCGCAAGGCCCAGACGGTCCTTGCTGCGGCCTTCGCTGAGGTCGCCGATGAGTTCCCTCACTCGTTTCTCGCCATCGTTGGAGACACCGGCGACGCGTACTCAGAGGCTCTGGTCGAGTACTTGAGGCGCCGGGGCTTGGGCGATCGAACCCGAGTGGTACCGGTTACCCGCGACACCGCCGTGTGGTACCGCGCCGCCGACGCGTTCGTGTGCGGCTCAGAAGTCGAATCGATGCCGCGAACCCTCCTCGAGGCGCTCGCATTCGGCCTCCCGGTTGCGGCCACCTCGGTCTTCGGCGCAGCGGACCTCTTGGCGGACGGGGAGACCGGCTATCTATTCGAGGCGCGAGACAAAGACGCGGCAGTCCGCGCTCTGAGGCGGCTGCTCGGCTCCGACAAGGCCGATGTCGCCGGGGTCGCGGCAGCGGGACAACGGCTGGCGATCGAGTCTCTCGACTCGTCCGGCTACGTCCGGGATTTGATAGCCCTGATCGACGGCCTGCGAGCGGACCCCACAGACCGACCGGCGGACATTCTGGCTCGGGTCAGCGCCCGGTTCGCTTGGTGATCGCTCGGAGGACGAGCCTCGATGCCCGGACCCGTACCTCGACCGACTGGTCGATCCGCACCGCCCGAACCGCGTTGGCAGCAGCCAGTCTCAGCTCGCCCCTCTCCAACATCTCAGCCCCGACGGCCAGCGCATACTCGCAGACGCTCTTTCGGGCGGCGCGCAGGGCCCGTACACGGGTGGGACCGTCAAAGTGGCCCGCGATGGCGTCTGCCGCCTTCAGGCAGTCGTCAACGTATGCGGTGGACTTGTGCAGTCGGTTTGTGTCGGAATCGTCGTGCATCCGGTGGAGGCCCAGAGGTTCGTCCACCCATCCGACGGGTCCGCGGCTCGCGACCCGCGTCCACATCTCCCAGTCGTTGGCGTGACGGAGGCCGGGATGAAACCCGCCCCCCTGCTCGTAGGCCACCCGGGCAACAACAACCGACACACACCGGAGGGGGTTGGCGGCGGCCACGGTGAACGCGGGGTCCAGTAGATATCCGCCCTCCGTCGCGACCGGCTCAGTCAAGGCCAGATGATGGGCCTCAGCATCCACGGCTAACGTCCGGGCACCGACCATCAAAACGTCAGGGCATGCCTCGATCCGGGCGCGGTATCGGTCGTAGAAACCAGGCCGGACCAGATCATCGCTGTGCAGGATGTGAACCCACCTGCCCAACGAGCGGCGGACACAGGTCGTGAAGTTGGCCGAGGCTCCGACGTTGCGGGGCTGGCGGAAGTATCCGACCCGGTCTCCGCCGGTGCGCCGGACCGCCTCACCGGGATCATCGAGCGTCGATGCATCGTCGACGACCTCGATCTGCATCAAGTCCGGCCCGGGATCCTGGGCCAGCACGCTCTCCAGGGTGGCGCCAAGAAGGGCGGCGCTGTTGTAACAGGGGATCATGACCGACCAGAACGGCCGGTCCTCGCCCGGGACCTGATCGATCGCCGGCATCGCCTCTGGGCGGAAGCACCTCGCCTCCAGGGCCTTCACGTCTGCAGCGCCTCCCCGGCCTGGAGACCGTCCCGTATGGAGTCGGCGATCCCCTGAAAGTGCCAGCGGCCGTAGCGACCGACCTGCTGGATGCCCGTCGCGGTCAAGGCTTGGAGCGCCCGTTCCCTCCATCGGGATCCGGGGGACCGCCAGGTGTAGGCCACTTCCACCCAGCTAGGGTCAACCACCTCGGCTCGCCCTATATATTCCCTCGTCTGGAGCTCGTCGATGACCGATTCGATGTAGCCGTGGATCTCGACCGGGCTGGGCGACTGCCCGCCGATAAAGGCACGCTCCACGTACATCGACACGTGGGATCCGTTCCGGCAGCCGGCTGGCAGGAAGTCAGGGTCGACATTGCTGTAGAAGCCGATCCGATGAAAACCGGACGAGGAGTCGGGCTCGTACTGCCAGTGGGCATCGGGACAGGCGGGACCTCGCTCCGCTCCGATATTCAAGACGAGGACCGACGTGTAGGGGTCAGGCGGCTCTTCGGTATCGACGGCGGCCATAGCGGATGCCTGATGAAGGGGCAGGGTCGACAGCAGCTGGTCGTAGCCGGACTCGCTCCCATCGGCGAAGAGCAGGACACGGCTATCACTGTCGATCCCGACGAGGCGCTTCCCGTAACGGATGTCGCACCGTTCAGCGAGGCGAGCGGCCAGACCGTCGAGACCGCAGATTGGATATCGGAAGGTGGAGTTGTAACCCCGTCCACCTGCGGCGGGGGACTTGTAGTCGTCCTGCGGCGCGATCGAACGGGACATGCCGGCTGTGTAGCGATCATGGAACGGGAAGAAGAACAGCTCGCAGAGCGTGGCCCCGAACGACACCCTCAGCCAGTCCTGCAGCGTAGTAATCCCGTCAATCCCTTCCCCGTACCCGGCGATCTCGCTTTTTACCGCCTGGGCTAACTCTGCTCCGATTGCTTCGGCATGGGCCTGTAGAGGGTAAGGAACGGTCAACCCGAGGGACCCAAGCCTGACGACCGCCCTCCGTTCGTGGACCCGGAAGTCGACCTGGCCTTCCAGCCAGGAGATGGTTACCGGATCCCCGCCGAAGATCCAGTGCCCACCCCCGACCTCAAACCGGTAGGCCTCCTGCCCAGGCGGGGCGTGATCGAGCGGATCCTCGGCTCCCGGTACCAAGTAGTACGAGCGGCAGATCCCGCCGGGGCCGTCGCTCTGCTCGAATATCGGCACACCCGAGACCGACCCGATCGCTAGGCCCGTCACCCCGGCGCCGATCACCGCGATCCGCTGTGCACGGCTCACGCGACGCGCCCGCGATCCGCGTTCAGAACCGGATCCGGCGGGGAAACGCCTCCTCGATCACGTCGCGGTACTTGGTGATGGTGGCCGAGGGAAGGTTGAACGGGGATTTGGTGGCGTGGTCGTAACGCGCGAACGGGAGCAGCAGCCGCTCCGTTCGCTCCAGGTCCCGCTCATCCATCAGGGTCGAGACAGCCTGTACTTCAACGCTGTGATAGCGGATGAGCCAGGCCAGGTCGTCAGGGATGTAATCCTTTAGCCGCTCGTAGGCGAACTCGTCGTGGTTCCACTGGATCATCGTATTGTCGAGACCGGCGCTTTCGTCGCGCTGACTGACAGGTCCGTTCATGCACACGACGTTCGCCGGGTCCTCGCCGGTGAGCAGCAGGACCTTACCGAGATCATGGATCAAGGCGACGAGAACCATGTCCGGCGTGGCTGTCCCGTCGTGCTCCATCGCCTCGAGCATCTGCAACACGTGGACCTGCTGGCTAGCGCAGAACAGACGCTGATCGGTCGGGTCGACGCAGGAGCCGAGCCGTTCGATCAGATCCCAGACTCGCACCTTGCCAAAGACGGGCTCGGCGTACTTTTTGCGGAGGGCCTCCACCTGCTCGACGCTCTGCTGCCGGTGGCGTTCGAGGATCGGAGCACCCCGCCCAGCGAAGATCGCCCGGCTTTCGTCGTCGGAACGCATAAGGGCTGTCACGCCGACCCACGTCGAGCCAATGGATTCGCTGTTCGGTGCCACCAACATAAATTCTATCGTCGCGCAGCAGGCCGCGTCTACGGCAGCGACTCGATCGATCGCGGCGATCGTCACCAAGTTGGCGATCATCGGACTCGGTCTGACCTCAGAAGTCAAATGCCTGCCGGGCACGGGAAGAACATCTTGGCGTTGAGCTCCACCGTGAATAGCACGGCCGCGAACCGAGACGGTGGTGCTTACTCCGCCTTAGATCCAAGGCGGCGCGAGTCCGATAACGAATCTCCAAGCCGTACTTCCCAACCAAGCCGAGCGCCGACCCTCGGCGTTCCGGCAGTGATCAGACGGCAGCGACGATGGCGACGGCGAGCAGAACGATACCCGCCACCGCGCTGACAACATAGATGCTCTCAGTGGCGCGTTCGCGGCTGCTCCGGCGTCCGACGCCGACGCTACGCCACAACCGGGCCGAGAACCGCTGCGAGCGCTTGAGGGTGGCGTACTCGACGACGGCCACCACTGCGGCCGCCGCAAGCCAACCCCAGGAGCCCCAGAACAGGACGATTGCTACGACAGGAGCGGCGAGGAGCAGACAGAGGACGATCACGCGATTGTC
>PLDN01000038.1 GCA_003136185.1 Acidimicrobiaceae bacterium | reverse complement strand
CCACCAACGCCTGGGCGGTGGGTTACTACTTCAACGGCACCGCGTACCGGACCCTCGCCACTCACTGTTGCTGATGGCAGTCTCCGCTCGCGGCGTGCGACTCTCAGCCCGATGACGGGCTGAGCCGGTTCTTCGGCCCCCGGTTCGCCGGGGCGACGAGCCGAGCTCACGATCGATCCGTTCCAGCCGTCTCCGTCCGGTCCAGCTGGCTAGCTCCGTTCTCGCCGGCCGGTTCGCTCCGCCGTTTCCCGTCCGTCTCTGCTGACATCGCTGGCTGGCTGGCTCCTACCTCTCCGATACCACCGCCCCGCAATCACGCCGTTCTGCCTCACGCCTCTGGCTGGCTGGCTCCTGCAGCCCCGGCCCTGCCGCACCGCTCCGTTCACGCCGCTCCCGGCTCCCGGCTCTGGCTGGCTGGCTCCTACCGCTCCTACCGCTCCAGCCGTTCCCCGCCGTGCCGGTCCCCTTTCACCTGTCCCTCTCTCTTATCCCACCTGGGCAAATAACGGTGGGCCCGGGAGGGATCGAACCTCCGACCCAGGGATTATGAGCTGGCTCGATGTCGGGCAGCCGAGTCCCGCTCCGTCCATGTCAATCCGCTGACCCGGGTATATCCGACCTTGGGTGGATGCGGCGAGATGCCCAGGGACGGCTCTGGACACAACTTGTTGAGTAAATGTTGGGTGAGCGGACCACCGCATCCTGCCTTCGCGGTGGAGTGATGACCGGTTAGGTCTTCCGAACGAAGCTTCACTGCGAGGATCGTCACCCGCCTCGCAGTTTGTCGATTGCTTCGTCGAGATCTCGATAGCCGCCCCGCTCAAGTCCTTCGTACAGAAGATCCGCGACGAACTGGTGAAGGAAATCGTCCGAGATCTCCAGCTGAGTCGTCGGATCAAACTCGAAGCCGGCGCTGGTCTGACCCATTCCCGAGCTACGTGGAATCTGACGAAAAGCGTGAAGATCGATGATTCGATCGGCCGATCCGCCCCATACTGAGACCCACGCCCCTACGCGAGCGCGCTCAGGCCTCGGTGACGGCAACAGGCGGTCTGCAGCCAAGGCTGTAACTCTCACGATCCCGAACAGCTCAACGAGTGCGTCAGCAACTTCGCCCAGTGAGAGCGCTGCCGGTGCGGGCGCCCCGTCGCTTCGTTGCTCTGCATTTCCAGGCCGACGATCACTCGCCAGCTCGCGGACGTTCAGCATAAGGTCGAGCGCCGACTCGATCGACGGAACAGCGGCTTCGGTCTTTCCCTCGACAACACCCGTGGCGAAGCCGCACCGCGCCATGAACGTTGGCTGACTCTGTTCGATACCGAACGGGGCGAACCACAGCTCGGTGAACTCGGGAGAGCCAGACCCGGCAGGTGTCCACTCGGCGTCATCTGCCCAGTGCCAGATCGATCGTTGGGAGCGAAGCCAACTCGTCACCGGCGAATGGTTGAGCAGATCGATCAGTAGTTCCTCTCTCCGCTGTCCTCGGAGCTGAGTCACGAGTTCGATGCCGCTCCCTCCGAGCGGGAGCACGTTCGGCATTCCGACGGCAACGCGCAGTGTCAGTTCAGGGTTCTCTCCGGGTGCCGCCAGCCATGTGCCCGGGGCGAGTCGGAAGATCGGATCGGTGAATGGCAGTGGCCTTGTTTGCTCACGACCGACTGACTTATCCGACACCGGACCCTCAGATTTCGATACGTCTGGTATCGGTCCTACGGCGAGCTCGCCTTCCGGTGCTTCACCTGCCTCGAGCCCGGACAGCAGGTCCAGCAAGCCCGCCGCCTCCCAGGCTCGATTTCGTTTCCCGTCCGATACCGGGATGAGTACACCAGCCACGACCAGTTGCTCGATTGCCTGGTTCACCGCCGGCTTGGTCCGCTCGACCCGAGCGACTGCGGTCGGCGACGTGATCACGGGCTGACCGGGCAGAACGTCGATGATCTTCCACGCCGCAGCATCGGCACGGATTCGAGCTGAGTTCCGAAGCAGCTCCCGCCACTGGTGCTGCAACCCCTCGACCGCTTGCAAGTAGAGGCGAGCAAGGTGCGCCGCGCGTGTGGCGGATACAGCGAAGACTTCGAGCCATGCCTCGACGCGACCCTCGCGGTATGCCTTGAGGCCGCTGATGTACTGCTCCTTGTTGCCAGCGAAAATGACACTGATCGGTGGGACGTATTCCGGGGCCAGGCCACGCCGTCGGAGAATGACCTGCACGAGAGCGCGACCTGTCCGACCGTTACCGTCTTGGAAGGGGTGAATCGTTTCAAACTGCGCGTGAGCGATCGCAGCTTGTATGAGCGGAGGAAGGCGGTCGTCAGCGCAGAACCTACATAGGTCGCCAAGGAGCAAGTCCAACTCTTCGGGCGGCGGTGGGACAAAGGCTGCGCCGCACGGGTTGAAGTCGTTCCCGCCTATCCAGTTCTGCTTGGCTCGGATATGCCCAGCAATATGGGAGTTCGGAGCGCGCTCGAGTAGAACGCGGTGGATCTCGACGATCTGCTCCACGCCTACCGCTTCCTCGGCTGTGGCGTTCTCGATGGCAAGTTGCATCGCGTCGATGTTGCCCAGCACCTCCAAGGCTGTCGGAGTGGCCCTCTGTCCGATCTCGTTCGAGACCTCAGCTCGGGCGAGTGTCCGAGCGTTGATCTGCAGTCCCTCCACTTTCGACGAGGCGATGGACTCAGTGCGGAGTAACAGCCTCGCGAGCGGTGCGAGAGCAGAGTGCCTCCCAGCGTTCAGCTCTTGGATCGCTGCCTCGGCTTCCGACAGCACCGCCACTCGGGACCCCGAGACCGAGATATCGAGCTCCTCGATCGGCACCGGGATGAACACGTCGTAGCTGCACGCTCGGCGATACCGAAGCGGCGCGGCGAGCGTAGGGTCGTATTGCCATGTGCGCCGCTCGTAGCGTCCTAACATCTCCGGTGCACCTATCCTTTACCGTTGGAACTCGTTAGTAAAGGATAGTCTGTATCCTTTACCATGGTTTGCCACAAGTAAAGGATGCTTGAACTTCGAAGAGAGATGCAAGTGATTGGCACGGGCTCGTCGACCGCCGACCCAACAGAATGTTGGGTGGAATGTTGGGTCGAAGTCTCGAGATTTTATAGCCTCTGAACTGGGCAAATAATGGTGGCCCGGGAGGGATCGAACCTCCGACCCAGGGATTATGAGGTGACTCCACCAAGTGCGCGTGCGTCCCGGTCGGTCCGGTCAGTCCGCGATCAGCACCGTTTGACAGTCGGCGGGAGCGGCTCGGACGCGACTGGACCGTTCCGGGCTGAACTTGTTGGGTCGATGTTGGGTGGGGATGCGACAAGTTGGCGAAAGACGCCCCCTACACTTTTCCTGTGGCGACTACCCGAAGCGAGTTGGTAGGTCCCGCGTCGCGTCCGGTATTCATCCCCGATGACATCGACGACCCTTCGGTCCCGAAGGCGACCGGCCGCGTTCAACTCCCATTGCACATCCGCTGGAGCGAACCGTTGCCGGAGTACGACCTGGAGGATCGCGTAGACCGTGCTCGTGTGTATGAACAGGTGTTACGGGAAGGCACTGAAGACGACGTCCGGTACTACGTCAGGTTGCAGGATCTCCTCGACCTTTGGGACGAACTGGTGCTGCCTGAATATGTCCGCAAGGCGTGGAGTGGGTGGTTGCGAGTTCGGGGTCTTCGCGTCGGGTGCTGAGTTCGCTGCAGCAACGGGTGGCAACTGTCATTGCGGGTCTGGATGAGGCGGAAGGTTCGCCGTAGCTGGAGGCGCCGCTCTGATCGTGAAGGGTCAGGTCGACCGCGGGACGCACGACATCGACTTCTTCGGTCTCAGCCAGGTGAGCGTTGATCGGCTCGTTCCCGTTGCCGAAGTGGCGCTGCGGGCGGAGGGACTTACCGTGGAGCGCGTCGTCAGCAATCCCGGGTTTACGCGACTCCGAGTCGCCGAGGGTCCGGAGACGACAGAGGTCGACTTCGGGGTGGACGCACGTCTTTTTCCAACCGAGCCAGGACCTGGCTTTCCCGTGCTGTCTTCCGAGGAACTAGCTGTCGACAAGATCCTCGCCATCTTCGGCAGAGCCGAGGCGCGCGACTTCGTTGATCTCGCATCGATCGTTGGGGGTGACGATCTCGAGCGACTCTTCGGTCTGGCAAGTCAGAAGGATCGGGGTTTTCGCCCCCAAATATTCGAGGAGATGACGGGTCGCTTCTTTCGTCTGCGTCGGTCCGAATTTCCGGTGGACGACGCCGAGTTCGACAGGCTGGAGACGATCGTTCGGGAATGGGCCACGATCGCGAGAAGCGTCGCGCTTGCTCCCGAGTGGCAGCTGCCGCGTGAGCGCTCGGGAGACGTGGATCGAGGGCTGGGTCGGTAGCGCAAGAGGGCACGACGGCTTGCCGCGCCGAAACTGTTGGGTCAGCCTCTCATCGGGCAGCAAGCCTCTCGAAATTTACGCTGCTGAGCGAAGATTCCTCTCTATCCCG
>PLDN01000012.1 GCA_003136185.1 Acidimicrobiaceae bacterium | reverse complement strand
ACGTTGCCGTTCGGGGTCGTCGCGCTCGTGAGCGCGCCATCGGCGTCATAGGTCGAAGTGGTCTCGTTGCCGAGCGGATCGGTGGTCGAGATGCGGTCCCCGTCTGCGTCGTAGGAGTACGACCAGGTGTTGAGCTCCGGGTCGGTCATCGAGGTCAGGTCGCCCGGGTCGTCGGAGTTGGCGTAGCCGTATCTCGTGACTGCTGAACCAGATCCCGGGAGTGCGACCGACTTCGACAGGATGTTGCCCTCGGAGTCGTAGCTGTTGGTTGTCGTGACTCCCTTCGGGTCGGTCACGGTCAGGGGCTCGTTGTACTGGTTGTAAGTGCTGACGGTTTGGTTGCCGAACGCGTCGGTAGCGACGAGGGGGTTGCCGTTGGCATCGAACGTCGTAGTCGAGGTGTTGCCGGCCGGATCGGCCGCGGCAGTTTGACCGAGCGTCGCCGGGTCGTAGAGGTAGAACCAGGTCGCGAGGTGAGGCGTCCCTATGCCCTCGGCCTTCGCGTACATCAGTCCGTACTGGTAAAAGTACGCCGATACAGTTCCCGTGGGGCCGGTGACCGTGGTCGATCCTCCCGCGTCGGCGAGTGGGCTCCCCGAGTATTCGAACTTCGTCACGCGGCCCATCGGGTCTCTCTGCGAAGTCACTCGACCGTCTGAGTCGTACACATTCGTGGTGACCCCGCCGTCTGGACTGGTGAGCGTCAGCATGCGATGCGAGCCGTCGTATGTGAAGCTCGTAGAGTCACCTGCCGGGCTCGTCGCCTTTGTCAGGTTGCCGCTGGCGTAGGTGTAGCTCCACTGCCTGCCCATCGGATCGGTCACTGCCACGATGTTCGACCCCGACCATGTGAAGTTAAGCATGCGGCCTGAGGAGTCAGTCACCGTCGTCAGGTGACCGCCAGCACCGTACGAGAGGGTTGTCACGTAGCCGTCGAGGTCGCCCTCGGAGATCAGTTGGCCGGTCGAGTCGAAGGTGAGAAACTGTGTGGCATCGCGGGTCAGAGTGTAGGTACCGCTCCCATCGTTGACGAGAGTCGCCTGCACGCGCGGCGGCGCGGTGTAATGGTTGCCGGAGAGCGTGAACGTCTCCTCGCTTCCGTTCTCCTCATGCAATGTGACGCTGTTCGTGCCAAGTCCTGACAGTGAGACTCCGTAGTTGAAGCTCCATCCGTATCCGAACGGTTCGTTGGTCGGTGCCGCCTCGGAGTTGTAGGTGCGTGTGAGCGACAGAGGCATTCCCCGACCGGGGCGGGACAAGTCGCCGAAACTTCGCCAGAAGTCGCCGGTCTCGGTGTTGACGGGGTCGCCTTCGTTCGCGACAGTTTTCAGTAGACACAGCGTGCACGGGTTGAACCCACCGCCGAGCATCTCGACCAAGGTGAGCAGGCCGCCGATGGGGGAGCTCTGGGTGTTCGAGAAGATCGCGGCATCAAAATTCAATCCGTCGTTGATCTCTCCACCGAAGAGGCACACTGCCACGGCCGGGCAGTCGGCCGCGAGGACATCGTGATAGGGGGGCAGCACGAATTGCCGGGTCCAGCTCTCGCCGCCGTCGGTCGTGCTCTCGGCGAAGCGCTGCAGGTTTTCGCCTAGCTCGCAGAACGACACTGTCGGGCACGAGACTGTTGACACATCGAGAGAGGCCGAAGCGATCTTCGTCCACGTGGCCCCGCCGTCGCGAGTGAGGAACAGGCCCCCGCCAGCCGCGTAGCAGGTCGTCGCGCGCGGGCAGGAGATGGATTCTGGGTAGGCACCGGACGGGAGATGCAACTTCACCCAGTCCTTGCCTCCGTCAGTCGTGGCGAACATGAGCGGTCCGTTCTTCTGATTTGCTCCTACCGAGTAACAGTCGGACGTGCTCGGGCAGGAGATCTGCTGGAGCGACTTGGTGCCAGAGGGAGCTTCCGCACTGGTCCATTTCAGCCCGCCGTCGGTCGTCGTGTAGATCATTCCGATTCCCTCGTCCCGTGCCGCCAATCGGGACCCGACGACGTGACAGACGCTGCTCGTCGGGCACGCGATCCCGGCCGGGCCGGCACCGGCCGGAAGATTCACAGATATCCAGGGATTGATCGGGTTTCCGGTCGAAAGGAACGCGACGCCGGTCCAGGTGTCAGAGCCCGACCAGCGGGAGCCGACGGCCATACATCCCCCGCCGCCCCCGCCGCACGAGACGCCCGTGAGCGATGCCGAGTCCGCCGGCAGCTGCTGGGAGTACCACGTCCCTTGCGGATCTCTGCCGTAAATAAAGCCAGAGTTGCCCGGGCCGACCGTCGGACCCGGGCCAGCCGCGATGCCGCCTCCGACCGCAAGACAACTTGAAGAGCCGGGAGCACAGCTGATGGAGTTGATCGAGAGATCGCATCCGGCCGCACAGCCGGTTGGCGTGAGCGACGTCACGCCGAACACACGGTCGCGGGCCGACAATGCCGGGGAGGCGGTGACCGTGACCTCCCGCAAAGGAGAAACGACCGCTCCGCCACCGCCGGTGACCGTGACCTCGAAGCTGTACGACTGATCGGAGAAGCCTGAGTTCCCCGGCACCTCGACGCTGATCGTGGCCTTGCCGCTCTTGCAGACCACATCTTTGGGAAGTCCCGGTACCGCCGGAGTGGCCGAGAAACGGCAGATGTGACCCCGGGAGACCTTCGCCACGAGTGTCACCGTCCCGCCGTTCAAGCCGAGCTTGGCCGGCGTCGCGGTGAACGAATCGACGGCGGGCAACGCGTACTGCAACACCGAGACCGTCTTCGAGATGGATCCAGACGCACCTTTGGCCGTGAGGATGAAGGCGACTGGCCGGTTTGTGCCGCTCTCGTTCGCAGGTACCTTGACCTTCTCGGTCATCGACCCGGAAGCGCACGCAACCGTTTTCGGTAGGCCTGGTACCGTCGGCGCCGATGCCAGCCGGCAGCTCGAAGCGTGGCTTACCGTCGCCTTGAGAGTGACCTCTCCACCCGATGCGGCGAGCGTGTGTGGTGAGGCGGTGAAGTCGCTGATCGCCACGCCGCTGGTGCC
>PLDN01000111.1 GCA_003136185.1 Acidimicrobiaceae bacterium | reverse complement strand
CATTGGATACCTGCCGGTTCCCAAGCATCCCGATGACCTCGTGGACGCGTGCGTTGTTGATCTGACCTACCAGTGCACGATTGATCGTCGAGATGTCGTGAAGGTGGCATCAGTGAGCGAGCCAGCTCGCAAGCAGCTTCGTTATGCACTGATTCAGCTTGACGCTCTCCGAACGGCAGACCTTGGGTTCGAGCTCGAAGCTGTCGTCGGTAAGACAATCCGCAAGGTCGAGATTCCTGACCGCAACCCTTTGACCGTTCGCATCGAACTCGACGACGGCAACGTCATCCAGCTACTCCAGGAGCCGGGATCGCCAGATCAGGAGACAGGTCGGTCCGGCGAGTTCTTCTCTTCGGGAGGACAAGCCTGATGGCTCGGCAGGCGCAGAACGGCGAGCCGCTTGGCTTCGAGGACACCCTGTGGAAGGCCGCTGACAAGCTCCGGGGGTCCATGGNNGGAAGGCTGCCGACAAGCTCCGGGGGTCCATGGACTCCAGCGAGTACAAGCACGTTGTCCTGGGACTCGTCTTCCTCAAGTACATCGATGACGCCTTCGGTGAGCGGCGAGCGCAGCTTGCAGCAGACCTTGAAGCTGATGGAATTTCCGGTGACCAGGCAGAGGAGCTACTGGAGTCCCGAGACGAATACACGGCAGAAGGCGTCTTCTGGGTGCCACCCGAGTCCCGTTGGGAGTATCTCCAGGCCAACGCCAAGCAGGCCGAAATCGGGAAACTCATCGATGCAGCCATGGATGCAGTCGAAGTCGAGAACTCCACACTGCGGGGAGTGCTTCCCAAGAACTTCGCCCGCCCAAGCTTGGATGTCCGTCGCCTCGGCGAACTCGTTGACCTGATCGCAGGGCTCGGTCTCGGCTCTGCCGAGCACCGGGAGAAGGACCTCCTCGGGAGGGTGTACGAGTACTTCCTCGGCAAGTTCGCTTCTCAAGAGGGGAAGGGTGGAGGCGAGTTCTACACGCCCCGCAGCGTCGTCAACCTCCTCGTCGAAATGATCGAGCCGTACAAGGGCCGGATCTACGACCCGTGCTTTGGTTCTGGTGGCATGTTTGTTCAATCCGAGCATTTCGTCGAGGCTCACGGTGGACAGCGCAACGACATCGCTGTCTACGGCGAAGAGCTGAACGACACAACTTGGCGGCTCGGCAAGATGAACCTTGCCATCCGGGGTATCGAGGCTGACCTGGGCCCCCGTTGGGGCGACACGTTTCACGACGATCTCCACCCTGACCTCAAGGCAGACTTTATCCTCGCCAATCCACCCTTCAACATCTCGGACTGGGGCGGTGATCAGCTTCGAGATGACCCTCGCTGGAAGTTCGGAACACCACCCGCAAGCAACGCTAACTTTGCCTGGCTCCAGCACATGGCATCCAAGCTTGCTCCCCAGGGGGTGGCTGGCGTCGTCCTGGCTAATGGATCGCTGTCCTCCCAGCAGTCCGGCGAAGGTGACATCCGCCGGAAGATGGTTGAAGCAGACCTCGTCGAGTGCATCGTCGCACTCCCAGCACAGCTCTTTTACACCACCCAGATTCCGGTTTCCCTGTGGTTCCTCAACCGGGACAAATCGGCAGGAGGATCACGAGGATGGAGAGACCGGCGATCTGAGGTCCTCTTTATCGACGCTCGCAAACTCGGGCAACTGGTCGATAGAACACATCGGGAATTTTCCGATGAGGACATGATGAAGGTCACAGCTACCTACCATGCCTGGCGTGGTGAGCCCGGCTTGCCCGTCTTTGCAGATGTTGCTGGATTCTGCGCATCTGCCACCGCGGATCAGATTGGTAAGCATCGCTTCGTCCTAACACCCGGTCGCTACGTGGGATCGGAAGCAGAGGAAACTGATGGCGAGCCTATTGGCGAGAAGATCACCAGGTTGAAACAGGAACTCATGGGTTCCTTTGAAGAGTGCGATCGACTGCAAGATCAAGTGATCACTGCTCTGGAGCGGCTGGATGTCTGAATGGGAAGCGCTCCGCTTGGAAGACATCATGACCATAAAACACGGATATGCGTACGAGGGAGCCTATTTTTCAGAGACAGGACCTGGCCCTCGACTTGTCACGCCTGGGAACTTTACGATCGGCGGTGGGTGGCAGGATGGAAAGCCTAAATTTTACTTAGCTCCAGACCCAGAGGAATACCGGCTCAAAGTGGGTGATCTGATCGTCACCATGACTGATCTCAGCAAGACCGGCGACACTTTGGGCTATCCAGCACTTGTTCCCACGGGAGGTCCATTCCTCCACAACCAGCGGATAGGCTTGGTGAATCTAACCAACCAATCTCGGGTTGATAAACGATACCTCTACTACCTCCTGCATTCTCGATCTTATCGAAATCACGTTCTTGCGACGGCGACAGGAAGCACGGTCCGACACACAAGTCCATCTCGAATCCTCGAATTCGAATGTGTCGTACCACCATTGGACGAACAGCGAGCGATTGCATGGGTACTGTCCACTCTCGATGAAGAGATCGACCTCAATAGGCGAATCATTCGCTTGGCGGATTTGACCTGGCGATCACTGATGTCCAAAGCCCAAGCGGACGGCTCGTGGTCAGAACGGCCATTGTCGGCGCTCGCCTCCTTCATAAATGGTCGAGCCTTTACAAAGAACGCAACCGGCACCGGAAGAATGGTAGCTCGAATTGCGGAGCTGAATTCCGGTCCGAGCAAGTCCACTGTTTACAATGACATCGATGTACCAATCGAGCACCTTGTGGTGCCAGGTGACCTGTTATTTGCCTGGTCAGGATCGCTCACGGTGCAGCGATGGTTCCGTCCAGAAGCGATTGTGAACCAGCACATCTTCAAAGTGGTACCCAACGAGGGGTTTCCTGTTTGGTTTCTTCATGGTGCTCTGTTGGACCAACTACCATTTTTTAGAGGAATCGCATCGGATAAAGCAACAACCATGGGTCATATTCAGCGTCATCATCTCGATGAAGTCGTGTCAGTTCCGTCTCCAGAGGAGCTGGTGAAACTCGATCGAGCATGCTTCCCTCTCTGGAGGCGGGCGCTAGCAGCGGAGAGGGAAACCCTGGTACTGCTTGAGACCCGTGACAGTCTTCTACCGCAACTGATCTCGGGACAGGTTCGAGTCCGTGACGTGGACTCACTTGTGGAGGCAACAGTATGAGATCCTTCATCGCCGAGTCCGGCGTCGAGGAGGTTTGCCTCGATTACCTTGCTGATCTCCGTTGGGAGGTTCTATACGGTCCGGACATTGCTCCAGGCGAACCTCGTGCCGAGCGGTCAAGCTACCGAGATGTCCTCTTGGAGGAACGCCTGCGATCTGCGATCGGAAACCTGAATCCCTCACTCTCGCCGACCGTCATCGACGAAGTGATCGCAACAGTGCGGCGTCCGGAGAGTGCCGATGTACTTGCCGAGAATTGGCGCATCTACAAATTGCTGACAAAGGGAGTCCCCATTGAGCGGCGAGACGACTCCGGCGAATCCCGGCACGACATCGCTTGGCTTGTGGACTTCGAGCATCCGGACGAGAACGAGTTCCTGGCTGTCAATCAGTACACAGTCGAAGGTGACCAGAGCACTCGGCGTCCTGACATCGTGTTGTTCGTCAACGGACTGCCTCTGGGCGTTCTGGAACTGAAAGTTCCGGGAGAGGAACGGGCAACGCTTCGTGGCGCCTATGACCAGCTCCGCACCTACGCAGCCGAAATTCCAGCGCTCCTCGCTAACAACGCTGTGTGCGTCATCTCGACCGGCACGCAGGCACGAATGGGACCGCTCTCTGGACGGTTCGAGCACTACGCACCCTGGAAGACCATCGACGGCAAGAAACTGGCTGCCTTTGGGACGCCGGAGATGGAGGTCCTCGTACGAGGGGTCTTCGAGCCTGCTCGCTTTTTGGACCTCGTCCGGAACTTCATCAGCTTCTCTGACGAGCGCAGCGGCGTCATCAAGCGTCTTGCCAAGTACCACCAGTTCCACGCTGTCAATAAGGCCGTGGACACGACCCTGTCTGCAATGGAGAGGGGAGATGGTCGGGCTGGTGTCGTCTGGCACACCCAAGGGAGCGGGAAGAGCCTGGAGATGCTCTTCTATGTCGGCAAAGTGATGCGCCACCCTGGGATGGCGAATCCCACCGTGGTCATGATGACGGATCGCAACGATCTTGACGACCAACTGTTCGACGAGGTCTTTGCTCCGGCTCGGACCCTCCCAGAGACGCCCGTGCAAGCTGCGTCCCGAGAGAACCTCCGAGAGCTGCTGCGATCGAAGGCATCGGGCGGGATCGTCTTTTCGACGATGCAGAAATTTGGACTGACGAAGGAAGACCGAGATGCCAATCGGAACTTTCCTGTCCTCTCGGATCGACACAACATCGTGGTGGTGGCTGACGAAGCACACCGCACGCAGTACGACATGATCGACGGGCTCGCCCGCAATCTCCGAGATGCTCTGCCACACGCTGCGTTCATGGGATTCACCGGCACCCCGATCGAGACGGCAGACAAGGACACACGAGCCATCTTCGGTGAGTACGTCGATGTCTACGACCTCACGCAGGCGGTCGAAGATCAGGCAACAGTCAAGGTCTTCTACGAAGCAAGACTCGCTCGGGTCGAACTGCCGGACGAAGTCCGCACGAGACTCGATGAAGAGTTCGATGAGGTCACGGAGCTTGCCGAAACGGACACTCGTGAGCGACTCAAGACTCGCTGGGCACGGGTGGAAGCGATCGTCGGCGCTGAAAAGCGCATTGCCGAAGTTGCTAGGGACATCGTGGAGCATTGGGAGAAGCGACGCTCGGCTGAGATCGGCAAGGGCCTCATCGTCTGCATGAGTCGCCGCATCTGCGTCAGCCTCTATGACGAGATTACGAAGCTCCGTCAGGAGTGGCATTCCGACGATGATGCCCTGGGCAAAATCAAGGTGGTTATCACTGGATCAGCATCCGACGGTCCCGAGATGAACAGGCACGTTCGGAACAAGGACCGCCTCCGAGCGCTCAAGGAGCGAGCCAAGGACCCTGACGATCCCCTTGAACTCGTCATCGTCCGGGACATGTGGCTTACGGGCTTCGACTCACCGTCACTTCACACGATGTACGTGGACAAGCCCATGCGTGGTGCTGGCCTCATGCAGGCGATCGCCCGAGTGAATCGGACATTCCTGGACAAGCCAGGCGGGCTGGTCGTGGACTACATCGGCATTGCCGAGAGTTTGCGGGCAGCGCTCGCCGACTACACCGACCGTGACCGAGCCCGCCAAGAGGTGGGCGCTCCAATTGACGAGGCGCTCTCCTTGCTCCAAGAGAACCACGAGGTCTGCTGCGAGTTGTTGTACGGCTGTCCCTGGAGGGAAGCCCTGGACTCTGGAAGCGACCGAGCCAGGATCGAAGCGATCATGGCAGCGCTGGAGCACCTGCTCGGTGGGGAGGAGATGGACCTCCCGGACAGGTTCCTCCAGCACGTTCGGGTGGCATCGCAGAGCTTCACACTGGTTGTCTCGTCCCCCGAGGCTATGCAGTATCGGGACGACCTTGCTTTCTTCCAAGCCGTCGCCGTCGAGCTGCGACGTGCACGAGCCGAGGATCGCCCGGGATCGGATGACGATGTCGAGCTGGAGACTGCGATTCAACAAGTGGTCTCGGATGCCGTGACTGCAGCAGGTGTCATCGACATCTACGCAGCGTCGGGGATCGGGCGCCCGGACCTCAGCATCATCGACGAGGAATTTGCTAAGCGACTGACGACGAATCCACACCCGAACCTACAGATCGAACTGTTGCGACGTCTTTTGGCTTCAGAGGTCAAGTCGATGTCGAAACGGAACGTTGTGGCAGAGCGGAAGTTTTCCGAGATGCTTGAGCGGGCGATGAGGTCGTACAACAANNCTTGGCCTCCGAGATGACGAACTCGCTTTCTACGATGCCGTTTGTCAGAACGACTCCGCAGTTATGGAACTCGGGGATGATGTCCTCAAGCGCATCGCCCAGGAGTTGGTCGATGTCGTCCGAGCCAATGCCACCGTGGACTGGGACAAGAAGGAGCAAGTGCGTGCATCGCTCCGTCGGCACATCCGAAGGCTCCTCACCAAGTATCACTACCCACCGGATAAGCAGGAGACGGCAGTCCAGTTGGTGATGCAACAGGCAGAGTTGCTCGCTGCAGGCATTGCTTCATGATCGAACAAGATCAGTTGAACCCAGAGGACGTCTTCAAGCTAGTCGAGGCAGAAGCGACCGTGTGGGTTCGCCTTGCTGCAACCAGAATGGGCGACGAGTGGCACGAGACGCTGATGGAAGTCACGAGCGGTGCTGAACCTCCTCTATGGACAGGGCAGCGCTGGTCATATGACGACGCAACCTTCCTCTCCCTTAAGACGAACGGAACCGTTGTCGCCGAATGGCTTCGTGGTGGTACGGCCACCGTAGATGGCGTAGTAATCAAGCTACCGGTCATCCCAGAAGCTCAGCGCCTGCAATGGTGGACCTATTCGAGCGGTTCAGGGCAGACCGGCTTTGAGCCTCTCGCTTGGCCAAGTAGGACCTACCAGCTCGCATCGCAGTCGCTGAAGAATGGTCCAGGCTCCGGGTCCATGATCGGCAATGGTCCGTCCTTTGTTCGGTTTGCCCAAGCGGCGGCGAGTTTTCTGGGGGTAACTCTTGCCCCCAATGGATCTTTCGATCACATGGCTCCGACATTTCGACGACAAGACCGCTCGGGTCGCATCGTCAAGGTGGTAATCGGAGCAGCGTCGATGTTCATCGTCCTAGAAGGCAACAATCTGGGCGGAGCAACCGTTGAACTGGCCGCAGACACGCCCGGGCCGACTGCCGTGCTTTCGGACGAAGAAGAGCAAACCGTAGAGTTCCCACTTCCAGGAGGACTTCCTGCCGGAGCGTGGGTGGTACTCAAACGAGGTTCAGATTGGATCGATCGAAAATTCATCAACTATCCGCACACCTTGTCTCCTGATCCAGGCGTCGAGATGATTGTGGAACCGACAACTGAACTCCAGGCACTGGTCTCGGCGGGCGAAGGAGCGACCATCGAGTTCAAGAGCATCGTCCCTGAGTCCGGAACTCCCCTCCGTGAGAGGGTGTGCAACACGGTGGCGGCATTTGCCAACAGTGAAAGTGGTGGGCAGGTGTTGTTTGGCGTCCAAGACAATGGCACGATCGTCGGATTGCCACCAGACACGGACGTTAGCAAAGTGCTCGATACGGTAACGAGATTCGTAGCTTCGAAGGTCACTCCGTTACCGAGCTATTCGGTCGGCAAGATTGAGTTCGACGACCAGACGGGCAAAGTCGTCCTCGTACTAACCGTCGATTCAGGTGGCGAGCCACCCTATGGCGTGAATCCGGCCAACCCGCAGTATTACATTCGCCGAGGCGCAACAACCTTTCCGGCGTCTGCAGACCAGGTTCGTGCCCTTGCTCGGTCTCGTCCCCCTGCCGATCAGACTTACCAATCGCCCTACGGGCTACACATGCTCAAATAGGAGCGACGCCGCTGGGTCCAGGGCAGGGCTGTCCTTTCTCGGTTCATAGGTGCCGACATCACGGAGCAAGCGATGGAGTCAAGGGGGAGGGACCCGAAAGGTTCCTCGGGAGAACCGGAACGGAGTGGCGGCTCGGACCGCCTTGACGCCGTGCGGCTCCGAGACATCATGGATGGCGGACCACGAGAAGATCGTTCGGGATCAAGCCTGGTCCTCGAGGAGGAGGACATCCTCCCCGAGGACCGAAGCGAGCGGTCACGCTGCCGGAGCTTCCGAAGCGCTCTTGGAAGAGAGCGCCTGGAGCCGGTTGGCAACGATCTCGACGGTGCGTCGAGCGCTGCCGTCCGTGACCTGCCACTGGCGGCTTTGGAGTCGTCCCTCGATGTAGACGAGGCGACCCTTGCCGAGGTAGATGCAAGCGAAGCTGGCGAGCTGACCCCAGAGGACCACGTCGTGGAACTCGGCATGACTCTTGCCGTTCGTGGCGACCCGAATGGTCGTGACGGACTTGCCGGAGCCGGTCTCCCGAAGCTCGGGAGTGGCGACGAGTCGCCCGATGAGGGTGACCTGGTTCACCGAGTCTCCCCGTGACTGGCGCTCGCCGGTGGCGGGCTTCTTCGTGCTGGTGGTTGTCTTGCTGGGCATTTCTGCACCTCCTGTTTGTGTGGATCGATGCCACGGGGAAGAGCAGGGCGACTGCCGAGCGGAACAGGTCAGACCCGATGGGTCTCTCGCTCCTGGGCCTTGCAGCGGACAGGCCGGGGTTCCGCGGCTCGTAGGCATTTTCGGGGGTCCCGCGTGACATCGTCCCTGGTCAACGAGCTGCCGGCCGCCGAAAACTCTGAAAGACGTAGGCACACGATTACTTGACTGACCTGCTTGCTTCAGTGAAGATGTAGGCGTGTACTTGCGAGAGTCCAGTCGTCGGAACAAGGACGGCTCCAAGGTCACCTATCTTCAGCTCGCCCACAACGAGCGCCATCCCGTCACCGGCTCGCCGGTGGCGAAGGTCATCCATAACTTCGGCCGGAAGGACAAGGTCGACAAGGAGGCGCTGGCCCGGTTGGTCTCGTCGATCAGCCGGATCCTTGATCTGCCGATGACCGACTCGACGGTGGCCGTGTCCGACATCGAGATCGTCGACTCGCGTCGGCTCGGTGGTGCCTTCGTGCTCGACCAGCTGTGGACCCGGCTCGGGATCGCGGACGCTCTGCGGTCTGTCGCCACCGGGCGTCGACTCGACGGTGACCTTGTCGAGCGAATCTGCTTCGCGCTGGTGGCCCAGCGATGCTTGGAGCCGGCTTCCAAGTTGGCCGCTGTCCAGTGGGTGGGCGAGCGGGTGGCCATCCCCGACTGTCCGGAGTTCGGGGACGACGCCACCTATCGGGCCATGGACTTCTTGTTGGCGTCGTTGCCCGAGATCGCCGAACGGATCTTCTCGACGACGGCCAACCTGTTGAACCTGTCCTGCGACATCATCTTCGTCGACACCTCTTCCACCTACTTCGAGCGGGATGTGGCCGACGGCGAAGCGGATCTCGAGCAGGCCAAGAGTGCCGAGGAGAAGGCCGACGTCAAGGTCAAGGGCATCGGCCCCGACGATCCCGGGCCGGACGAAGAAGCGGTCCGTCAGTTCAATAAGCACAGCAAGGACCACCGCCCTGACCTTCCCCAGGTGGTCATCGGCATGGCCGTCACCGCCGAAGGGGTGCCGGTGCGGTGTTGGACGTTCCCCGGCAAGACCTCGGACCAGGTGATCATCCGCACCATCAAGGATGACCTGGCCGGATGGATGCTCAACCGGGTGGTGTGGGTGGCCGACCGGGGCTTCAACTCTGCGGCCAACCGGGTCTACCTGCAGAAGGGTGGGGGCCACTACATCGTGGCGGAGAGGCTGCGCAACGCCAGCGGTGAAGCGAGAGAAGCCCTCTCCCGTCCCGGCCGTTTCCACACCGCCGCCGGCAACCTCTCGGTGAAAGAAGTCGTGGTGGGCAACGGCGAGCGCCGACAGCGCTTCGTGGTCTGCTTCAATCCCGAGGCGGCGACACGCGACCAACAGGTCCGGGCCAACCTTGTTGCCTACTTGGAGACCCAGATCGAGGGCACCGACAAGTTGAGCAAGTCCAAGCGTGACGAACTGGCCGGACGACTCAAGACCACACCGGCCCTCTGGCGACTGGTGCGACGGCTCGCCGACGGCCGGTTCCGCATCGACAAGGCGGCTATCGCACTTGAGGAGAAACTCGACGGCAAGTGGTTGCTGCGGACCAGTGACGACAGCCTCACCCCGACTGATCTGGCTCTGGCCTACAAGCAGCTCCTCGAAGTGGAGCGAGGCTGGCGAGATATGAAGGGATCGCTCGGACTGCGACCCGTCTTCCACCACCGGGAGGACCGGATCCGGAGCCACGTCCAACTCTGTTGGTTGGCCCTCCTCCTCATCCGCGTGGTCGAGAACGCGACGGGCGACACCTGGCGCAACGTCCGACACGAGCTCGACCGCATGCATCTCGTGACCATGGAGACAGGCGAGGGCCGGGTGGCTCAACGCACGACCACGACCACCGGTCAGGCGGAGATCCTGGCCAAGCTCGACATCCCAGAGCCTGGCCGCCTCCTTGATTTCGAGCTTCCGACGCCCTCCGCGTAGTCCCTGGTCACAGCACCGCGTAGTAACACGCCTCAATTGGCCGTCCGCGCCCGTTCTCCCTGTTCAATCGCTATATCCGGGGGTGTCGTGTGCCCATCATCTGCGGAAGTCCGGACAGGCAGCGCTCTGCTACCGGGGAAGACTGAAGGGCTTCCCGTATGGCATTCGTAGACGGTCCACATGACGTCAAGGAGTTGCGTGCACAGCGAAGACTATGCAACGGGACACGCTCCACACATGAGGTCGAACAGCGAGAACGTGTATATCCGTATTGGGGCCTGGCGCTTCTGGGAACCGAAGCGCCCGATACTCGTCCCTTGGCGAGTAGCCCACTGAACGACTGGACGCCAGATGCGCCCTCAGGGCATTAGGGCATTGATTGCCTGGAAGAGCTTCTCGAATCGATCACAGGCGTCCGCTAGTCCAGGTAGATCAGATGTGACCGAACTCATTAGATAATGAGCTGGCGCAAAATGGTCATACTCAGGATCGGTTGCACCAAGAGACATGAAGTGCGCCTGCACTTCGGCAGTCACCCGTTCGGGAGATTCTGTGGGCCGTTCCGCCGGGAGGGCTTTCTTCCCCTTCAAGTCGTATGTTGCATTGACTACTGCAAGGTACATTTCTCGCCCGATGATGTCCTCGGTATCTGCCTCTTCGGCGCCCCCCGCAAACATGTCCGCGGTCAGTACATGGCCGTCCTGAAGCAGATCTGATTCACGGAGGTCCCTGACCTTCTTCTTGTCCCCGTGTGCAAAGTCAGTCAAAACAGCTACATGCAGTCTGCTACCACCGAATAATGACATGAATCCGGCAACCTTGGTGATGCCACCACAGGGCGTAACTGTCCATCGGTGATCCAGGAACGTGCGCTTCTGCTCTTGCAATCGATTTGAAAACCATTGTAGATAGAGGAGGTCCGATGGTCCTTCGACAAGTAGGCAGTGCTCACCTACGAACAAAGTTTGGGTTATATCGTATCCAAGAGCTGCCTGCAGTGGAAACAGGGTATCGACATCAGTACTGAGAACGTCATCTCCAACTTTCGTGCCCAGAACTTCGTCATTTGCCCCAGTGGCGTCCTCAACTGTGCGACAGGACAACAGCTCGCCAGAATCGATCATGAATGGCGAGTGTGTTGAATACATGACTTGATATTTAGCAAGAAGTTCCTCCTTGATGAACCGGAGGAGGTCAGCTTGCGCCCGAGCGTGGAGTGATAAACCTGGCTCGTCCAGCAAGACAACGAGGTTGTCGCCATACTGCCGAGTTACCTCCGAAAACCAGACGAGAAATGAGAAGAACCAGATAAACCCAGCGCTTCGTTCGTCAAGTCGAATCGTCATCCCGTGGCGATTGTTTTTAATGCGGGTGCGAAATACTCTGCCAGCGTTAAACGGGGGAGGATCACCTGCAGCACCCTCGTCGAAGCGGAAGTTGACTTCAAGATGCTTATTCTGCGTCCAATACTTGAAGATACGAGCCGTCAGTCTGTTCTGAACACCTTCTAGTTTCGCCACAAGCGGCTCGAATTGCGTAATGCTGCCGATAGCCTCAGGCGTAGTCCCCACCATTGATAGAAGTGCGATAAAGACTTTGTTTCCTGGTTCTCTCTCTAAGTTGTTATTCGCCCTATCATCAGCAAGCTGGTTTAGCGATACTTGTCCTGGCAATCGGTCATAGTTGGAGTAGTAGAGAAACTTCGGCAAACACTCGTCAAGGTAGGCCTCCACAGCCGTACGAAGGTTGCCTGCACCGAAGCGCTGTTGAAGTGTTTGAAGTAGCGCTTCCTGTTTGGGCGTTCGTTCTAGAAGACCAGTAAGAGCCTCGGTGAGTTGAGTTGTAGTCTTTGACTCAGCTAAAGGCTGACGCTCAACATCGCTAAGACCTGCGCTTTCCAGCAGATAAGTGGTAGCTCTTGTGTATTCGACAGTTACGGACCATTCCCTGCTATTGCCATAGTTTTTCTTGAGAGTGACCGTTGGAGAACTGAGAATATCGGTACCAATCAGTCCATTGATATGTGAAACCTCATCCCCAGAGAGCTCCCACTCGGTCTCGATGGGAGTGTCAATTTTTCCAGATTCCTCATACTCCGAGAGATGGAGCCGGGGGTAGTGTTCTGTCACATCAAAGTTGGCACGTGATGCCTGCACTGAATTCAGCTTTTCGAGCGCTTCCAACAGTGCTGTCTTACCTGATTCATTCTTGCCGACAAGGCATGTGAGTTCACCGAGAGTAAACCACCCGGAGTCGAGCACACACTTAAAGTTTCTGACGCGCATGCACTTCAGCTTCATAGATGCCTCACTCGTTGGGGGTGGATGCTCATGAAAGGCATTTTACCTGTACAAGGCTACTGTTGTGGGGTTGCACAGTCGAGAAACCACTGTCGACGTCCGGTACTCGGTTCATGCCGCCACCTCCTCGGCTGCGGGCTCGAAGGCCCGCAGGATGGTCGCCGCCGTCTTCTGGATGCGCTCGCCGGACGCCTTGATCCCGGCGACGGCCTGGTCGCCGCCACCAGCCCAGGTTGCGACGTATCCGAAGGAGTAGTCGCTGGAGTCGATCCCGATCGACTGGCAGACAACGTATGCCACGGACTCAGCCTCAAGCTCGGCAAGTGCCCGAGACTCGAACTTCTCGTGGAGCAGTGCGTGAGCGATCTCGTGAGCCAAGGTCTTGACCTGTTGGGCGGGAGTGTTCCGGATTTCGATCCGGATGTGGTGCTCGCTGTGTGAACAGTCGCCGTTCGTGGTTCCGTCGAACTCGTGGGGCACAACCGTGAACCCGATGCTCCGAGCGACCTCGAAGAGGATGTCGTAGGCGCCGATTGTGTCGTCACCGTCAAGTCGGGAGCAGATGGTCGGAAGCTCTTCGCCGTCGGTCTGGGCGACGTCGAACACTGGGACGAACTTGAAGCCTCGGATGACCCGGTCATCCTGACCATCCTCGGCGTCGGCGTTCTTGTAGACCATCGGGGCGAGAATCCAGATGGCCTTCTCTCCCTTGCGGACGAAGCGGTTCATCTTCCGCCAGGCGTTGAAGCCTGCGACCTGGGTTGCCTCGTGACACTGGGCTGCGATGAGGAGCACGTTTCCGAAGGAGTAGCGGTGGAACCGGCTCTGGAAGCTGAGGTAGCGCTCCCAGTCGTCGGACGTCGTGAGGTTGCTGATCCCCTCTGCCAGCTTCTCGATGAGTTCCGGGTGATTGTTCTTGGTGGTCATTTCTGAGTCCCTCCATGTGGTGCTGATGCGATGCACACGAAGAGCCAGGGCAAGGCCGAGCGGAACAGCCCCGAAGGGGTTCACCCCTGAGTGCACTTCAGGGCTTGCAGCTCCAAGGACGCAGCTCTGGCAGGGTGCAGATAGCGCAGAGGCCCCATGGCACGGGGCGAGGGACCGCACGAGAACGCCCGGAACATCTCGGGCCTGGCAGTCAAGAGGGGATCTACCGACGTGATCCGATGGCGCAGGACGCTACAGCGACCCTGTGACGCCACCGCTCCCCTGCTTCGTGCTCCCGCAGCCATCACGAGGCCGGGTTGCAAGCTGCCTGGCGGAGAACCGACTTCAGCGGGAGAGCTTCTGGATTCTGCACCGTGGACGGCGCCGATCCGGAGGAGATCGAGCGGGGAATCTCCGGCTCGGGTTACCGTTTCCCAGTGATCTCTGACCAGGACGTCGAGCAGCTCAAGAGCTGCGCCGAATCGCTCCCGATGGACCGTCGGCACGACGTCTACGACAACTACGTGGAGAACCTCTTCCTGGCGGTACTGGACTTGATGATGAAGGTCGCCACCGTCAACAAGGCACTCGCTTACTACCGGACGAATCGGCGGGAGGACGTCCACGACTTGCCGACGCTCACGATGGCCATGGAACGGTTCCCGGACGACAAGGAAGGGAACACTGAGCTTGCCCAGTACCTCTGGGGCAACAACCACTGGACGAGAGCCTCAACTCTTCGGCGCCTGGCCGACTACTTCGAGTCCATCGGGGTGATCGACCAGGTGACCCTCGTGGCGTGGGCGAAGTCTGCGGACTTCAAACGTGACTTCGAGGGTCGGGTCAAGGGACTCGGCTTCGCCGTCTACCAGTGGATTCTCATGCGGTGCGAAGTGGACACGGTGAAGCCGGACACGCACACCCGTGGCTATGCCGAGGCGTGCCTCGGACGACCACTCTCAGACAGCGACGTTGTCGATGTCATCGTCCGCACGGCAGCGAAACTCGGCATCCCAGCACGCTCACTCGACGTTGCGATCTGGGAATACCGGAGCGGCAACATCGAGCCCGACAGCCGGGAGGACCCGGAGCCAGAACCGATTGCCAACTTGGAACCGTGATTTGGACGACGGTGGACACTCCAGAAGTGTCAGCAGGCGTCGAGATTCTCTAGGTTGTCTTTCTTGGTGCTGTCGGGCTTCGTCTTGATGTAGGGCTTCGCATAACAGTTGGCCTTCGGGCAGTAGGCGATCGCTTCGATCGTGGCCTCGTAGCCATCGGCGCTTGACTTCCAAGTGTTGCCAGCGTTGATGCTGTCAACAACTTGCTTCCTCGTGTAGTGGGTCCCATCATTCGTGCAGACTCCCTCGATGTGCATGTGGGTGCCGTCGGTTGATGACTCTTTGCGGACTTTGGTGACCGTGTAAGTTGCCATGTCTCACCTCCTTATGAATACGAACATTTGTTCGTATCCTATCCGATCCGACCGACGGGTAGGTGTCCGAGTTCATCGCCGACTTCTCACAAACGAGGGATATCAATAGAGATCGGACCGCCGACGGCGTTGTAACGATCCGAGTTCGCCGAGCATTCTCATAAACCGTTCTCGTATCCTTCGCCCATCTCGTCCCCAACTGAGGCACGGGCGACGCATGGTCATCCGTCTAGGGAATGGCTTCAACTGGCCCGGGCATAGCCCAGACCGTTTGTCCGGTCGTGACCTTCAGTCCATCGCCAGCGGAGGGATGGTCACAGTAGAAGGTCACTTCGTACCAGCCAGCCGGAAGGCTGACAGATACAGTTCCGTTCCCTGATGGCACGGTCGCAGTCGCAGTGGAGAACGGATGCGATCCGGAAACTTCCGAGGTACTAAACACCTTTGCAGAGCATCCCTGCCGGTCGATCAGGATGGTCCCACGATGCAGAACGAGCGGAAGCCCATCGAAGTAGAACACTACGAGTGCGCCTATCACGAGCCCAGTGAACGTTACCAACGCAAGTCGCTTCCAAGAGCGTGAGCGCCGTGCTGATGGTGGCGACAGATCAGGCGTGAGCAAGTCAGACATCTACTCTCCCCCCCAACTCGTGAAGAAGGTATCGATACAGCGTCTGCCTGCTGATCCCGAACTCTCGGGCAAGAGCAGCCTTCTCCTCTCCGGACTCGCTTCGCCGTCGTAGTTCGGCGACCCTGGCCGTCGAGAGACGCTTCTGGCTTCCTCGGTAGACGCCACGGGACTTCGCTAATTCGATTCCTTCCCGCTGGCGCTCACGGATGAGCGCACGCTCGAACTCAGCGACGGCTCCCATCACGGAGAGCATGAGTGTCGCCATGGGTGAGTCTTCGCCAGTGAACGTGAGGTGCTCGTGAAGAAACTCGATCCGCACGCCCCTCCCGGTCAGCTCCTCGACGAGGCGTCGGAGGTCACCAAGGTTGCGGGCAAGTCGGTCCATGCTGTGAACGATGACGGTGTCGTCGGCTCGCACGAATCCGAGGAGCGCCTCCAGCTCGGGGCGGTCCGTGCTGCCACCGGACGCTCGGTCGGTGAATGCACGATCGAGCGCTACCCCGTCGAGCTGTCGCTCGGCGTTCTGGTCACTGCTGCTGACCCGGACGTAGCCAACCTTCTGGCCGGTCATGGGCTGTACTCCGTGAGATGTGTCACGCCAGGATCTAGACCCTGGGTAAAATGTGTCACATTAGGCCGATATCAACCTCATTGTGACAGGAATCAACGATTTTGTGTGACGTCACGCTGGGGTATACCTCGGTTGACAGTCCAAAGCCGACGTGACCGTAGAGACTTACCTGCCGCCAACCACCACCGATGGGCTCATGAACTCCAGATTGTCAAACCTTGAGGGGTGGCCTCGCTGAATGTGCCACCGTTGTTGACGACCACATGGTTCGTCGTCCCCGATCCAACCGAGCCAGGGGCGGTCCAGATGGCATTGGCATAAATTTGGCCCCCACTGATGTATTCGCTTTCTACAGAGAGCGTGCCATTTATTTGCATGGCGAGATAGTTCGTACATTTTTGTCCGCTAGGACACCCGGTGCTGTTGGTTGTACCGGTGTTCCAAAGGGCAGCATGCGTCGAGTTCTCGTACAACACGAGATTGCCATCAGTCTGCATGGACAGCGTGTATCCCGAATTGCCCGACGTCATCGTATTGCCCTCGGTCATGTTGTCCCCGTACACCATGCTGGCTCCATCGGAGGCCCAGTTCGTTCCCGAATTCCAGAGGGCCGGTCCAGATGTCGATCCGTATAGAACGAGGTTGCCATCATTCTGAATAATCAGATAGGGATTGCTGTAACCACCAGAGTTAGTACCTGTGTTCCACAGCGCTGCCTTTCCCCAGCTCGGAACGAGCCATATGAGTTTTGCGCAGCTACATTGGCTGTCATCTTCGTAGACGTCAAACGCACCGTTGGTCTGTTCTTCCAAGGAGTACGGCCCATTGGACAGTTGCGTTCCTCCTGACACCAAGACCTGACCCGAGCCTGTTCCAGCCGCATCGAATACCTTGTTGACTGGTATTTCACTTCCACCAGAGATGCTATTTGGGCAACCAATATCGAATACTGAGATCGTGTTCGGGGATTGTTCTTGATACCCGTATTGAGTATTGTCTGCGTAATCGCTGAGGGGTTCGCTCCCCGCATTTTGTACTCCCTTATTGAAGACCGTCGCTTGGTTTCCCTGATTGAGGTCAGTCCATGACCCATACCAATATTGCGAGTTGGAGAATTGCTGCGGTGAGGCGATATCTCCATACATCTGGTCTGCATTGTCGTGCGTTTCCGCAAGTATTTGTGCCTGCGTTGGAGTACTACCCCAAGCAGAACTTATTCCGCCGTAGTACTGATACCCGGCCACGAAGATCGGTGTACTAGTGTTATCGACATAGTACGAAATACTGTCCGAGTAGGTGCGATTATAGTCAACTCGATAAGTGTGGGATGTTCCCGGCGCAAGTGAGAGCCCCGGATCATTGACAATCACGGCACCAAATGCCTCTGTGAGTTCCGCAGCCAATACCGCATTATCACCGGTCGTCCAATCGCTGTTGTACGCTGCGTATCCGGTCATTGGACCTAGTTGTGCAAACTGCTGAACCTCATTACCGGGGTTAGAACTGGCATCTGCCGACACATCGTTAGACAACATAACCCATTCCCAATCGTAATTGGCCGTGCCAGAGTCTTCGACATTGCTCGAATAGTTCGAATAGGTCGTGATTTCGGTAGACACGCCTCCGAAGGTATTAGTCGCCCCGGAGTTTGTCGCCGGATACACCCATCCATCCCATCGGTAGTACGGGCGTGTTGTGTCATCTGCTCGGCCAGGTTCACAGCCTGTGCTTCCTGCCAGAACCAATTGATGCGTCAGTCCCGGTGTCAGCGTCAAGGTCAGTGCAACCCCGCAAATAACCGCAAAGCACTTACTTGTTCGCTTCATGGGAGTAAGTTCTGCTCGGTCCAGGTGCCGGATGAGGGATCGACAACCCAAACGTCGTACTGTGCGTAGATGGGTCCAGCTGAAGTGGTCCCGACAGGGTAGTTAGCCGGAGGCGCCGTAACTACAAGCCAGACTGGTGGCTTCTGTGCGGTATTGGGGATTCCCATGCTGTTATGAAGCTCAGCAAACGTCGCCTCTTCTATTTGGGTATTGGGTTCAGCGGTCAGGACGACTTGCTCTGCTTGCTGGGCTGTCATTGAGGTCGAATCTTGTGGACCGATGGTCAGAGTGAAGTGGTCTGAAAGCCATGCCGCATCGGGCACTACCGTCATGTGGACAACTTGGTCACCGAGTGCCACCTCTCCAGGAGTAAGGCAAAACGCCGTTGTCGGCGCAGGTCCTGATGACGGACACTCCGATGGATTTGTGGCCGGAGGTGATGCCTGCGCAGTTGACGTAGGCGTCGAGGCAATTGTCGGCGAGGGACTCGCTGTTGTCACCGCAGTCACCGGCTTCAAGGAGTTGCTCATGGCAGGTGAGCCGACAGACGGCGCGTAGGTGGATGAAGCGTTGGCGGAGGTAGACGCAGTAGTTGATCTTGCAGTCGCAGCAATTGCAGTTGTTCCACACGCACTAAGAGCTAGGACGAGTGGACCCAGTAGGGCTAGTAATCGACCTCTAGCAGCATCATTCTTTCTGCTCAGCATTCCGCAGTTTCTCCGTCATACATTCATTCACAACTGGTTATAACAAATTGTGTTGGGTATCTGCGTTGTATCGGGAGCGTCACAAGTTTGCACGAACGCAGATGCGATGTGAGTCTTTAAATTTACAATGAGAGAATGAACACTTCTGCTCAACTCCCGCCCAAGGAGGGAAACGATCGCCGACTGCTTAGGCGAAGTGTTCTTGTGATTATTGCTTTACTTCTGGTTCTTGTTGCGATTAGCGCACTGTCCAAGATCGGGCCGTTCGCAGCGCCAAACGGTGTCCTTCTTCTTGAGACCGGACAGTGTTCGCCAAAGGTTGTGTCTTTGCAGACACAAAAGGTGGTGGCAATCGAAGCTGCCCCTCTCTCCGCTAAATCTCCTGTCTCACTGAACTTGTCACCCGGACGTTATTCGGTCTCTTGTATTAACAGGTCTATACCGGCTCAGACGTTCAACGTTGTGTCCGGTCAGACCACGATTGCATCGATGATCGCTCCAGACTTCGGGGCATAGTCTGAGCACTCCCCTGCCAGGGCTACCGGGTCACCATCCGTACTTCCGGCTGTACCGGCGCCGGTTCGTCATTCCAACGGCGGCGATGAGACCGGCGTACGCAATCCAGAGGATTCCGACGAGGATACGATGAGCGGGGAAGGCGGCGAGGCACGTCGCCCCGATGTACGCCCACTGGACGCCGAAGCACGCCTCCATGATTCCGAGGAGCCACGCATGGGGATCGTCGGTGGGAGCCCACCGCCATGCGAGCACGGCAAGTGGGACGTCCCACCAGAGCTGGAGCGCCACCGTGGCGGCGACCATCCCCAAGGGAACGACAACGAGTGCGAGCCAGGGGCGTCCACGTCGTGCCGTGAGCGCTCGTGCAAGCGATCGTGCAGTGCCAGGACGGACCAAGGAGGTGAGCCGCCCGGCAAGACTCCGCCCGACCACGGCAACGAGATGACGGAGCGTGGACACGGGAGTACCCAACGGGTTCAGGGGATCGGTCAGGGTACTCATCGGGTTTCTCGTCGCTGGAACTTCGCGACTCATCGTCGTTTGCTCTCAGTGTGAGGTACTTGTGCCCGTCGTGAAAGGACGCCACAGCACTGGTGCAGGGTTGTCAAAATCATCACCGCCGCATCACCGAATTGCGAAAAACGCCAAACGGGAGCAGCGGTTTCGAGTGATGCCCGAGCCGAACACGGAGCATCATCCCCTGAACGATGTCTTACGTCTTGAGTATCCGACACCATGCCGACGACGGCGTCCGTCGTCATCACCTTGTGACAGGGGACGAGTGTCCCCGACTCCAACGGACGAAGTCCGCTACCACCACCAACTCTCATGCTGGTGGTGCCACGCCGGGATGTGCGGAGAGACAGCGATGGCGATGAGGATCACGAGGATGCCGAAGAGCCACGACACCCGCTTGCCGTTCATCTCGTCTATTGGTCCTGGGGGTGGAACGCTCCCCGAAAGGTCGAGACCTTCTTCCAACGCCTCCACCCGGAGTTCCGTCGGAGGGTGCGTCGTCGTGAAGGCGGCGTCCCAGGCATTGCGTCCCATCTCGAACGCTGACAACTTGTCGAGCGCACGCTTCAGTCCTCCCTCTAGGCCAGCCTCGGCAGCTCCGGCGTCCGCCTCGTACTCGCACACTCTCCCCTCGTGGACAGTGACCGCCGTCAGGATGCGGGTGAGTAGCCAGGCCGGCCAGAGGAAGAGCCATCCGAGGAATCCGAGGAAGCTCGTCGAGCCTTTGACGATCCCCTTCCCACTTGCGTGCGGGGCTCCTGCTCCCGCACCATCCATGGCCGTTATCCCGTACCGATTCCCCGACAAGAACATGCCGAGCGAAAAGAGCACGGCGACCGGCCAGCCGAACGACCACACCATGCGGAGCGCCAGCCCGTCCCCTCGTCGCCAGTGCGTCATCTCGTGGGCAAGGACTCCGGCAAGCTCTCCGGAGTCGAGCCCTTCCATGAGCCCTTTCGAGATAACGATGGACCGGCTGTAGGTCCATGCCTGGGGGATGGCGGAATCCATCACGAGGATGCGGGGCGTCTCTCGTAGCTCCATGTTGTCCACGACCGTCTGCATGGCGTTCGTGAGGTAGAGGTTCCACTCTCGTTCACTCGGACGGCGGTACCCCCGCATGTCGAGCATCTTCCACTCCATCGCCGTGCTCACAAAAGCGAACACAAGCCCGATGATGATCCCCGTCGCAAGCGAGGCGGCGACGATGGACGACGCTCCGAAGAACGTGTCGGTGTAGGACGCTGCGAAGCCCGTGCCGAAGCCGACGACCCCAGCGGCGATGGCGGAGAGGAAGACGACTCCCCCGCTGGAGTTCGACGTGAACTGCGAGACGCCAAGGAAGTGGCCGCTGAACGTCACGCCGAAGGCCGTCACGACAATGGACCCGATGGCGGTGAATGCAGCAACCCAGAGCGAGATGACGACGCCGGTCCAGGCGATGATGAGAGCAGTGACGGATGCAGCGGGCATCCGGAGCGATGTCGAGAAGAGCCACTGGATGGTGCCAAGGCCGGGAGGGAGTCCGGGGAGCTTCCAGGCAAGGAAGCGATCCCACCGACCCCGAAGACCGGGTCTCTGCGCCATCGGCGCTCTCACGACCGGAACGTTGTTCGCCTCGCCTCCCCCATCTGGCATGGTCNNCCCTCCCCCGTGGGCCGGTGGCCCTATTGCGTCCTGATGACCTCGACAATGGCGGTGCGGTCGGTGGGAACCGATCTCACCGCAGCCTGTCCAACTGGAAGCCTGCGAAGCAGGTTGGGATGGACGACGTACTCCTCGACATCCCGCACTGAGCCTTTGGACGTGGAGCCGGTCTCCCAGTCCATCTGGTGGGTGACCTTCCAGGTGGACTTCGTCCCGAACTGTGCGGCGATCTCTTCGGCGTCCTTGGCGTCCAGCCGATGGACGACAAGCACTCCCGCTTGGAGCGCTGCTTTCCGGATGGGGACGGCTTCCGGGAGGTACTGGGTCGAGAGCAGGACCGGCATCTCTGCTTGGCGAGCTTGCAGGAGGAGGTCCGTGATCTGCTCCGCTTCCCGGAGGGCTGCGAACTCGTCGAAGGCGACAAGGACCGGGGTGACTGCTTGCCCCGACCCCACGAGGCGAAGCCTCCGGGCGCACACTTGCTTCAAGTCCTGGGCGATGACCCGGCCCATGAGTTCGACGTCTTCACTGGCGGCGGTCGCCGAGAGACAGACGTAGACGACGGATTGCCGTGCGAGGACGGCATCCCAGTCAAGGGCGGGCTCCTTCGTGAAGAGCGCCCCGAACTTCCCCTGAAGGAGGGCGCCGAAGCGGTATTCGAGGCTCTGATACCCCGCCTTGCCGATCCCGTCGGCACGGGCGATCCTGGCAAGTTCCTCCTGCACGGCTGAGTCCGAGGACTCAGTCTCAGGCGACGATGTCGCTCCGGCGTCGTAGCCGAGCTGAGCGAGTGCATTCTGGTCGCACGCATCCGTGATGGTCTGGAGCGTCACGGGACGCTTTGCGGCGACGAGTCCCTTCACGATCACGGGAAGGACTCGCATGGCGACCTGCTTGTAAATCTCCCCTTCCGTTCCGTAGGAGAACGCCCCGATGAGCTTGTTCGTGACGTCGGGGCCGTCTCCGGTACACGGGTTGTATCCGAGCGACGACGGGTCGTCGGGGTCCACGATGATGTACGGCACTTTGTACTTGGCGGCGAGCATCTTGGCGACCGCACCAAGGCCCCCGCCCTTGCAGTCCACGATGACGACGCCGTAGCCGGACTGCATCGCACCGTCGGCAAGACGGGCGAGCGTCGTCGTCTTTCCAGAACCAGAGGCGCCAGGGATGAAGACGTGCTGTCGAAGTTCCGAGGCGGCGAGGTCGAACGGTTTCCGCCTGTTGTCGTGCTCGGCACCAAGACGGATACCACCCGGTGGGTGGTTCTTGTCGGCAAGGAGGTCGGTCTTCACCGGAGACACGACCGAAGCGTACCGATGGAGCATCTTGTCGAGAGAGCCAAGGAACCCCGTCTCCTCCCCTTCTCGGGCTTGCTGGTAGAGACCCGACGTGAGGGTCTTGTTCCGGGCTGCGTAGAAGCCTTCGAGCGCCACGAGCAGCATGGGTCCCGCCCAGCACTCGATGGCGAGACTTCGCCACACCGTGACCGACAGCGGGAGCGCTGTTGCCATGGGGAGCATGTCGTACAGCCGTCCAGGGACGAGGAGTCCGAGCGGCCAGAAGAACTTGACCTCCCCGAAGAGCCCAAGCCCGACGACGCCAACGGTGGAAGCGATAGCGAACACGGCGATGGTGAGCCACGTCGGCCTCGTGACCTTGACGATGGCAATCCAGAGGATGCCGCCGACAAGCGCTCCGGGCATGGCGAAGAGCCCAAGAAGAATGACCACGCCGATGGACACGGTCGAGTTGTTCCAGGCGTTGTACTCACTGCCAACGTCTCGGCGGGGTGGTTGTGCATGGTTTACCCGGCCTGCCATGGGCGGACCTCGATGAAGCTGTCCGCACGGCAGCGTTTGACGATCTCGGCGATTCTGGCGACCCGGTCCGGACGGACGTACCACCAGACTCCGGCGTACCGCTCGGCTTGGTACGCCCGGACGATTGCTTCGACGGTCTTCTCCCGTCGGGGCGACAAGTCCAACTCGATGGCCGTTTCTTTCGGTGCCTGAGCCTTGAGGACGAGGACCCCATCGGGGATGCGTCCGGTGGCGTTCCTGCCCCCTGCCCTCTTGTCCCGGTAGCGGTCGGCCCGGCGCTCCCGCTCGGTGATGAGGATGGCTCCGGGGTGTTCGGCGAGGAGCGCCTCGGTGAGGTCCACGATGCCAAGCGAGTGGGCGACCTCGGCGAGCACGAGCCGAGCTGGACGGAGGTCACAGTCGGTGAGGTTTGCTCCCGACGCCGTGACCCGGATGACCGCTGGATACCGCCAGAAGGTCCGGTCTCGCCGGATGACTGGCGGGTGGGTGTTGGCGAGCTTCCGGATGCGCCGCTGAGCGGCAGAGAATCCGGACGTCCCCGGAAAGAACTTTGTCGCTATTTGCTCGGTGGTCACGACGCCATGTCTCGTGATCCACGTCAGGATGTCGATATCCCGTTCCGTCAGCTCTGCACGCTTTGACGAGCCAACCGGGAGGACCGTTTTTGGCCCAGCTCCATTAGCGGACGACTGTGTCATCTTCCGGACGGAGGAACTTCCTCCTGCGCTGTTCGGCCCGGCCATTGTCTTATACCTTCACACCGAGAACTGCGCAGTATTCAACTGTTCTTCTTTCAGTATGTGATGTCTCACGGGATTCTTCAATCTCTTTTTGAAATTGCTTCACGTGAGACTCACCTCATTCATTTCATTTCTTCATTTTCTAACTTCAACTGAACACTCTCAGCCTGCTGCCGCCCCATCTCTCCCCTTCTTCCTCGTGCTCTGCCCCCTCCCGCCGCCCGGTCGCAAACCCCAGTGTCACCAGTATCACGATGTGACGGTGGGGTTTGCGAGGATGGCCTGTCCAATCCAGGGCGGCGGGAGGGGGCCGGAAGGAGCACGTCAGGAGCGCAATGTGGGGCGGGAGCAGGCCCGGAGATGTGTGAAAACTCCATGTCCAACACAGCACTACAGCGTAGTGGACAGGGGGAAAATGGGGGTGGACCTGGGGACGAGTCCCCTGGTCTCCACGACCATACCCAGTGTACCGAGCCCCTGGGGGGCGAAGCAAGGACCCATCAGGGGATGGTGGTGCGTTTGACGCATTTGACCCGTTTCACCCTTGTTGGACTTTCGCTTCCTGGTCCAGGGAGCTGAATGGAGTGTGCCGGAAAGCGCCCCCGTTTATGCGTAGCTGAGCCAACTTCCGTGGACTTGTCCACATCCTGAACCGTCCCGAACTATAGGTATCTACAGGAATAACTACAGGACATATATAAGGAGCTCCCTCGGCGTTTATGCGTAATACCTCGGCGTTTATGCGTGGATAACTCTCAACAAAACCTCGGCGTTTATGCGTGGATAACTCAGACGACTCCCCTACACTGGTGCAGAAACCCGAATTCAATTGAGGCGAGGGATGTGGGTCGCTGAAGGCTTGAGGACCAACCCCTCCCGACCCGGTTCGATGAGGACTGGGTAGATGTCCACGATCTTGTGGAGAGCACTGATGGCCTCCGGCTTGAAGTGCCACAGGTTGGCGTAGTCGGCCCCAAGCTGCATGTGCAGCGCTGCCCATGGGATTCGGGTCGGCTTGCTGAGATAGCTCATCCGGTAGGTGAGCCAGGTGTACAGGTCCAGTGCGAGCGGTGACCGACGGAGTCGCTGAAGAGCTTCGATGCTGACCGGAACGGGCCGGTCGGTGATCTCTCGGAAGAAGTGCTCTCCGAGGGTCAGGGTGGAGTCCCAGAGCACCGGCTGTTCTGGTTGCTTGGGGTCCCACCAAAGCTGGTAGTCGTCGGCGACCATCCAGCCCGAACCCGCCGAGAGGTTCTTACCTTGATAGCGGACCCAGATGGACGTGCTGAAGAGACGTTCCATCTGCTCTCGGAGTCGTCGGATCGTGCCCCAGCGGCCACCTGTCGGCACGAGGTGAAGCTCACGCATGAACCCGGACAAATGGTCCCCAAGGATGAGTTCTCGCTTCTTCGATCGGACGGCCTCGGTCGTGACCCACGCCAACAGAAGGCGAGGAATCGAACCGAACGGCAGTCCCACGCTCGGGGGAGCTGCCATGCTCAGGGACAAGGCCCCGTTCCTCCGCTCGAAGATGGGCACCTTGGGGTCGCTGTGAGGCAGGGTCGCTTGGGTCAGCACTCGGGCGTAGTAGCCAACGTTGCCGATCGTCCGAGCCTCCTCGTACTCTTCTTCGAAATACTCGGTCAGGATCGAGCTGATCTGCGCAGGAGCGCTGGCGCGCTTTAGCGCCTCAGCGCTACCGCGCTGTATCTGCCTAACCACGGCGCAGCGCCTCGGAGACCTTCGAGCGAACTTCGCCGTCGTCGGCGAGGAGTGAGAAGAGGACCTTTGTGACGGCGTAGGTGCTCGTCTCGTGGTCGAGAGCGAAGAGCTTCAGCGATCGGTGTAGGTGTTTCGGAACTTCGGCGGTGTAGCGAACAATTCCTTCGCTCGGCGGTGCCGGTGTCGGAGTCGTCGGGTGAGGAGTGGCGGTGATCTCACTCAGCCGAGCAAGAGCGGAGACCTTCTTCGGATTACTCATACTTCGATTCCCTTCCCGGCGAGCAGCTCGTCCAAGAGCTGGCCGTATCGGTGTCCTTGCGGGGGCACCATTCCGTATCCCCATCCATACGCCTCAAGAAGAGGAATCTCGGTTTGCAGAACTGGCAGGTCGAGACTCTCCAGGAGTTCTCTGGCGCTTTTAGAGCCACGAGTTCGAGCACGCACTCGGGTGAGCAAGACGTACACGTCTGGATCGTTCGCCGCAGCGACACGAGCCATCAACTCGATGGTTGGGTTTAGTCGATCAAGGTCCATCGCCAGTGGCTCAACGGGGATGATGACCGTGTCCACAGTCGAGACCGCAGCCGACACGATGTCAACGTGCCCCGGAGGGGTATCGATGACGACATGCTCTGAGGTTCCCTGCAACTCGGTCAAGCGCTTTCCGAGGTCTGCGTTCGGCCACGTCACGGTGCGACAGGGCAACTCCTCTGCGAGTTGCGCCCATCGGGAAGCCGAGCCCTGCGGATCGGCGTCAACAAGGAGGGTCGCTCCGATGTAGGCCAACCCTGTTGCCAGGTGGACGGCTGTGGTGGTCTTTCCGACGCCGCCCTTGAGATTTACTACCGCAATTCGCAATTCTTGTACCCGACATCGCCTGCGCTTCAGCGCTTACGCGCTATCGCGCGGACGCGATTGTTGCTTACACAAAGACGATACGAAGAACGGTGCAGGCTTGTCTACGGTTTAGGCGAAACTCACCCGGCGCTCTCCAGCAGGCGGTTGAGCCCAGCGATGGGGACGAGGATGCGCTTGCCGATGCGGATGCAGGGAATCTCGCCACGGGCGACGGCCTCGTAGGCGAACGCTCGGGAGATGCCGAGCGCCGTTGCCGCTTCCTCGACGGTGAGGGTCAGGCGGTGAACCGGCTCGTTCGGGATGACGGTGGTCACGACGACTCTCCTGCGCTTTCGAGCAACCGCTGCAAGGCCACCTTCGGGATGAGGATGCGCCGACCAATCCGGATGCACGGGATTTCGCCACGGGCGACCGCCTCGTAGGCGAAGGTGCGGGAGATACCAAGGGCGATGGCTGCTTCTTCGACGGACATCGTGAGGCGCTGTTCTGGTCGGTCCGTGATGACCGGACCGACCGTGCGACCTTCGACGTGGAGCGCTTCCCAGGAGAGGACGGCGACGGCCTCGTCGAACACGTCGCTGTGTTCGTCCCACCATGTCCCTTGGGTGAGCGTGACAGCGCCGACGGTCTCGCTGTTCTGTAGCTCAGGGAGTTCGTCGTCGGCCATGGCGTCAGCTACCCGGCGCTCGGCAGGGCTGCCGGTTGCTTGACGTGGCGCTTCGCCTTGGGTAGTTGTTTCTTTGGACCAAGGACTCCGCCCATGATGGCGGCGGCTGCACGGTCTCGCTCTTCGATGAGGTGGCTGTAGACCCGCAAGGTCAAGGAAGGGTCCGAGTGGCCGAGCCGGTCGGCAACAGTCCGGACGTCCACGCCAGCTCCAATGAGCTGGGTGGCGGTGAAGTGTCGAAGGTCATGAAGCCGAACGTCTGGAGCACCGACCTCGTCCCGGACACGGATGAAGAACGACGTCACGTTGTCGGGACGGAAGGGGGTTTCGGCTTCGACGAAGGGGGAGAAGACGAAGGCATCCGAGGCAAGCGTCGATCCTGCGGTGGTGACCCACTCTTCGACCCTGGCCCCGTGTTCTGTCAACAACGCAATGCCGAACGGGTCGAGAGCGACCTTCCGGGAGCGTCCGGTCTTCGTGGTCTTCTCGGCTACGCCTCCAGGGACGACAACCAGGGAACGGGAGACGCTCACGATCCCAAGCTGGAGGTCTACGTCTGACCACCGGAGAGCGCAGAGTTCCCCTCGGCGCATTCCCGTGAGAGCGGCGAGCATGAGGAGGGGAGCAAGGCGTGGGTCCCGCTTCTCTGCCGCATCGATGACCTTGTGGACGACTTCAACGGACGGTGCCTGCACTTGGTGATGCTCTACTCGTGGCGGCTTGGCACGCTCGGCGATGTTGTACCGAACCCACCCCCACCGGACGCCTTGGTGAAGGGCGGCGGCGATGATGGCGTGGTGGTTCCGGATGGTCTTCGGCGAGGCTCCGGCGTCCTTCATGGCGCCGTACAGCTCGTCGAGATTCCTGGCAGAGAGACGGCTCAGGAGGACCTTGCCAAGCCGTGGCCGGATGGTCTGCTTGATCTGTGCCCGGTAGGTCCGAAGGGTGGTTGGGGAGAGGTCGAGCCGTTCGCACTCTTCGAGCCACTGGTCGAGGAGCTGACCGAAGGTCGCTCCGATCCCATCTGAGCGGGAAGGAGCTTGCTGGTCGATGAGGTCCCGGAGGGCTTCATCTGCGGCCCTGGCGGAGCCGTGGAAGGTCTTCGAGCGCACCTTGTACTTCTCGGTGACCGGGTCCTTACCAAGGGAGACCCGCAGCTCCCACACCCCACGCTTGATCTCACGCTTCGATCCACGCACGAAAGCAAGCGTAGCGAGATTTTGGGATTGCCTTTGGGATTCTTGAGGGGGCAGCAGAAGGGCCGGTCCTTGCGGACCGGCCCTGACCTGCACTTTCTTTGGTGGCGGGGGNNTTACTTCTTGGTGGCGGGGGCAGGATTTGAACCTGCGACCTTCGGGTTATGAGCCCCATCTGAGCCGTCCACTGGATCCCGATCGCTCCGTCTGAGTCCTTTTATATCCGGCTTGAGCTGGATCTCCATCGGACTTTGCTCTCTGACCAGGATTCCGGACTTATGGCATTGATCCAGGTCGACTCAAGCGCATCAGCCAGTGTTTCGACGGAGGCCCGAGAGGAGCGCCGCGTTTGCACCCTTTTCGGCGAGGCGACTGAGCACCGACGCGAGCATCGGATCCGCGTCGCCTTGGGCGATGGCAGTCCATTTGCTTGGTGAAGAGCGGTAATCCCTCTTGCCAGCTTTCAGTCCATCGAGGTCGACGCCTCGAACCACGCTCACTGCGTGCTCGGGGCACGCGGAGACGCACCGCCCACAAGCAGAACAGGCGATCGCGTCGACCACGAGCCCGCCGTGGGCATCCGACGTGATCGCCCCAGTTGGACACGCGAGGGCGCAGGCTCCACAGAACGTGCAGGTTCGCCGATTGAAAACGACTATCCCGCCCGGGGCATCGTTATCGATGATCATTCCCTCGTTGTGGCACTCCGTCTTCCCGGCGAGAAGGCCTGCCAACGCGGAGTTGGTGGCCGCCGGCTCTCGTAGCCTGAGTGAGTGAGGTTGCTCAGCCTTCGCGACGAAGTGGTACGCGACACGACGTGATCCGACCGGCGCTTTGGATTTGACCGGCCCTCCGACGTTCAGCTGTGCCGCCAGGTCTTCCCTCCCAAGTGCGCCGAGGATCCGCTGGACGAAGGCGATCGTTCGGGCGAGCATCGGTTCCTCACGGCAGCTCGAGCACGGTAGGACGTCGACGTGGCAGCCGGCGGCGAGAAGGTCGAGCAAGAGCCCGGGGCACAGCGTTGCAACGCAGAGCAGGCCGACGAGCACGGCAGATGTTCCCAGCTCACCGGCCAAGGCGCGCTCATCTCGGGAGCGGATCTGCTCACAAGCGAGTCCGAGCTGACGAACTCCCGCATCGAGCAGTGCTTCGAGCTCGCGGCCCAAGGGGTCCAAGGCCGCTCCGGGCACGGAAATCGCGCCCGTCGGACAAGCGAGAGCGCACGCACCGCACGCGCTACAGCGGAGTGGATCGACTTGCAACGAGCCATCGACGGGCCGCAAGGCCGCAGCCGAGCACACTGCGGTGCACATCTGGCACCGTGTCGGGCCAAGACACCGGCTCTGGTCGATCGACGCCGAACGGCGCGGCGTGAGACGCCATGGACTCAAGAGCTCGCGGCGTCCGATACTGCCGCTGAATTGCAGGCGCTCGAATCCCGCCGCAGGTTCGTTCGCGAGCGCCTCGGCTCGTCGAGAGGCGCCGAGACACACGGCTTCGAGGAGCTGAGGTGCAGCGCCCGTCATCACCGCGGTGGAGAGCGAGACGGCCGCGCATCTTGCGCTGTCGACACCGGCCTGGACGGCCTCGCGGGCCGCCCCAAGCGCTCCCGCCGTGTCGCAGCCTGCCACGACCACAGCAACCGGAGCAGCCCGGGCAAACACTTCCTTGATCCTGCTTGGTTGCCGGCAGAGATCTTCGACAATCACCACACGAGCGGCGGGAGCTTGATCGACCATCAATCCGCTGAGGACTGACCGCTCCAGCGAACCCAGCTGCTCGCCGCAGAGGACAAGAAGGATTCCCGTGCCACTCCCGTTCCAAATCTGCTCGCTAACGGGCACCGGTGCGCGCTCGGCGGACCGTCGTCGCATCGGGTCTATCGTCCTGCCTGGGGCCAGATCGACGCGACCACCTTGACGTAGGGAGTGCCCGACTCGGTGGTCAAGAGCGCGAGCAGGTAGGCGGCAAACGCGGCATAGGCTCCGTCAGGCGCGGCTTGGATCACCGCCGCGCAGAACTGCGGTCCAAACTTGCCGAGGTGCGCGACGAGGAACTCCTGTTCGGCTGCACGAAGCTCCTTGGCAGACTTGGAGTCGCCGTTCGACCATGCTTCTGCCTCGCGCTCGCAGAGGTAGCAGAGGAACTCCTGCTCGGTCGCGATGTGATCGGCCAGATCGTGATGCGAGGCCGCACGAACAAGTCCGTACTGCGCATAGACGGCCTCGACGGCCATCGTCGAGGCGCCGCCGAAGAGATGTAGCCCGGACTGGGAGTCGCTGTCGAGCCAGACCGACTCGTACGGCTGCGTAGGCAGGTCTTGGGCGGGGCCGATGAACAGCCGGGCGTGCTCAACTTCGAGGGCCTCCTGCACCGCTGCGACCTGGAGCCCAGTTTGCGCCTCGCAAAAGTGACGGAGTGATGCCAGCGGCTCGTCGAACAACTCGCGGTCACTGTCCAGCCAGGCCACCGAGTGAACCAGATCCTTCTCAACCTGCCCAGCTAGCAGCGCTTCGACCCACTCCCTATTGGGAAGGTAGAACGCCTCTGCCAGCCGACGCCAGCCAAGCGCTCGGCGATTGGCGGTCTCGCGCAACAACTCCCAGGCCCTGAGCGACCCTGGTGTCGGCTCGGGAGCTTCGGTCGCTCCCATCATGACCTTGCCGACCGAGTATCGGAAGGAGCAAACAGGCGGTCAGACTTGGCCAGGGCTCCCCATTGCTCGTAGCGAACGTCGAGCTGACCACCGAGACTCGGCGTTGGCGCTGCCAGGACGGCCACCGGTAAGGCGCCTTCGAGGCCCCGGCCTGCGACGGCACTGGCCGGCGTGGCTGCTGCCCGGGTCGGCGAAGCACTCGCAGCGAGCGCCGCCGGGTGCCTAGTTCCGAGCGGCAAGAACCGGATCCCGACCAGAAGCAGCAGTCCCCACAGGGCACAGAGGCCCACGATGATGGACCACTCGACCCAGCTCGGGGTGTAGCGGGCGACCTCGACAAAGGAGGACCGCGTGGGCACGCCGATCATGTTCAGCTGAGCCGGGGTCCCGAGTGATATGCCAGGTGCGGCGCCGATGTTCGGGTACCGCAGCCCACCGACGATGAGCTGAACCCGCTCGAGCGCGACGTTGAGGAGCACCAAGCCCGAGGCAGCTGCCACGAGTGGACGGCTGGAGCGGCCGCGAGGCGTCATGACCACGGCGAGCGCAGCGATGCCGGTCACGACCTCTGTCCAGAAAATCCAGCCGTACGAGCCGATCATGAGCTGGGAGACCGCGGCCCAGGCACCGACGAGTCGACCCTCGCTGATCGTGATGACCTCAACGGCAATGATGAAGAAGTTGAGCAGAATGGCCACGGCGAGGAAGCCCGCGAGCCACCGCCGAGCGTCTGCACCAACCTCGAGCCGTCCGAGCCGCTCGAGCGCGAGCAGCACCAGCAGGACTAGCGCGACGCCCGAGGTGAGCGCCGAAGTGATGAACAGCGGTGCCATGGCCGTCGAGTACCAGTACGGGTGGGAGGGCATGGTCCCGATGATGAACGCGGTGATCGAGTGCAGCGCGAAAGCGAACGGTATGGCGAGGTAGGCAAAGGCCGCAATGAGCCTGTGGTCACCTCGGGCCGAGCCCTCGGTCGCGGGCCGGCTTCCGAAGGCGAGCCAGCTGTGTCGCGCCGCGAGGTCCCGCCTGGTGTGCACCCAGAGGTAACACAGGTTCATGAACCCGTAGCCGAGAACGACGATCACGTCCCAGATCATGGGCGAAGTCCAGCTGGCGTAGGTGAACATGTGCCAAAAGCGCTGTGGCTCGCCGAGGTCGGGGATGATCGTCAGGCCGGCGATCGTGATCGTGACCAGCGACACCCAGACCGCGTAGCGCGACAGGTGGGAGATCTTGTCGATGTGGAACACCGTGGCGATCGATGCGACGATCATGCCGCCGGCACTGGCGCCGACGAGAAACATGAACAGAGCAATGTACGCACCCCAGATCTGGATGTCGCGCATGTTCGTCGCGCCGAGACCGTTCGAGACCTGGTAGCTCCACGCCCAGACGCCGTACGCGAACAGCGCCAGCAACGCGAGCACGGCCACCCTCCCGGGTACCGAGAATCTGCGGTTTGCAACCGTTGATGAGATGACGGAATCGTGGGTGCTCATGGGATATCGCTCCTGTTGCTCGTAGTCCTTTCACTGAGTTCCGCCTCGTGAGCGGTGCCCTGCGTCGAGGTCGTCATGGCTAGGAGACCTCCGCCTTGGTCAGGTCGCGGCGCTCGGGGTCGACGAACCGCGGCGCGACCGCAGATGGTGCGCCACCCCCGGACTGGCCTGCCGGGATGTAGTACACCTTCGGCTCGGTGCCGAAATCTGCCCGTACCTGTGCAACCGGGGCGTGAGCCACGAGCTGAGAAACGTCGCTATCAGGGTCGTTCAGGTCTCCGAAGACGCGAGCGCGTGCCGGACAGACCTCGATGCAGAACGGCTGCAGCCCGTCGTCGATGCGTTGGTAGCAGAAGTCGCACTTCTCGACGACCCCTTTCGGGCGGGGAGGCTTGGCCGGGTCTCCGACGTGGTAGTCCGTCTCATTGGCCGGCACCTGGACCGGGACACTCCAGTTGAACACCCGCATGTCGTAGGGACAGGCGATCATGCAGTAACGACAGCCGATGCAACGGTCCCAGTCCACCATGACGATGCCGTCTTCGCGCTTATAAGTCGCCGCCACGGGGCAGACCTCAGTGCAGGGCGGATTGTCGCAGTGGAAGCACTGCACCGGCAAGAAGGAAAGCGACAGGTTCGGATAGTCGCCGGCCGGCTCGTCGATGCCGCCTGTCGTCTGTACGTCCAACCCTGACGGATCCTCGTCGATGGTGAGGATCCGATTCCACCACATGCCAATTGGGACGTCGTTGTTTGACTTGCACGCGACGGCACAAGTCCAACAACCGATGCACCGATCGAGGTCGATCACCATGCCCCACCGGGACTTCGGATACGGGGTCCAGTCGTGTCGACCAAACGGATTGGCCGGTGATTTGAGATCTGTGGTCTGCATGTCCGTGTCCTTTTCCTCAGCTGGCGTTCTGAGCTGCACCAGCAGCCATGAGCGTGACCGGCGGTGCCTCCATCGAACTGCCAGGCGAAACTTTCCTCACCTCGACCAGGTTGTCGAACCAGCTGCCGTTCATCGTGCGTTGATTGACCCAGTTGAAGGTTGGGTCGGAGTAACCGGTGTCGCCCTTGACCTGGAACCGCTGCCAGCCCTTCGGCACGCTCACCATGCCCGGGCGCATCTTTCCTGTCACTCGGGCTCGCGCCGCCGTGCTGCCGGTGTCGTTGAAGATCTCGACATAGTCACCCGCTACGATGCCCCGCGCTTTCGCGTCATCGCGGCTGAGGTCCACGTAGGGCTCCGGGTCGACCTCACGGAGCCACGGCTGGTTGAAATAGATTGTGTGAACGCGCCAACGCGTGTGCTCGGTCATGTACACGAGCGGGTATTTCTTGTACAGCGCGTTGTCCGGCCACGCCTGGATGGGAGGCTCCCAACCAGGCAGCGGATCCACCCCTGCGCTCGTCGGGATCCAGCCGCCTGAGGGATAGTTCACGAGAACACGCTCTGAGTACGGCTCAAGCCGTCCAGTCGGCGTCGCGAACGTCATGCTCGTATTGCCGATACACGCCTCCGGGCTCAAGAGCCGTGCCGCTCCCACTGCGTTGTACTGCCGCAGGACCGACGGCCCAGTCGCACCGAGGCTGGCCGCCGTGGCGACCATGATCGAGTCCGCTACCGCTTTCTCGCTCCTCGTGTAGTACTCGCCGAAGCCGAGCTTGGCGGCCACGAGCCCGAAAGCCTCGTAGTCGGACTTCGCCTCGAAGGGCGGCGGGAGCGACCGCTCGTTCCGGAGGGCGAACGGGTGGGAGATGGTGCCGACGACGTCGTCGTTCTCGAACCAGTGCGTCACCGGCAGCACGATGTCCGCGTAGCGGACGGTGTCGGTGGGCATCGAATCGGAGACGACGACGAGCTCCAGCTTCGTCTCGTCGGTGAGCAGGCCGATCAGGCGCTTGCTCTGCTGGGTGTTGCTTACCTGGTTGCTCTCGTTGAACCAGATCGCCTTGATAGGCCAGTCGACCTCGACCGGCTCCTTCGCCAGACCATTCGCCGGATTGGTGCCATCGAGAGGCACGAGTATCTTGGTCTTGCCGGTATCAATCGCGTCAAAGGCAGCGATGTCCGGAAGGTACGGGGCAGTCCCGGTCGGGGCGCCGGTCGGAGGAGCGAGCACGAAGGCCGACGCGCCGCCGGCGGCGCCGATCGCGGCCCCGGGTTGGCCGAAGTTGTGCGTCAATGCCGCCATGGTGGCGATGGCCCGCCCGTTCATGTCACCGTTCCACCACCGGTCAATGCCCATGCTCGGGAAGATGAACGACTTCTTCGTGGCGGCATAGGTACGCGCCAGCCATCGAACATCAGCTGGAGGAACCTGCGTGAATGTCTCCGCGTATTCCGGTGTCCAGAGCGCGACGCGCTCAGAAAGTCGAGCAAATGCCGGCCTCACCGACACACCATTGACAACGAAGCTTCCTTCGAGGGCCGGGCGCTTCACAGTCTTAGCCGGTCGGGCGCTCTTCGTATCGAGGTCCCAGGCCAAGATCTCAGTTCCACCAGAGCCTCGCAGGAACATCCCGTCGTGATCCCGAACGAGGAAGGGCAGGGTCGTGTTGGCGATGACGAAAGGTTCGTCGTAGAGCTTCTCGGTGACAAGGACGTTCAAAAGCGAGAGCCCAAGGGCAGGATCGGATCCCGGGCGAAGAGGTATCCACTTTGTCGCCTTCGACGCGGTGGTGGTGAAGTTTGGGTCTATCACCACCAGCGAAGCGCCCCGATCCTTCGCGTCTGCGACGAAGTGCCACTCCTGCACTTGTGCCTCTGTGAGGTTGTTGCCCCACATGATGAGGAGGTCGGCATTTGACATGTCGAGCGGCTCGTTCCCGCCGAGCCAGCTGCTGCCGAGTCCGACCTGGAAGGTGCCGAGGGTTTCGGCTTCGTCGACGGAGATGCTGGCGCTCGTCGCCCCGAAAGCCTTGGCGAGGGCCGAGGACGCGTAGCCTGCGACTGAGGCGTAGTTTCCCGTGCCGGTGAAGATTGCGAACGCCTTCGGGCCGTAACGATCGCGGATGCTCGTCATCGAAGAAGCGATCGTGTCGACCGCCTCGTCCCAAGTGATCCGGCGCCACTGACCCGAACCGCGCGGTCCGACGCGCTTCATCGGGAACTTCAGGCGAGCTGGGTTGTAAACCCACTGAGCGTGGGAGAGCCCTCGCAGGCAGATCCGGTTGTAGCGGCTCTCCGGAAACGGGTTCATAGCCGTCTTCACGAGGCGGCCATCGCGCACGTGGGCCTCCAGGCGACACGTCTGCCAACAGTTCTGCGAACAGACGACGTTGTAGACTTGCTCCTTTACCGTGATGGAGCCGTCTGCGGCACTATCCCCATCGGGTTGGAGCGCTCGGACGACCGGGTTCGAGCCCGAAGCAAGACCTCCGACGCTCGCAGCCACTGCGACCGTGGCGCCGACGGCAGCGGTGGCTCCGAGGAACCCGCGGCGGCTGAACCGGCTGTCGAGCAGATCAGCTCCCTCGTCGGTTGGGTCTTCTTGCTGAGGGACCTGTTCGGTTGGCATCGTGCTGCCTCCTACATAGTTCGAGCTTTTTCGCAGATCGGGCGAACGGTCGCGCCATCTCCAATCGCTGGACTGGCGCTTGTGACCGGCACGTGCCGCCGCACCATGGCACGGGTGCTCCGGTCGAGTCGCGAGGTGATCGCAATAAACTCTTTGGCCACCGCGTCGGCTCTGGCGGCAACGACAACGGGTTGATGTTCGTCGCACGATCGCCGGAGCTGCACAGAGATCGGGATGCGACCGAGCACTGGGACCTTCAACAAGTCCGCCAACTCGTCACCGCCACCTTGGCCAAACAGCTCGGATCGGTCACCGCAGTGAGGGCACTCATAACCGGCCATGTTCTCGATGACGCCAGCGACGCGCAGATGTGCCGTCTTTGCCATGCGGCCCGCCCGCTCGGCCACGGCGCTCGCGGTCTCCTGTGGGGTGGTCACGATGACGACGACGGCATCTCGCACGAGGCCCGCAAGAGACATCGGCACATCGCCTGTCCCGGGTGGGAGGTCGGCAACAAGAACGTCGAGGTCACCCCAATAGACCCGAGTCAGAAGGTGTTGGACCGCTTCATGCAGCAAAGGGCCTCGCCACACGACCGGCGTCCGATCGTCGACCAAGAGTCCGATGGAGGCTACCTTCACGCCGTGGACCTGCATGGGCAGCAGGATCTCGCCGAAGCCGAGTGGCGTGCCCGAGACTCCGATCATCTTCGGTACTGAGTATCCCCAGATGTCGAGGTCGACGAGCCCGACTCGCTTTCCCTGGGCAGCCAGAGCACAGGCGAGGTTCACCGCCACGGTGGACTTGCCGACCCCGCCTTTGCCCGAGGCTATGGCAACCACCTTCGTGGTGCCATCACTCAAGCGAGCGATTTGGCGACCCTGAGCAGCACCGAGCCGCTGGCCGACCTCATCGCGCTCGACGGAGGTCATCTCGCGAGGGAGAACCTCAATGCGGCGAATGCCCATGAGTTGCCCGAGCGCGGCAGCGACCGCGTTGCTCAGGTGATCCGCCAAATGGACTCGTTCGGGTACGAGAGCCAGGTCGACGCGCACTAGGTCGTCCTCGACTAGCAGGCCCGGCAACATCCCGAGTTCCTCGATTGGCAAGCCGACTTCGGGATCGAGAATCGTTCTTAGAGATCGTCTGGCCGTTGATTCCAGCAGGGACGGTGGGCCCTGCTCATCAGTCAGTTGCTCAGCTGGCGGCTCGAAACTCATGGTGACCACGCCTAATCTCCTTAGCTTCATTACAGCTCTCTCATCATCGGAACCACTAGGGCCGAACGCCACTATTTACTGGGCACTTGAGGGCTGTGTGGTGGAGGTGACGCCGATGACCGTCGGGGGGCCGGCGACCAGGCGAGACTGGCGAGTCACTCGTCGGGAGGCCATCGAAACTGATCGCACCGAACTTTGCTAATGGGGGCACCGTCGACCACTACGGCGACGCCAAGAGCTACGGGTCGGCCTCGAAGCTCTCGGCGGGCAACTATGCGGCCGGCGTAGCGGTGACGCCCGATGGCAGGGGCTACTGGGTGGTGACCCAGAGGGCCGTCGTTTACCCACTCGGCGACGCTAAGAAGATCGGATCCACGAAAACGCAAAAAGTCAGCGCTCCTGTGGTCGGAGTCGCCGGCCTCTGAGCTGGTCTGAGCCCACCTCTGACAGCTCGCTTCGACCGAGGAAGCCCGCGCCAGTTGGGCGCGGGCTTCGTGACAAGCAATGCTTGGCGAGCGGGACTCAGCCGGTCAGGCGGACCTCAGCGCTCAGCTGTCGGCACCCGCTCCCGCCAGCTCTACGGTCGGAGGCTCGACGCCCTCGATGGCGGCGAAGGTGAGCTCGTCGTCGCGAACATCCACGAGGATGGTCTCTCCGACGCGGAACTCCTTCCAGAGGATCTTCTCCGACAGCGGGTCTTCGATCAGCTGCTGGATAGCGCGGCGCAAGGGTCGGGCACCGAGCTCGGGCTGGTAGCCCTTCCCGGCCACGAGAACCTTCGCTTCCGGCGTGAGCTCTAGACCGATTCCCTGGCCCTCGAGCTGCTCGCGCACCCGATGGATCAAGAGGTCGACGATCTCGACCACCTCGGCCTGGCTGAGCTCGTGGAAGACGATGACCTCATCGATGCGGTTCAGGAACTCCGGGCGGAAGTGCAACTTCAGCGCGTCGTGGACCTTCGCCTTCATGCGCTCGTGAGTGACGGCCTCGGAAGTCTTCGAGAAACCGACCGCAGCCTTCCTCAAATCGCCCGTCCCGAGGTTCGACGTCATGATCAAGACGGTGTTCTTGAAGTCGACCGTGCGACCCTGCGCGTCTGTCAACCGACCGTCCTCCAGGATCTGGAGTAGGGCGTTGAAGACATCTGGGTGGGCCTTTTCGACCTCGTCGAAGAGCACGACGGAGAAGGGCTTGCGGCGGACGGCCTCGGTCAGCTGACCGCCTTCTTCGTATCCGACGTAGCCGGGAGGCGAACCAACGAGGCGGCTCACGGTGTGCTTTTCCATGTACTCGCTCATGTCNNTGAACGAGCCACTCGGGCGCTTCGGGTCCTTCAGGCCCGCCCGCGTGCGCCGGATCGCCCGGGACAACGCACCGATCGCATCCTCCTGGCCGATTACGCGCTTGTGGAGCTCGTCTTCCATCCGCAAGAGCCGGGCCGTCTCCTCTTCGGTGAGCTTGTAGACCGGGATGCCTGTCCAGTTCGCGAGAACCTCCGCGATGACGTCCTCGTCGACGACGTCGAACAAGTCGACACCCTCTGAGCGCCACTGGGACTCCATCGTCGTCTTGAGCTCGAGCTGCTCTTTTTCCTGATCGGCCAGCTTCTTAGCCTCTTCGAAGTTCTGCTTCTCGATGGCGGTGTCCTTCTTGGTGCGCAATTCGGCCAGCAGCACTTCGATCTTGCGGTATTCCGGTGGTCTCGTCATACGGCGAATGCGCAGGCGGCTGCCGGCCTCGTCGATCAAGTCGATCGCCTTGTCAGGGAGGAAGCGATCCGAGATGTACCGATCTGCCAGGTTGGCCGCAGCCACGAGGGCCTGGTCAGTGATGGTCACCTGGTGATGCTGCTCGTAGCGGTCTCGCAGGCCCTGAAGGATCTCGATCGTGTGAGCGAGCGAGGGCTCCTCCACCTTGATCGGCTGGAAGCGCCGCTCGAGGGCGGCGTCCTTCTCGAGGTGCTTGCGATACTCGTCGAGAGTCGTCGCCCCAATCGTCTGCAACTCGCCGCGGGCGAGCATCGGCTTCAGTATCGAGGCGGCGTCGATGGCACCCTCTGCCGCGCCGGCGCCGACGAGCGTGTGCAGCTCGTCGATGAACAAGATTATGTCGCCGCGGGTGCGGATCTCTTTAAGCACCTTCTTCAGGCGCTCCTCGAAATCCCCCCGATAGCGGCTTCCTGCAACGAGCGCACCGAGGTCAAGCGTGTAGAGCTGCTTTCCCTTCAACGTCTCAGGGACGTCGTTGGAGACGATCTGCTGCGACAGGCCTTCGACGATGGCCGTTTTCCCGACTCCAGGCTCGCCGATGAGCACCGGGTTGTTCTTGGTGCGCCGGGAGAGCACCTGCATGACCCGCTCTATCTCCTTGTCCCGACCGATTACCGGATCGAGCTTGTGATCGCGGGCCAGCTGAGTGAGATTGCGGCCGAATTGGTCCAGTACGGGCGACCCGCCGGTCTGGCTCTCTGCGCCACTTGCAGTGGCACTCCCGGCTCCCGAGGCTGCTGTCTCGCGTCCCTGGAATCCTGAGAGGAGCTGGATGACCTGCTGGCGGACCCGAGAGAGGTCGGCGCCGAGCGACATGAGGACCTGTGCTGCGACGCCCTCGCCCTCGCGGACGAGCCCGAGGAGCATGTGCTCTGTCCCGATGTAGTTGTGGCCAAGCTGGAGCGCCTCTCTCAGGGACAGCTCCAACACCTTCTTCGCTCGCGGCGTGAAGGGCGGGGATCCCGTCGGTGCCGATCCTGCAGGCCCGATCGTCTCTTCGACCTTCTCGCGAACGGCCTCGAGTGAGATGCCAAGTGACTCGAGCGCTTTCGCGGCGAGTCCTTCGCCCTCGTGGATCAGACCGAGCAGAATGTGCTCGGTACCGATGAAACTGTGGTTGAGGAGGCGTGCCTCCTCCTGAGCGAGGACCAGTACCCTACGTGCCCGGTCAGTGAATCGCTCGAACAACTGCGGCTCCTCAGTGGACGGTTCCTATGGTCAGTCTATCGGCAGGGTGTGTCTAATTGGTTAGCAACTTGTTTTGCCGATGACACTTGCCTAGTACAACACCGCACCTGCCGTGCGCCTTCCCTGCTGCTGAGAGTGCTTGACAAGCCGATCCGGACCCTCGGAAAATATCTCGCGGACCACTCCGGTTGTCAGATCGCCCGGCAAGTGCCCTAGGCTGCTGTGCTGGTGAACGGGTCAGATCTCTTCGCACTCCCGGTGTCGGAGGACGAGTTCGCGCGACTCGAGTCCTGTTTGAGGGACTCGGTCCTCGGCGAGGACGCTTTCTTGAACGAGGTGGCGAGCCACCTCATCGTGGCCGGTGGCAAGCGCCTGCGGCCCTCCTTGACACTGACATCGGCCGAGTTGGCAGGTAACGGCATCTCCCACGAGAGCCGCATGGGAGGCGTCTCGGTCGAGCTCGTTCACCTCGCCTCGCTCTATCACGACGACGTCATGGACGAAGCTCTGCGACGGCGCAGCGTCGACAGCGTCAACGCACGCTGGGGGAACCTGGTGGCGATTGTCGCAGGCGACTTCCTGCTCGCACGCTCGGCCGAGATCGCCGCCAGCCTCGGGCCGGAGGTCGCCGGTCTGCTCGCAGCGACGCTCGCGCGCCTTTGCCAGGGTCAGGTCGCCGAGGTGCGAGCTGCGTTCCAGATCGACCGGGACGAGCAGGACTACCTGAGGGCGATATCGGACAAGACGGCTGCGCTCATGTCGACGGCCTGCCGGATCGGCGGCCTAACGGCCGGCATCGATCGCCGCAGGATCGACGATCTCACCGCATTCGGCGAGGCCTTCGGAATGGTCTTCCAGATCCGCGACGACGTCCTCGACGTCATAGCCACCGAAGAGGAGCTGGGCAAGCCGCCCGGCCAGGATCTCGCCGAGGGCATCTACACCTTGCCTGTCCAGAGGGCATTGGCCGACCCCGCTGTCGCCCCCGCCCTGCTCGGTCTACTCGGCAGACCTCTCGGCGAATCGGACCGAGCAGCTGCGCGGGCGCTCGTGGCGTCCTCGGATGGGATCGTGGCGTCGACCCTCGTCGCGAGGAGCTACGCGGACGAGGCGGTAAAGGCGGCTGGGCGGCTTGGCGACGGAGCGATCAGCTCGCGACTCGCTCAGCTCACAGAAGACGTCGCCACCGATCTGACGCGGGCCGCCGAGAGCGCCCGGGAGCGTGCCGACCAACTCGCTGGCTGACCCCGCGCTGGCTGGCTGACCCCGCGCTGGGTGGCTGGCCCCGCACTGGCTGGCTGGCCCCGCACTGGCTGGCTGGCCCCGCACTGGCTGGCTGGCCGGCAACCGACCCGAATCAGGCTTCGGGCGGCGCCTGGCCCGCCTCGGGCCGCAGAGCTGGGAAGAGAAGCACCTCTCGGATGTGATGGACATCTGCGAGCAACATCACGAGCCGGTCGACGCCAAGGCCTATCCCACCGGTTGGGGGCATGCCGCGCTCGAGAGCCCTGATGAAGTCCTCATCCATCGGCATCGCTTCGTCGTCGCCCTTCATGCGATCCGCCACCTGGGCTTCGAATCGGGCGCGCTGGTCGGCTGGATCGACGAGCTCGCTGTAGCACTCGCCCAGCTCACGGCCAGCCGCTATCGGCGTGATCCGCTCGACATAGCCAGGCCGCGACCGGTGGTTGCGGGTCAACGGTGACACGGACTCCGGATAATCCGACACGTGTACAGGGCCCCACAGGTTCGGCTCCGTGGTCTTGTCGTAGATCTCCGTCAGCACCTGGCCGGCGTCGAAGCGCTCGGGGATCTCGACAGCCAGCGACGAAGCGATGCGGCGTAGCTCGTCGCTCCCCATCGAGAGGTTGACCTCCACACCGGTCACCTCTTCGACAACCTCCTCGAGCGTCGCCTTGCGCCATGGTGGCGTGAGATCGAGCTCCCGCCCTTGGAAGACGAGCTTGGTGGTCCCGAGCGCCTCGAGGGCAGCTCCGCTGATCAGGTACTCCTGTAGCTCCGCCATGTCGTGGTAGTCGGCGTAAGCCTGGTACGCCTCGAGCATCGTGAACTCGGGGTTGTACTTCGGGCCGATGCCTTCGTTGCGGAAGACGCGCCCGAGCTCGAAGACGCGCTCGATCCCTCCGACCACGCACCTCTTCAGGTACAGCTCGAGGGCGATCCGCAGGTAGAAGTCCGCGTGCATCGAGTTGTAGTGCGTCACGAACGGCTTGGCGAAGCCGCCTCCCGGGATCGGGTGGAGCACCGGGGTCTCCACCTCGACGAAATCACGGTCGGCGAGCAAACGGCGTATGGCCGCCACTACGCGGGACCTCAGCAAGAAACGATCCCGAACCCCCTCGTTCGCCCACAAATCCACCTCGCGCTGGCGGAAGCGAACCTCGGGATCGTTCACGCCGCGCCATTTGTCCCCGAAGCCGTGCAGTGCCTCTGCAAGAAGGCTCCAGGATGCGACCTTGACGGACAACTCCCCCCGCTTGGTCCGCACTACTTCGCCGTCGGCCCCGATCCAGTCGCCGAGATTCAGGTGCTTTAGCTCGTCGAAGCGATCCGTCACCGCCTGAAGACAGAAGAGCTGGACCTCGCCCGTCCAGTCACGCAAGGTCGCGAAAGCGAGCTTGCCCTGCGTCCGAAGCAACATGACCCGTCCCGCGACGCGGACCGTGTCACCCGACTCCTCTCCGCTCTCGAGGTGTCCGTAGGACCCAACCACCTGCCCGACCGGGACGCTCCCTTCGTATCGATAAGGGATCTCGCTCGCGTGGCTCACCGGGACTCGGGGGTGGGGAGTGGGTGGAGACGGTCTGTGTTTCTCTCGTAGACGAGCCGCAAACCATGCAGCGTGAGCCAGGGCTCGTGGTACGCGATGACCTCCGAGAGCGGGCAGATGAGAGCAGCCAGGCCGCCGGTCGCTACGACGCGGGCTTCCCCGAGCTCGTCCATGATGCGCCGGCAGAGCCCGTCGACGAGGCCGACGTTCCCGTAGATGATCCCCGACTGGATCGATTCGACGGTCGACTTGCCGATGACCTGTCGTGGCTCCACGAGTTCCACGCGTCGGAGGGCCGCCGCCGAGGCGAAGAGCGCATCGGTCGAGATCTCGATCCCAGGCGTTATGGCCCCGCCGAGGTACTCGCCAGCAGCCGAGACCACGTCGAAGGTCGTGGCAGTCCCGAGATCCACCACGATGATCGGCGGAGTCAAGAGGTCGATTGCACCCACGGCGTTCGCGATGCGGTCAGCCCCGACCTCTTTCGGGTTGTCGTAGAGGATCGGCATGCCGGTCCGAACCCCGGGCTCGATGACCACGAGAGGGACGGGAAACCAACGCTGGGCCATCTCCCGCAACGCAGATGTCACGCTCGGCACCGAAGACGAGACCGCGATGCCCGACAGGTGCCGGTGGAGCTCTTCACCGCGGATGTCGATGCCCACGAGCCTGAGCAGCTCGACAAGGAGCAGGGCGTGCTCGTCCGACGTCCGGTCGGGGACCGTCGCGATCCGCCAGTGGTATTTGAGGTCAGGCAGCTCGCCACCGATGTTGCCGGCCGTCGCCATGCGCGACGCTTCGCTCGGTGTCGGCGGGTCGAACACGCCGATCACGGTCTGGGTGTTGCCGACGTCGAGGGCGAGCAGCACGGGAAGTGTCTAGTCGACTGACCGGGACTACTCGTGCGCTTCGTGGGCTTGGCTCAGCTCGTGAGGCTCATGGAGCGACAGGTCGAGCCCGATGTCGAGCGCGGGCGCAGAGTGGGTCAGCGCGCCAACCGATATGAGATCGGGCCCGGCCGCGGCGTAGTCGCCGATCGTGTCGAGGTTCATGCGTCCCGAGGCTTCGACGAGAACGGCCCCCGCCTGTCCGCGTGGGTGATCCCGGACGATGGCTACGCATGCCCGCAGCTCTTCAGGCGACATGTTGTCGCAGAGCACGAGAGTCGCTCCAGCCTCGACAGCCTCGACGACCTGTTCGATGAGGTCGCACTCGACTTCGACCATGCGACCCGGCCACAGGTCGAGCGCGCGGCGGACGCTGGCGGTGATCGACGTCTTCCCGAGATGATTGTCCTTCACGAGCACGCCCTCGGACAGGTTGCCGCGGTGGTTCACGCCTCCGCCTGCCCTTACCGCCGCCTTCTCGAGCGCTCGGAGGCCAGGCGTCGTCTTGCGGGTGTCCCAGACGCGGCAATCCGGGTTCACCGCTGCGACGGCCCGCACGTACTGCGAGGTCAGCGTCGCGACACCCGAGAGGTGCCCGAGAAAGTTGAGTGCGGTGCGCTCTGCGGTCACGATCGAGCGAAAGCGCCCGACCATCGCGCCGAGGACGAGCCCGGGCTCGACCGGTGCACCGTCGCCCAGAGCAAAACTCACCTTGACGCCTCCGACCTGCCTGCCGGCCTCTTTGGCACATGCCGTGCCGGCCAGCACGCCGTGTGCACGGCTGACGAACAGCGCCTCGCCCGTGGCGGCTGCTGGCAACAATGAGGCAGTGAGGTCGCCGAGCGGGAGGAGGTCCTCCGAGAGGGCGATCTCGACTGCTCGGCGGACGGCCGACTCCGGCGGGTCAGCGTCGCCGGCGTTGCGCCACCGCTCTTCTCGCTCCTGATCAGGCATGGCTCATCCGCAGTTCCGGCCTGACGGCCAGATGGGCCTCGCCGTTCGACTCGAAACCGAACCTCACCCGGAGCGCCTCGGAGCTCTCGGGGAAGTCGGATCTCGAATGAGCCCCGCGGCTTTCCTCCCGAGCACTCGCGGCCGCCAGCACCGCCCGGCTGAGATCGCTCAGATTGCGGAGCTCTGCCTCTTGAGGGAGAGGTACCCGCGGCGCCACAGCCTCCACTTCGGGCACCTCGGTGACCTTGCCGATCGCTCTCGCCAGAGAGGCGGCGTCCCGCACGATGCCGGCATCGGCCGTCATGGCCTGCTGCAGGCTCCGGCGACCGGCTGCGGCGACGAGGCGGCGCGCCTCGGCAGTGGCGCTCGCGGCTTGTCGCGGCCGGCCCGGTCGACTGACCGACCCGGGGAAGTCGACGCGCTCGATCGGGAGTGCCTGGGGCGGGGCCGAGAGGATCCCCGTCTCGGACGGAGCGTCCTTCCCCCCGATGATGGCGTCAACGACACGCGCGCCGTAGACCATCCCTTCGAGGAGGGAGTTGGAGGCGAGTCGGTTGGCGCCGTGCACGCCGGTGCATGCCACTTCGCCGGCGGCCCAAAGGCCTGGGAGAGTGCTGGCGCCGTCGAGATCCGTCGCGACGCCTCCGCTTATGTAATGCGCGGCCGGCGCGATCGGCAGCCACTCGAGGGTCGCGTCGTAGCCGGCCTGGGCGAGCGCAGCATGGATCGTCGGGAAGCGGACGGCGAAATCGGGCAGCTGTGTGCAATCGAGCCAGACGTGAGTGGATCCCGAACCGGCCAGCTCGGCTGCGATCGCCCGGCTGACGACGTCCCGCGGCTGCAGTTCGTCGACGAAACGCTCACCGCGTCCGTCTCTCAGCACCGCGCCATGGCCCCGGAGCGCCTCGGAGATGAGAGGGCGCGGCATGACCGGATGGTGCAGGGCCGTCGGGTGGAACTGGATGAACTCCACATCGGTCACGAGAACGCCCGCCCGCAGCGCCATGGCGATGCCGTCACCGGTCGCTTCGTCCGGATTCGTCGTCACGCTGAAGAGCTGCCCGGCGCCGCCACAAGCGAGGATCACGTGTGTCGCGTGGACAGCCACTACCTCGCCGATCGGGTCGAGTGCCAGGACGCCGCGGCACCGTCCGCCTGAGACCTCGAGATCGAGGGCGTACCAGTGCTCGAGCACCGCGGCGGCCGATTGTTCGACCGCCGCAACGAGCGCTCGCTCTACTTCGGCTCCGGTCGCAGTGCCGCCCGCGTGGAGCACTCTCGGCGAGGAGTGCCCACCTTCTAGGGCGCGCGCAAAATCGCCACCCGGCAATCGGTCGAAGACCGCTCCGCGGGCGATCAGCTCGGTTACGCGAGCCGGTCCCTCGTCCACGAGGAGGCGCACGGCCGCCTCGTCGCACAGCCCGGCCCCAGCCCGCAGGGTGTCGGCCAGGTGGCGATCGGTCGAGTCCTCGTCGCCTGCGAGCACGGCCGCGACACCGCCCTGTGCCCAACGAGTCGTGGACTGCTCAAGGGCGCCCTTGGTCAGGATCCCGACGCGGGCACCGCCGCGAGCCGCGAGCCGGACCGCCGCCGACAAGCCGGCCACGCCACTTCCGACGACGAGCACGTCGAGCTGGGCGGGCGAAGTCATCGTCAAGACGCTACGGGATCGAGCGCCACGGGGTCGCTTCCGCGTTGCTCAGCCGCGACGTTGTCGATCAAACGGACCGGACCGATGGTTGCGGCGACGAGCAGGCGCAGCGGACGGCCGGCCCCCTCCGGTCGTTCAAGCGTCGCGGGTTCCACGGCCACGGCATAGCTGGGAGTGACGAGCGGCTCGCTCGTGAGCTCGGCCATCATCATCTTCTCGGCGGTGTCGAGGTCGGAACCATGCGCGAGAGCGAGCCGGCCGGTCTCGAGGGACCGGAAGAGCGCCGTGGCGGCTTGGCGCTCGGCTCTCGATAGCCGGCGGTTGCGGCTCGACAGGGCCAGGCCGTCAGCCTCGCGCACTATCGGGCAGCCGACGACCTCGATCGGCAGGTCGAGGTCGTCGACGAGGCGAGAGACGATCGCTAGCTGTTGGAAGTCCTTCTCGCCGAAGAACGCCGCCGAAGCGCCGCTCAATGCGAACAACTTCGTGACCACAGTCGCGACACCCTCGAAGTGGGACGGGCGGGCGATGCCTTCGAGCCGGTCCGCCAGCGGTCCCGGCCTTACCATCGTCGAAGGCTTGCCGAAGGGGTAGATCTCTCCGACACTCGGGGCGAAGACGGCGTGGACTCCGCTGTCACCTGCGGTCTGAAGATCCACGCCGAGATCCCTCGGGTAGGCGGCGAGGTCTTTCTCGTCGCCGAACTGGAGCGGGTTGACGAAGATCGTCATCGCGACGAAGTCGCAGCGCTCGACGGCGGCCGTCGCAAGGGAGAGGTGGCCGGCGTGCAGCGCGCCCATGGTGGGCACGAGGCCGATGCTGTCTCCCCGCTTGCGTCGTTTCTCGAGAAGGGACCGCCAGGCGCTCCGCTCGCGAATCAGCTCCAATGAGGTCCGCCCGCAGACGTCGAACTCGGCACGGACGATGCGTCTGCGGCACTCGGGTCCGCCACCGTGAGGCCATCGCGCTCCGCCGCGAGCCGCGAGGCCAACACCACGCCGGCGTCGTAGCCATCGCGCTCGCTCGGGTCGATCGCCGCCCGGTGCGCTTCGAGCGTCGGGTGGTCTCCGCGAGCCGCCGGGCCTGTCAGCGCACCAGCCGGGCCGAGCATCGTGACGTCGTCGAGCGCGCCGCGCGCGAGGGGCACGAAGGCCTCGAGCGGAAGTCCTGCCTCGGCGGCGACCCGTTGCACCTGGCCGAGCAGAGCAACGAGATGGTTGGAAGCGATGCAGGCAGCCGCGTGGTAACGAGCACGCTGCTCTGGCGCGACCACGATCGGTTGGCCACCGAGAGCGAGAGCGAGATCAGTAGCAATCTGGTCGCCACTTACGGCAAAGAAGGTCCCCCCTCGCAAACGGAGAGATCCGATGACGGGATCGGGAAGCGTCGCAAGGGGATGGATCGATCCCCGTCGCGGGTGTATCTCCGCAGGTCCAAGTGCATCGAGCCCGAGCGAACCGGAGCAATGCAGCACGACGGCGCTGCCCTCGGGCCCGATGAGTGCAGCGACCCCGGCGACGTACCGGTCGGGCACCGCGATGAGAACCGCGTCACACCCCCTCGCCGCGACCGATAGGACGTCAGCACTGGATCGCCCCGGTATCAGGTCGACCGCGATACCTGTGCCAGACAACGCCGCTTCGAACGAGCGGCCGGCGCGCCCCGCGCCGACGATATGGACCTTCATCGTGAGCCTCGCTTCCGTTCGAGCCCCTATCCGGGGTGCCCGTCGTGTTCAGCTACCTGGAAGTGTACCTACCTTGCGGAGATCCTCGCCAAGCATCTCGGCGCGCGGCACCTTGGAGCGCCAATCCGCCGGCACTCGGCTCGCGTCGAGATCTTCGAGCGGCGCCAGGACGAAGGCACGCTCGAACATGCGGGGGTGTGGGACGACGAAGTCAGCATCATCTAGGACAAGGTCATCGAGAAGCAGTAGGTCGACATCGAGCGTACGGGGGCCATTAACCGCGGTGCGGACGCGCTGGGCGTCGCGCTCGAGGCCCTGAGCCACCGCCAAGAGCTCTCGGGGATAAAGGTCAGTCTCGAGCTTGACAACGCAATTGAGGTAGGCGCCCTGGCCCTGCGGGCCGCCGACCGGAGCGGTCTCGTAGACGGGCGAGACTTGGAGCTCCGGATCGAGCCCTCGCAACCCCGCCACCGCAGTTACGAGGTAGGACTCGCGATCACCAAGATTCGAGCCGAGACCGAGGAACGCGAACACACGCGCGCCCGATCCTCAGGCAAGGCTGCGACGGAGCGTGACCGCGACACAGGCGACGTCCGCCGCGACCGGCGGCCTGAGCTTGCGCACACGCACTGTCACCGCGTCGGCGCGGGAATCGGTCAATACGGAGGCCGCGATCGCATCGGCGAGGGCTTCCAGCAGCTCGAAACTCTTGGTTGTCGCAACCTCAGTCACGCGCTCCACGACCGCCCCGTAGTCGACTGTCCTCGACAGATCGTCATGTCGCGCGGCGTCGCTCAGATCGGCCTCGATCTCGAGGTCGATCTCGAAGGGCTGTGCTCGCTCCCGCTCTTCGGGCAGCACACCGTGGCGAGCGATCACGCGGAGCCCGAGCACCTCGATCCTGTCGTCGCCCGGCTTCACGACTCGTGTGGCTCTTTCGTTAGGTGCTCGGGTGGCTCGGGGGGTGCGACCACGGGGACGACAGGTGGCGGAGGCGGCTTCAGCCTCCCCGGCGGAGGAAGCTCGCCCGCCAGCGCCGCGATGCGACGCCCGACTGCACCCATCTGGCGCTTCAGGAGCTGCTCGGTCGCAGTGATCGCCCGGGGGCCATCGGGGATGAGCGCGCTCCAGAGCAGGTAACCAGCGATTATGCCCATGAGCTGGTCGCCGAGCTCGTCCTGGTGCAGGAGCAGGCGCTCGCCTGCGCGCAGCCACACATACATCGACGGGTACAGAGCCGTCAGCGGAGCTGTGATGTCGGCCGTGTTCGGGATCGGAAAGTGTGCCCAGGTCAAACCGAGCTCGTCATAGGCGTGAAGGTTGTGGGACGAACCGAGCAGCGAGACGACGCGGTCGAAGTGCTGTGCCCGCAACCAGAGCAGCTCCTCCTGGCGGCGGACCTTCCTGTGATTCCGGGCGTAACCACCCGGGCGCTCGCTCACAGCCAGGCGATCCTGGATGATCCACGAGAAGTTGCGCGGCACTATCCCTGCAGCCCAACGACCTCTCATTGCTGATTGTCCCCTTGTCCTCGGTCGTCTGGAGTCGCTGCGTCGCCGACCGCAGCCACGATGCGTGCCGCTTGCACTGTGGCACGGACATCGTGCACCCGGACCGCAGCTGCGCCGCAAGCCATCGACCAGACGGCTGTAGCAAGTGACCCCTCGAATCGCTCGCTCGGGGGCAGCGGGGGCGCATCAGGGCCGCCGGCTGCTATTCGGCCGAGAAACGTCTTCCGGCTCGTGCCCACGACAACCGGCCACCCGAGTGCCGTGAGCTGGCCCAACGCTCGAAGGAGCGCCAGATTGTGGTGTGCGGTCTTGCCGAACCCGATGCCCGGATCTATCCAGACCTCCTGCACCCCGGCAGCATTTGCCGCACGGGCGCGATCTGCCAGGTACGCCGAGACCTCGCCGACCACGTCGTCGTACGAAGGATCGTCCTGCATTTCAGCCGGCGTGCCTTTGGCGTGCATGGCCACGAATGCGGCACCCGTCTCCGCGGCCACCTCGCCGAGGGATGCCGAGACGTCGTTCACCATCGTGGCTCCTGCGCCCACCGCCGCGCGGGCGACGGCCGGCGTAGTGGTGTCGATCGACAAGCGCGCACGGCCGCTCGTCACCCTGTCGTCCCGCGCGAGCGCCTCGAAGACAGGCATCACTCGGCGCAACTCCTCATCTTCTGAGACGGCCGACGCGCCGGGTCTCGTCGACTCGCCGCCGATGTCGAGGATGTCTGCGCCCTCGTCGAGGATCTCTGTGCCGCGACGGATCGCCGCGTCGTGGTCGAGGTACCGGCCCCCGTCGAAAAAGGAGTCCGGAGTGACGTTGAGGACGCCCATTACCAAAGGACGCACAGCATGAGAGTAGAGGCTCACGCGGGAAAGGACCGGCTTCCCCGCACGAACGCCATGCCCTCGGCGCGGGTCGCGGGGTCGTTCCGGAACAACCCGCGGACAGCGGAGGTCACCGTCAAGGTTCCCGGCTTGCGTATGCCCCGCATCGACATGCAGAGATGCTCGGCCTCGAGCACCACGAGCACGCCGCGGGGCGTGAGAACCCGTTCGATCGAGTCGGCGATCTGCGAGGTCATCCGCTCTTGCACCTGAAGGCGCTTCGCGTAGGCGTCGACGACGCGGGCGAGCTTCGACAGGCCGGTGAGGCGTCCTTCCTCGGAGGGAATGTAGGCGACGTGGGCCTTGCCGAGGAACGGCACGAGGTGGTGCTCGCACAGCGACGCGAAAGGGATGTCACGCACCATCACCATCTCGTCGTGCTCGGCAGCGAACGAGACGGTGAGGAAGCGATCGGGCGATTCGGAGGACTCGCCGAAGAGCTCCTCGAACATGTTGGCCACCCGCTCGGGGGTTCGCTGCAGCCCATCTCTCCCCGGATCCTCGCCGATAGCGGTCAACAGCTCGGTAACTGCTGCTTCGATACGACCGCGGTCGACGCTCATTCCGGCTCTCCAGCGAGATAGACGCGGAGATCCGGAAGATTCCGGTACCGCTCGGCGACGTCGAGGCCGTAACCGACCACGAAGTCGGGCGCTATCTCAAAGCCGACGTACTCGACGTCGAAATCCGCCCGCTGCTGCCCGGTCTTCTGCAAGAGAGTGCAGATTGCGAGCGACTCGGGACCGCGCGCGAGCAGGCTCTTTCGGAGATACGACAACGTGAGGCCGCTGTCGACGATGTCTTCGATCACGATCACGTGGCGACCGGTCAGGTCGAGATCGAGGTCCTTCACGATCCGCACGACCCCACTCGTCTTCGTCGCGGTGCCGTAGGAGGCGACGGCCATGAAGTCCATCTCGAGTGGCAGCTCGATCGCTCGGGCGAGATCAGCGAGGAAGACGAATGCACCTTTCAAGACTCCTACGAGAAGCGGCGGCCTGCCCCAAAAGTCCTTCGTGATCTGCTCCCCGAGCTCGCTCACGCGCGCGGCGATCTGGCCGGCTGACACCACGACCGCGCCGAGGAGTGGGTCCTTTGCGATCCAGGTCGGATCCTGCCGGCCGGCGGTCCGGTCCTCTCCCTCGGTCACGGGCGAGGAGGTTACTGGACTGGCCGGGGCCCGGTGCGCTCGATGACGAGAATTCCGGCACGCCGGCGGACCGAGATACCGCCTCCGACCTCGCAAGCGAGCACCCTCCCGGCTGCCACTCTGAGAACGCGATCGACCGCGGCGGCAGATGGTGGGTGGTCGGTCTTACCTGCCTGCCTCAACCATCTGCGGATCGCTCGCCGTGCGAGGGGGAGCGGTGCGCCGGCGAGCTGCCGTGCCACGGTCGGGTCGATGACGAGCGAGAGCTCGTCGAGGAGGGCCTCGTCGTCACCGAGCAGGTCCGCCTGGCGACAGAGGATCGGCACGAGGTCTCGACCGGACAACTCGTTCAGGTCGGGAAGCAGCCGTTGCCGGACTCGGTTGCGGAGCGGGCCGACCTCGCTATTGCTCGGGTCCTCGAACCACTCCAACCCGGCTTCGCGGCAAACTGCTCGCGTCTCGGATCTGCGCAAGCCCAGGATCGGATGCCGCACACCGGCCGCCATGCCGGCCAGCCCTGCGGTGCTCGAGCCCCGGAGGAGATTGATGAGAACCGTCTCTGCCTGGTCATCGGCGGTGTGGCCGGTCGCGACGCCGCCCGGAAGTACGGCAAAGCGGGCAGCTCGGGCTCTCGCCTCGAGGTTGGGGCCGGGCGCGAGATCGACCCGGAGAGAGACCACTTCCGCTCCGAGAGCAAAGGCAGCTCGCTCGACTATCTCGACCTCGGATGCTGACCCCGGGCGGAGGCCGTGGTCGACGTGGTAGGCCGTCGGCTTGCAGCCGGCCTCGGTCGCGAGCACGAGCAGGGCAAGAGAGTCAGCACCGCCCGACACAGCACATGCGAGGACGTCCGACTCGGCCACGTCGACTGGAAAACTGCACCGCGCGAGCAATCCCCTCGCGAACTCCCTTGCTGGAGGGCCATCGTCAGGACCGACGACGCGCAGAGCCGGGCTTGCCGCCATCAAGCGATCTCTAGCGACCGACCCCCAACGCGGCCGAGCCAGAGCGCGGGGTCGCGCACCTCTTCAAGGTTCGGCAGATACTGCGGGTCTTCCCAGACGAGCGAGAAGAGATCGAGCCCACCCTCGCGCTCGACGGTCTCGACGAAGAGCTCGCCCTCTCGGTACTGCCGCAACTTCGCTTCCATACCGATCAGCTGCTGGATGAGCTTGACGATGCCGCCGGCGGAATCACGACGCGCTTGCAAGGTATCGGCGAAGCGCTTCGCGCCAGGGATGCGGTCCGCCGCGGCCCGGTTCATCACGGTGTCCCCGTGCCCCTCGAGGAGGCTCATGAGGGCCTGCACCTGCCGCAGGACCTTCGCCTGCTCAGGCGACGCGAGCACGCCGACGAGCCCGGACTCCGCCAGCGGGTTCCGGTGGGCACGAATCTCGTTCGCCGTCCTCGCGAGCGCGCCTGCGAGTGCCTTCGTGTCAGGCGTGGCCATCGACATGGCGCGGTCGACGAGATCGAGGAAGTACCGGCGCATCCACGGGACACCCGTGAACTGGGCACGGTGGGTGAGCTCGTGGATGGCGATCCAGAGCCGGAATTCGTTCGCAGGGAAGCCGTGGCGTCGCTCGAGGGAGACGACGTTCGGCCCGACGTAGTAGACGACGTCACCGGGGGAGTCGGCGTCCTCGGTGAACAAGAGGTCGTATTGCCCGAGCACGCGTGTCGACATCCAGCCGAGCACTGCGCCGAGCTCGGCCCCTGCGGCAGCGCGACCTGCCTTCGCGACGGGACCCGGAAGCACGCGCCCGAGTGCGTGACCCTCGGCCTCGGCTCGTTCGAACAAGGGAGTGAGCAAGCGCCGGAAAGACGCGATGTTCGCACGGATCCACCCGGCGCGGTCAGTGACCTCAGCTCGCGCAGATCCCTCGAGCGATGCAAGGCCGGTCGTCGCGGTTACCAACTCTTCCGCCACTGGCGTCAGCTCGGCAAAGTCACGACACAACCGGTCGGTCTCCGTCGTATTCAGCTCAGGCGCGGATCGCCTCGCCACGCGGACAGCAACTCGTTCCGCGACGGTCCAGTCGACGGGTTCGTAGACCACCGGCTAGGTGGCCGCCCGATCGTGCTCGTGATGTATGGCTTCGGCAATCCGCTCACGAAGCGTGTCAGGTGCAGTCTCTTGACACTTGCAGGCGACGACCTTACGTAGCTCTGCTTCGAACCCGAATGCTTCGAGGCACGGCGAGCAGCCGTTCAGATGAGTCTCGATCTGAGCGCACCGCTCGGAGGTCATCTCCCCGTCAAGGAAGTGGTAGATGCGGTGGAGAGCCTCTCGGCAGTCCAGCTCGTCTTGATGCTCTCTCCTGGCCATCTCCGGTCTCCGGGTCATCAGGACTGTGCACTCACCAGTCCACGCTCTTTCCCGAATTCGTGCAACGCCTTCTGGAGCGACCTTCTTCCCCTGTGGAGCCGGCTCATTACAGTGCCGATCGGCACATCGGTGATTTCAGCGATCTCTTTGTAGGAAAAACCCTCGACGTCTGCCAGCAGAACCGTGATCCGGAAGTTCTCCGGCAGCGACTCGATCGCCTCTTTCACCTCGTCGTCGGTGAAGCGGTCGAGCACTTCGTCCTCGGCGCTCCGGCCGGCAGCCGCAGCTTCGAGACCACCGAGGCGACGGTACAGGTAGAAGTCCTCTATCTCCTCGAGCTCAGTCTCGTCAGGGTGGCGTCGCTTTGCCCTGTAGGTGTTGATGAACGTGTTGGTGAGGATCCGATACAGCCACGCCTTCAAGTTCGTGCCTTCACGGAAGGACCCATAAGCCCGGTAGGCCTTCAGGTATGTCTCCTGCACGAGGTCCTCTGCGTCGGCTCGGTTGCGGGTCATCCGGAGCGCGGCAGAATAGAGAGGGCTCATGTACTGCTCGGTGTCCTCCGCGAAGCGCGCCTGATCGGCCACGGAAGCACCCTATAGGCGGAATCAGGTCAGCGCGCGCCGGGGCAGCTCAGCTCAAGTGGGTCCGATCAAGTCCCGCGGATCGACAATGAGCGAGAGTTGCTGCCACCAAGCGATTCGGCGCCGGGCCGAGCGCCGGACAGTCGCTGACTCCGCCCAAGCCGCGGTCGCGTCTTGGTTCCGATCAGGGTCACCCATGTTTGGCGCGTAGAGGACCCTGTCCATGCGATGGGCGAGCCTCTCGAGGGCCTCGTCGCCCTCGTTGCCGAGCAACCCGAGCTTGCGAACCCGCGCGGCGAACTCGAGATGGGTCTCCGAGCGCCTCCGGTGCGCACTAGCCGCCGCGAGGACCCAGGTGGCAGACCTCCAGGCCGCGAGCGTCGCCGACCGGTAGTTGCGACGGTCAATGCGCCTGCGGGTGAGCCGCCACAGTGGTACCGCGAGAGCCCAGGCAATCCCGAGGCCGAGCAGCCCGAGCAGGATGTCGGTAACTCCGCTGCCGCCGACCTGGTTTGCCGACTTGGCCGTCCCGTGATGGTGGTGGCGAACCGGCGCCGTCGGCTTTGCCCCGGCACCACCTTGCCCCAGGTTGTGGCCCGGATGTGGGGTCGTGACGCTGACCGGGGGGTGCGGTCCTACCTTGAGCGTCGTAGGGGTGACCTGTGGTCCCGTCGGCGAAGGTGCTCCCGGCGTCGGCTCGAAGGTTACCCAGCCGTACCCCGTCAGATAGACCTCCGGCCAGGCGTGCACCTGCGAGCCGCTCACGAGGTAGGTGTCGCGACCGGTCTCTTTGCCGGGAAGGAACCCGACGGCGATGCGAGTCGGCAACCCTTCGATCCGGGCGAGCACCGCGAAGGAAGTTGCGTACTGCTGGCAGTACCCAACCCGGCTGTGAAAGAGGAACGCCTCCAAGGCCGTATAGCTGTCACTCGAGTTGGCGATGGCGCCGCCCGGCGCGATGTTCGGCAATCGGTAGACGAATCCGTTCCCCGACAAGAAGTAGTCCTGCAACCGCTCGGCTTCCTCGAAGGGCGTGGTCGTTCCCGCCACGATCTTCTTCGCCAGAGCGACGACGTTGGCCGGCACCGTACCGGGGAGCTGTAGGTCCTGGCTCTCAATGCCAGGCACGGCGTTCGCGACCGAGCTGGCTGTAGGCGTCTGTGGCAGGTCGGCGCTCACCGCGTAAGTCAGGTTGTCTGTGAGGGGAGCTGGCGCCACAAGCGGTCCGCCCGCACCGAGCTCGGAGATGTCGCCGTCACCGTCCACTGCTTGCGTCTTGCCCGGAGTCGGGAGCCACGAGCCCCCGAGGCCCGCGATATCGATCACTTGCTCGACCTGCTGTCCGCCCCCGGACGCCTCTGTCGGCGCTGGCGGGTTCTTTTCGAGTACTCCGATCGTGGCGTTGAACTGTGGGACGGCGAGCGATTGGCCGGGGGCGCCGTCCTCGATGCGGGACCAGCTGTTCCCGTTGAAGCGGTCGAGCGTGAGAAGGGTCTCCCTCGTCCGCACGCTGCTGTGGACGGTGAAGAGCAGCGCGTCAGAGTCTTCGACTTCCTGCTCTGCCACCTGCACGAGATCGCTCACGAAGATCTTGTTAGGACCTCCTGTCCCCTGGCCTTTGTCTGAGTTGCCCGCCCCCTTTCGAGCAACAAGGCCGTGCCAGGCGATTAGCGGGGAGCTCGTCGCGCCGGGCAACACAGGGCCGAGCACACCGGCTGCTAACGCTGCGACGACCGCGACGCCCGGTAGTGCCCGCCGCTTGAGGGCGCTGCTCGTCGACCGCCCGGCGTCGGTCGGGCCGGCGTCGGTACGGGCCATGACCACGACGCGGGTGCCCTCGCGATCGGTTTGGGACGTGAGCAAGAAGGCGATGGCGAGTCCCGCTATCAACGCCAACTCGGCGGCCCGCCCTGTCGAGGTTCCGAGGGTGCCGGTGAACACGACGACGTCGAATGCCGGGACCAGTGCGAGGATCGCCGGAAGCCCGAAGTCGGCGTAGAGCACCTCGGAGGCGAGCGCGACCGCTCCTGCCGCCCATGCGGTTGCGAGAACGAGCCCAGGGGCCTCTACGACGGGGGCGAGCTTGTTCGAGAAGATCGACCAGGCGACCGTGAGCTGGCCATCGACAACGTGCCAGGTCCCTGCCAACGGCAGGCCATAAGAGAACGTGTGCCCGTCGAGGGCCACGAGCGGAACGAGGAAGCCAACGAGCATGGCGAGACCCCATCCGAAAGGCCCGAGCGTCCTCGAGCGCGGGGCGCCCGGAGGGCTCGATCGGAGCGCCCGCATCGTCGCAAGGCGCCGTCCCCCTCCCGCAAAGAGGTGAATGAGGACGCATACTGGGACCGCGAGTACCAGCTCGCCCGGGCCTGAGTAACAACGCGCGAGTGTGCCGATCGCGACGACGTCAGTAGCGGTGAGGAAGATCCATGGGCTCAGCCCGAAGCGCTTCGGACCGCCGTGATCGAGCCCTCCGGGCTTGGTCACGAGCCCACCATTGATGTCTCTCCCGCCGACCACAGCTCTTCGAGCGAGCCGCCGAGCGGGACTTGAACAAGGAGCTGACGGCGCTCGAGCAAGTCCATCCGAGCTTCGGAGCCACCTGCACAGATCACTACGACGGACGACGACCCCGGCGCTGCTAGCTCGGGTGGCGCGCCGAACAGTGTCTCGAGGGCTGACGGTGACTCGCACGCTGCGACAAAGAGCACCACCCGGTCCTCGTACGAGGTGCGCGGCAGTGCCGGGCGGATCTGATCGTGCTTTCCGACGGGCATCGCACGGACGTCGGTCAGCACTTCGAGCACCGCGTCCAGATGCCGCATGCCAGTACCTTCGCCGCTATCAGCGCCGCCTTGTACCACGAGCCGGAACGAACCCTCGCGCGCTGCAGCGGTGACGAGGCTCGCCGTGATCCGGACGGCATCCTCGAAACGGGCGGACTGGCGTGCAGGATCGTCGCTGCTCAACACGAACGGTGACAGCACGACGCTTACGCCTGAGCTCGCATCGAGTTCTCGGTCTCCGCCCTCTCGGACCATGAGGTCGCCGACGCGGGCGGTGGTCGGCCAGTGGATCCGGCGGAGGTCATCACCGGCGATGTAAGAGCGCAGCAGCGACGCTCCAGAGCGGAGGCGCTCGGCAGACGAGCGAGTGGTCTCGAGGTCGGCCTGCTGACCACCGGAAGGCAGGAGCGCTGACAGCGGTTCGGCGACGGGTCGGACCCCGTAGCGCGACGGCCCGATCCCCGTCACCCGCCGTCGGGCAGTACCGAGAGCGTCAGTGAGCACGGCGTCGAAGCCCGTCACGTCGTGACGTCCACGCCGGTCGCTCGGAAGACGCAACGAGACTGTTGCCTTCTCTCCAGGCACGAGACGGGGCACTTCAATCACCGGGCCCTCTGCCCCGGCGGCCGGGACGAGCTGGAGGCGTCCGGAGGGTGTCGGAGAAAGGCCGGCGTTCTCGACGGCCAACTCGAGAGTCGCGAGATCGCCGACGCGGATCACAGGCGGGACGACGCGAGCTGCAAGGTTCACGCGTAGCTGTGGCGCGCGGACGCGGGCCACGCCGAGGGCAACTACGGCGAGCGAAGCGGCAGCAAGCCCGAACATCTCGGTGACGCCGAGGATCCGGCCGGCGACTAAGAGGACCGCTGCAAGGCCAAGTACTAATCGCCCCCGACGAGTCAGCATGCGGCGATGCCGGTCGCTCTCAGGTCCTCGAGGAGTTCGAGTCGAGCACGGGCACCTTCGAGAGGATCTCGGCCACTACGCCGGCGATCTGGTCTCTTGAGCCTGAGCGAGCGCTCCGCAGCTCCATGCGGTGCCCTATGACGGGCAACGCGAGCGCCTTTATGTCGTCGGGCAGGACGAAATCCCGGCCGTGCAGCAGTGCCCAGGCACGGGAGGCACGTTGGAGGGAAAGCGTTGCCCGGGGGGACATACCGAGCGAGATCGCCGGATGAGACCTGCTCGCGTTGGCGAGGTCGACCAGGTAGCGCTGCAAAGGAGGCGAACAGTGAACGCGTCGAGCCGCTTCAGTCATCGTCACGACGTCCTTCGGGGTCGCGACCGGGCGCAGGTGCTCGAGAGGTTCGAGTGAGCCGTGGGTGTTGAGCAGCCCCACCTCCTCGGCAGGATCGGGGTAGCCGAGGTGGACACGCATCAAGAACCGGTCGAGCTGGCTGATAGGCAGCGGGTAGGTCCCGTCGTGCTCTTGCGGGTTCTGAGTGGCGATCACCATGAACGGTTCGGGAAGCGGGTACGTCGTGCCCTCGACCGTCACTTGTCGCTCTTCCATCGCCTCGAGCAGAGCCGACTGAGTCTTCGGTGGTGTCCGGTTGATCTCGTCTCCGAGAACGATGTTGGCGAAGATGGGCCCCGGCCGGAACTCGAACTTGCTGGTGTCGCGGTCGAACACGCTCACGCCCGTGACGTCGGAAGGCAGAAGGTCGGAGGTGAACTGGATCCTTCGTTGGCGCGAGTCGATCGAAGCCGCGAGCGCCTTGCCGAGCGAGGTCTTGCCTACTCCGGGCACATCCTCGATCAACAAGTGGCCACCGGCGACGAGGCATGTCACCGCATGGCGCACGGAGAGCGAGTTGCCGTGGATGACGCTGTCCACGTTCCGGACGATCGCATCGAACATCTCCGACACCGAGCGACCGTCTGCCCCTTCGATGGTCGCCATCTGCGGGAGCGGCAGCTCCTCCGACGTTTTCACGCGGAGGATTCTCCCAGCATCAGGGGGGTGATGCCAGGCAGGCGGCCGCCAGGCCCGTGGCAAGAGAGACAGGCCGCCGACAGGGCTGCCATCACCCGATCGCTGCCCTCTGCGAGCTCCTCGATATCGACCGATGGGAGCTCACCGATCTCCTGACGAGCGTCGCGCAAGGCAACCGGGGGACTGACGCCCGCGGCGAGGCGCCGGTGGAGGGCGACCGAGACCTCCGGCATGGCGGAGTCGACCAGGGGTGCCACGGCCGCGATCGCGAACCCGGCACCGAAGCCGAGAAGTGCCGGGACGGGGCCGGTGAGCTCCTCACCTGGGTGAGCGACGATCCTTCCAGCATCACATGCCGACAACACCACGCAGGAAGGGCGAGGCCGAGGGCTGAGAGAGGCCATTTCGTGGATTGTCAGGTCACCGTCGTATAGGTGGAAGCTCGACATGTAGGGGTTGTCCGCCCGAAAGCGACCATGGACGGCGAGGTGAGCGACTGCCGCCCGCGAGAGCCCGTCGAGCACCGCGGTGCGCGTCGCATCGGGGCCCTCTAGCACTCGTACCCTCTTGTCCGCGTAACACAGGGTACGAACTGCCTCGGTCTCGGCTGCTGCCGCACGAAGATCGGGTCCGGCGACGAGCAGCAAGTCGTCCGTTGTCGGTCTGTACGTCGTGTCGGGGTCGACACCGGCACCAGCCGCCCAGGTCGTGGCGCTCGGAGCGATTGTGACCGGGAGTCCGCTGAGTGAGGAGAGCGCTCCGTAGGGAAGATCGTGGAGGCCGCCAGAAGGCACGATCACGATCTGTCCAAAAGGCCGCTCGTCGCGTCGCCAGGCCGCCAGCACTGGGGCGATGACGAGGGCATCGAGCAGCGTCGCGGATCGCTTCAGCAAGTCGGCCATCGCGCGGCGTCCGGCAGGTTGCTGGCGGCCGCCCGCGAGCTGTCCTATAGCAAAGTGCAACGCCGACCGGGCAGCCTCGATCGGTTTGAGAGGCCCGATTTGGCAGAGGCGAAGTTCACCCTCGCCAGCCACGACGGCCAAGAGCGCTCCGTTGTGGCTGATGAACTCGATCAACACGGACTGCCCGAGAGACCCAAGCAGTGTCTCCCCACTGAAGCCGGGCGCCGGCCCATCTGTGTCGTGGTCGGGCGCCGTCGCGGCGGACCTGACACCCAGTCGCCATCTCTCGGCCCACTCGAGCACGCCTGCGGGATCACCTTCGGAGAGGGCGATCCCGAGTCCGGTCTCGGCCATCGCGGCGACAGGCGATCCGTGCCCGGCTTGGCCCGTCGACAGTCGGAGGTTCGCCGCGTGAACGGTTGCCGCCTCGAGCCCGCGCCGCAAGGCTTCGAGACTCTCGCCGCGGCGCCCGAGGGCGAGGTGTTCGAGCGCCTCGGCGTGCAGTGTGAGCAGCCACTCCGCCGACGGCCCTCCGGGGTCCGGCTGACCGCCGGCACGAAGGACGGAAAGAGCTAGTTCGTTGCGCCCAGCGGCCAAGGCAGACCGGGCGGCAGCGACCCTGGCTGCCAGCGCCCGGCCAAGCCAACCTGCTCCTTCGAGAGCCTCTGCGGAAGCGCAGGCGGACTCGTAGATGGCGAGCGAGTCGACGAGCGCTCCCCGGCGGGCGCGCTCGTTCACATCGCGGGCGAGAACCGCCCAGGTATCCCTGCCTTGGCGCTCGAAGGCAACCGTCGCTTGGTTGGCGGCCTCCGCCGCGGCTGGCAAGTCATAGTCGGCCATGCATGCCTCGGCGAGCCATAGTCTGGCCTCCGCCGCATCGGACGTGAGGCCTGCCACCTCGAGAGCATCCGCGGCTTCGGCCGCCGCCCTGCGAGCCTCAGGGATCAGTCTTGCCATCGTCAGAAGCTCGCAGCGATCGACCATCAACTGATGGGTTGGCAAGCCGAGCCGGACGTACGCGACGAGCGCTTGGTCGAAGCGTCGGAGAGCCAGAGGCACATCGCCCAGGCGGGTCGCGACGAAGCCGAGGTTGTGGAGCACCTGCGCGACGAACAGATCGGCGCCTGCGCTTGCGTGCAACTCGAGGGCACGGGCAAAGTCGGCCAGGGCCAACTCGTAATTCCCGCGGTACGCCTGAGCGAGCGCACGGTTGGAGAGAACTCGTGCCTCCATCGTCTCTCTGCTGCCCGACGGGAGCCGAGAGAGTGCGCGCAAGGCATGATCGCTGTCGGCGAGGCCTTCGTCGTAACGGCCGAGGCGGAGCAACAGGTGAGCCCGTTGGCCGTATAACGCGGCCGCGGCTTCGAGCCCCATGTTGCCGCCGAGATTCCGGAGCGCCGCGTCTAGCTCGGCGAAGGCGAGGTCTGGCTGCTCAGCGTGAAACCAGAGCAAGGCCGAGGTTGCAATGAGCTCAGCAGACTGCCTCGCCAGTGCCGGTGAAGTTGCAAGAGCCATTCCCGCGCTCACCTGCAGGCGCGCCTCGCTGACCTCTCCCAGTTGCAAGCACGCGAGGGCAGCGGCATGAAAGGCGACGCAGCGCGCTTTGTCGCCGCTCGCCTCACGCTTCGCGATGTCGAGGGCCAACCGGCGGGACCGATGCGGATCGGACTCCGCCAGCCGGACCGCTAGCTCGGCGACCTCGAGCGGCTCGAGCGGCTCGCTCGGCTCGCTCGGCTCGGGGACGGTGCTCAGATCCGAACCCAGCTCGTCGCCACCGGGCCGGCGCGCTCTGAATACCCTTCGGCTTGACCTAGTGGGCTGCAGCGCAAGCTGAATGGTCCGGGCGGCACCGAGGGTACGTGGAAGGTACCGAAGGAATCGGTCTCCGAACTCAAGATCCCGCTCTCCAGACGGACCTCGAGGACCGCAGGCTGGGGTGGGACGACCTGGCAGACGAGCGTCCGTGGGCGCCCGAGGGTTATCTCGACCTCTAGTAGGAGTTCGGGCGCCTGAAAAGTCAGCCGGCGAGTCGAAGACGAAAGAGACCGGACGTTCTCGAGCGCTTGCGGATCCTGGTCCGAGTCGTAGACGAGGGCCGCCAGCTCGTCGTCGATCGATCGCCAGGCCGGTTCGACCCGCTCATTGAGGGCGAGTGCCGCGTCCTCCACCTCACGCGGTGGACGATCGGTGCGACGGGCGAGCTCTGCAAGCCGGCGCCACGTCGCCTCGCGCGTAAGCACTTCGATTGGGATGATCGAGGCGCTCTGCTCCTCAGGCAACCCCGTCACGAGACCTCCCTTTCGGTGGGCTCCGTCTGCGTCGTCGTTCTGCGGGCCTTCCCGCCAGTATCTCCCGTCTCACTGCGGCCGGTGGGCGCGGAGAGCGAGAGCAGGTTCGCCCGCAGACGGTCGAGGCAGCGAGCCCGTGTAGGTCCGATGCTGCCGATCGGCATGCCGAGCGCGGCACTCAGCTCTGAGTATCTCGGGGGAGGGTCGGCCGTGAGCGCGCGAAGGAGTGCCTGGCAGGACGGCGTGAGTTCCCCGAAGGCCTGCCAAAGCATCCGGTCGCGCTCGCTGTCGGCGCCTCGTATCGACTCGTCGGCCGGCGGGGCCGCCAGAGCCGACAGCGCACGTTCGCCGTATCGCTCCGTGAGCAAGACCGGGACCTGGCGACGACGCTCGCGCGCCACCTTCAACGACTCCCGTCTCGCCGTGGTCGCAAGCCATGCTCCCACCCGAGACGGCTCGGTCAGTCGAGGAAGCTGCTCGTGGAGCCGCATCCAGGTCGTCTGGGTGACGTCAGCCGCGTCGCAATTATCGAGGGAGTGGCCGCGTGCGATCGCCCATACGAGATCGAGATAGCGCGCGACGAGGGCGCGCCAAGCTGAATCATCTCCTCGCTGCGCCGCCGCGACCAGTTCCGCCACCTCATTTTCCGCACCTTCCGCCACGCGGTGAGTTTACGCGAGCTGGTGGCGGGTAAGGCAAGGGGCAACTTGTATCTGGACGGCCAGATCGCGCTCTGTTCTTATGAGGCCGGCGGCGGTCCGGCCATGACTGGAGGTCACTCACGATGAGAGCAACCCGCGGTGCCATCGCGGCCGCAACAGCCATCGGCGTCTTGGCTGCTGCCTGGTTCGCCGGCGCTGCACCGATCTGGCAGGGCTTCAACATCCACCCGTAGTCGCTGAGCAGCCCCGCGAGGCGGGCGGCGGCGGCTCGAGCTCGCCACGAGTGACAGCCGGCCGCTGCCCGCAGCGGGAGCGCTCCATCCGTGATCCTCTTTCCCGCCTCTGTCCTCGCCGGTGTTCTAATCGGCTACGCGAGCGGTGGGCGCCTCCGTCTCCTCGCGCGCGTTCGCCTACGAGCTAACTGGGTCGTGGGCCTGGCCCTCGCGATTCAGATCGCTCTCGGCGCCCTCTCGGGGCGCCATGCGCTCGCGGCGCCCTGCCGCGTGCCGCTCGTTCTGACATCAGATCTGCTCGTCGGTGCGTGGATCGCCCGCAATCTCGCCAGCAGGTCCCGCGGCGAACAGGCGGCCCTCTGCGCCATCGGGTTCGGCTGGCTTGCCAACCTCGTGCCGATCGCCGTCTACGGCGCCATGCCGGTGTCGTCGCTGGCACTCAGGCAAGCCGGACTGTCGGGTCTCGATGTCGCTCGTGGCCATCTCGGAAAGCACCTGCTGGCGACCCACGCGGCGTCGGCAGCAGCACCGTGGCTCGCGTTCGGAGACTGGATCCCGCTTCGGGCGCTCGGCACGGTGGTGAGTCCGGGGGACCTCCTGATGGCGCTCGGAATAGTCGCTGCCGTGGCGGCCATGATGTCCCCGCGACGCCACGAAGCACGGACATACACCCTCTCAGCTGCTCAAGCCAGCGGCACTGGAGGCCGATAAATACCCAGGCTGGCGCGCAGCACGGCACCGAGCTGCAAAAGCCGCGTCGGCGCGGGCTTGCTTCAACACGCGTCGCTGGGAATGGGGAATCGACACAGATGGCTGGTCGCCTGATCGGACGGAGGCTGATAGCAGCTCTACCGGGCTGCCGATCGCGTCCGCTCTCGTCCTCGCCCTTGGTGCCGCGCCGGCAGGATCGGTCACGCAGCGATTCCTGACGACATTGCCTGTCGGCGGTACGCCCGTCGGTGTCGCGGTTGATCGGACCACCGCCATGACCTGGGTCGCCGATTCGAATGGCACCGTCGTCGGGATGAAGGAGACGACCGGCCTTCCCGTCAGCTCCTACGCCCGGGTCCACGGAGTCTGGGTGACCTCGGCCACCGGCAAAGTCGTCGGTGTCGGCGTGCGTAGCCTCGGTTCCGGACCGAGCCTCGGGGCTCACGCTCGCTACGTCTCGTTGCTCGCCGAGCCAACGGGACTCGGGTACCTGCTGATCGGATCGAATGGTTCAGTCCACGCCTTCGGCGATGCGAAGTCCTACGGCTCTGCCAAGGGCGCCACGGTCGTCGGGGCGACCCTCACCGCGGGCGGGCGTGGATACTTGCTGCTCCTCGCAGGCGGAGGCATCAAGTCCTTCGGCGACGCGACGTCCTACGGGTCCACCCACCATCAGTCCGTCGTAGTCGTCGACATCACGCCGAGCTCCAAGGAATACATGATGTTCCTGAGCGATGGCGCCGTGAAGGCATTCGGCGACGCCAAATCTCTCGGCTCGGTGCGGGGCGAGAGCGTGACTGCAGGCGCGATCGACTCCTCGGGCAATGGGTATTACCTCCTCAGCGCGGACGGTGACGTCCACCATTTCGGCAATGCAACTTACTTCGGGTCCACGACGGCGCTTGGGTACTCGCTCGTGCCGGCCGCCATTGCTGTCATCTCAGGTGCCGACGGATACTTGGAGCTCGCCACGAACGGGACCTTCTTCGCGTTCGGTCCCGGCACCACGGCCTACGCGCAGGCNNTCTCGCGAAACTCATCTCGTACGTGGCGATGATCATCCTCATCGGCTTGGCACTTCCGATTGAGATGACTCGGGCGTAAGGTTGTGTGACTTAGTGAATTGAGGAGACAAGCCCATGCGTATAGAGACCCTCCTGGCCTCGAAAGGAAACGTCGTTGCGACGATCCGGCCGGATGCCGCCGTAGGCGAAGCCGTTGCCTCGCTCGCCGAGCACGGCATCGGCGCTCTCGTGGTCTCGCGCGACGGCGAGCACATCGATGGGATCCTCTCAGAGCGAGACGTCGTGAGGGGACTCCACGACCAAGAAGCAGGGCTTCTCACCGAGCCGGTCTCGTCGATCATGTCCTCCACGGTCTACACGTGCGCTCCGAGCGACGACACCGACTCACTGATGGCCACGATGACAGACCGGAGGATCAGGCACGTCCCGGTTGTCGAGGACGGGGTGCTCGCGGGCATCGTCAGCATCGGGGACATCGTGAAGACCCGTATCGGCGAGCTCGAGAAGGACCGCAAGGAGCTCGTCGACTACATCAACGCTCGCTGACCTCGTCCGCCACGACCGAGGGCTGAGGTCGTCCTCCCTTCAACACGAGCCCGCAAATAATGGCGGACGCGAAGAGGATGAGATAGACGACAGTGAACGCAGTGGTGTCACCGTGGACGGCCTTGGCGCCTTCGATCACGCGAGCCGAAGCGCCCGCGATCACAGGCGTGAAATGGAGCGCCGCACTCGTCGCGATCGTGTTGAGCAACGCTGGCCCGAGTGCACCGCCGACCTGTTGAGCCACGTTCGGTAGCGCCGAGGCCACTCCGGCGTCGTGGGAGGCCGCGCCCGCTGTCGCGACGTTCATCGCTGCGGAAAAGATGAGCCCCATCCCGAGTCCGGTCACGACGAGCGCCGGCATGACGTGGGTCGTGTAGCCGCCGAAGACGCTGATGTGGGACATGAGGAACATGCCGACACCCGCTATGACCATCCCGCCACTCACGAGCGGCCGAGCTCCGATCCTCGGTAACAACACCGTGCCGCCGAGCGTGCTCGTGACCATCAGTCCCGCCACCAAGGGGAGAAACGCGACGCCGGTCTTGACGGGGGAGAATCCGAGGGTCAGCTGCAGGTAGTAGGTCAAGAACAGAAAGACGCCGAACATGCTGACGCCGGCGAGCAGGATCGCGAGATTGGCGCCGCCACGGTTGCGATCGGCGATCACGCGCAGCGGCAGCAGCGGGCTCGCTACGCGCGACTCGAGCCGTACAAAAAGTGCCAGGAGCACCACAGCGCCGACGAGGAAGCCGATCGTGACACCACTGCCCCAGCCGAGAGTATCGGCTTCGGAGAAGCCGTACACCAACGCCGCTAGACCCCCGACGGCCGTCACCGTTCCGGTCAGGTCGAGCCGGGCACCCGGTGCACGTTCTTGGTTGCGCAGGAACACGAGAGCCCCGACGCTTGCAGCGACGGCGAAGATGATGTTGACGTAGAGGCACCACCGCCAGTCGAGGTACTGCGTGAGCAAGCCGCCCAGCAGAAGCCCCACGGCGGCACCCGCGCCGGCGATTGCCCCATAGATGGCAAAGGCCTTGGCTCGCTCCTTCACGTCCGTGAACGTCGTGGTGAGTAGCGAGAGAGCGGCGGGAGCCAACATCGCGCCGAACGCGCCCTGCGCCGCGCGAGCGACCACGAGCATGGCGAACGTGGTCGAAGCGCCACCAATAGCCGAGGAGATGGCGAATCCCGCCAGACCGAGGAGGAACATCCGCCGGCGCCCGAACAGGTCCGCCAGGCGTCCCCCGAGCAGTAGGAGCCCGCCAAAGGCGAGCGAGTAGGCGGTGATGATCCATTGCCGATCAACGTTTGAGAAACCCAGCGCGTGTTGCGCACTCGGCAACGCGATGTTCACGATCGTCGCGTCGAGCACCACCATCAGCTGCGCGAGCCCGAGCACGCCGAGTACCCACCAACGGTGCTCCCGGCCGTGGCGGCCGCCGAAGAGCGACCGGCCCTCGTTGGGTGCTGTGTCCAGAGTCGTCGTGAGTGTGCTCATGACCGAGTGTTCCTTGTCTTCTTGGAATTGCAGGGCTGCCTGAGCCCAAGGGCAGGGAGGATGACGGTGTCCACGAGATCGACGAGATAGCCGCCATCGATAGCGGAGCCCTCGAGGATTGGCCGGGCGATGATGGAGGAGAGGAGCAGGTCACGAACAAAAGGGATCACACGGCTCCCGCGCTTGATCTCGCCACGGGCAATCGCTCGTTCGAACACCGAGCCGAACTTCTCGGTATCGGGATCGAGCATGCACTCTCGCATAGCGGAGGCAAGTTCGGCGTCGCCATGTACCGCGTGACTCACGGCGGCCATCAGTTGGCCGTGCTCGCTCGCCACTTCACCGATCGACCGGGCGATAGCCACCAGATCCCCACGAAGTGAGCCTGTGTCCGGAGGCTCGCCGTCCGGCTTCAAATTGCGCATTGCGGCAGCCACGAGCCGCTGTTTGCCTTGCCACTGCCGGTAGATGGTCGCCTTGCTCGTGTGAGCACGGGTAGCCACGGCATCCATTGTGAGCGCCTCGTAACCCGTCTCGACGAGGAGCTCAAGCACGGCGACAAAGAGCTCGGCCTCGCGCTCGGGGGTGAGGCGGGAGCGCGGCGGGGCAGGAGTCGGGGCGGAGGCGGGAGTGGGCGTGGGCATCGGCTTATCGAAACGATACCGTTTCGTTCACCATACCCATGCACACGCCCAGTCAGTCGTCGCGGTGCACCGTCGCCGGCGAGAAGGCGGGCAGGCAGACAGAGACGTAACGAGCGCCTCCGTCTCCCGGAGTCGAGTAACGAACCCACTCACCGGCACGGGTGAGGAGCGCCTGACCTTGAGAAGCAGAGACGGATCCATCCCGCGTCTCGGCAACGAGCTCTCCTGCCAGCACGAGCGAGTACTCGTCGAATTCGGGCGTCTGCCCCGACTCGGACCAGCCTTTCGGGCTGTCCATCACCGCGACGGAGACGTCGGCGTTCCCAGTGGCGAGGTGACCGATGAACTCCGAGATCGTCTTTGGGGGAATGCCGGCTGCTTCGATTCTCGTGGGGGCAGAGATCAAGGTGGTCATGCCTGATCGTGTCAGATACTCAGCTCGGCGGCTCCTGCGAGCTCTCGTCGTCCGATGAGTACGAGGCAGTCGGTAGCCCGCCTGATGTAGGAATGCTTGCTGCAGGTGCTGCCGCTGGTGCGGGTGCTGCCGCTGGCTCGCTCCCCGACTTCGGGATGCCGCCCGACGTCGGGATGCCTCCTCCGGTCGGGATGCCTCCTCCATCGGGGATTCCGCCGCCAGACTCGGCTGAGGCACCGGCCACATAGGTTGCGTCCGCCGCTCCGCCTCCAGGCACGAAGCCTCCGGTGGCACCGGGTTGCGCGACCGATGACGACACGGTGATCTGCCCGTTCTGAGCCTCGAAGTCACGAAGCTGCGTCGTGAGGTCGTTCAGCCTGGCCTCACTGCCAGGCTGCGGGCGCCCGGTCTGCTCGAGATAGATGATCCCTCCGTACTCGAGCAACATCGCGTCGGAGTGCTTCTTGCTCTGCATCTGCGACAGCTTGTCCTGCCCTGCCTTTGCGCCCTCCTGCGCCTTGTCGGCGAGCGCGCTTGCCTGGCTCTTGACCTTGTCCATGAATCCCATAACCGCTCCTTCTCTCTCGATTCGCTCAGCTACCTGAGAATGCTCCCGAGCACGCCGCCTACTGCACCACCGGCCATCGCGTCCTTCGCCCCGTCACCCTTCATGTACTCCTGCAAAGACGCGGCGAGGATCGGTAGAGGCATCGACTGGAGCCAGACTTTGCCCGGTCCGGTGAGCACGACCAACCAGTGGCCGTCTGCCCCCATGTAGCGGTTGGCGATGCCCTGCACGCGGGTGACCTGGAACTGCACGGTGTCCTGGAAGACGCCGACGTGACCGGGGTGGACCAAGAGGCCCTGGCCGGCTGCGAGGTCGTAGGTCGTGATCTCGCCAGAGAGCTCGACCCAGGCCGTGCCCTGGCCCTCCAGCTTCTGCAGGATGAACCCCTCTCCGCCGAAGAGCATGCCGCCGATACCTTGTTGGAACCCGACGGTCGCGCTGATCTCCGGTGTGCCGCAAACCCAACCGTGCTTGTGGACTAGATAGCCCCCGTTCGCGCCGCCGACCTCGAGCGGAAAGATGCGCCCCGGCACCTTGGCAGCGAAAGCGACCATCCCCTGGCCTCCGGACGGCTCGTATCGCGTGAGGAAGATGCTCGTGCCACTCATCACCCTCTTCAGGCCACCCATGAGCCCGCCACCCTTGCCGCCCATGGCGGCGGTCTGCGTCATTTGCATGTTGGTGGTCATCCAGGAGAGCTCTCCGTGGTTAGAGATGACCGCCTCACCTGGATCAAGGATCATCTCGAGCACGGGCAACGTCGAACCTTTGATCTCAGCCTGCACGGCGACCTCCTATTGGTCTACGGATTCAACTCGGTCAATCGCCGCCAGTCTGCCGCGCTCACGCCGTCTAGTCGAGAGGGACCGATTCTCTAGTTCGAAGGGCCGGAGTGCCCAGCCGTGCGCGTCTTCATCTCCGCCACTCGTCGCGCAAGAGAGCCCAGCACTCGGGATCCCGCCACTCGCCGCCGACCAGCAGATACGCGGGTGAGAAGCCTTCTCTTTGGAACCCCAGCCGTTGCACGAGCTTGATCGAAGGAGCGTTTGCCGGCTGAATGTTGGCCTCGACACGGTGCAGGCGCATCTCTGAGAAGACCCGGTCGAGGACCGCACTCAGACCCGCGCTCATGAAGCCTCGCCCGGCGTGTGACGCGAAGGCCGCGTAACCGAGGTGGGCGGATTGAAATGACCGGTGAACGATGTTGTTCAGGTTCACGTAGCCGACTAGTTCGCCGCACGAGTCATGCCGTAGGAGGAAGGCTGCCTGGTCGTCTCTTGCGACGTGGTTCAAGTATGCGGCGAAGCGCGCTGTGCTGTCCGGTTGCTCGACCCAGGGATGGTGGAGTGAACGGCTCGCCTTCACGGCGCCGATGAACTCCGAGGCGTCGTCGACCGAAGGCAGCGAGAGACTGACTTCCACAGGCGAAGTCTCTCAGGCTGGCTTGCGTGGATCGCAAGAGTTACTGCCTCCTTGGACGCGCCGTAGGCTCGGAGCGTGACCCGGATTCCGTCGTGGGCTGTCGCGTCGGCCGGAGCTGCGCCTTTGTTGCTCGTCGGCGGGTGGACACTTGCCCAGGCACTTCAGCCTCGTCCTTACGACCCGATCCGCGACACGCTCAGCGCTCTTGCTGCGCGCGGGGCGACCGATCGCTTCGTCATGACGTCTGCGCTCGCCGGCCTGGGCGCTTGCCACGTGATCACGGCAGCCGGACTAAGGCCCGGAAGACTGTCCGGCCGACTGGTACTCGCCGGCGGAGGTGTCGCGACTTTGTTGGTGGCAGCGTTTCCGCAACCGGTTCACGGGGACTCGGCGCTCACACAGTGGCGGCCTCCCTCGCCTTCGTCGCGCTTGGCGCGTGGCCACTGCTCGCAGCGGACCGCCAAGCACAAGAACCGTTGCTCAGGCTTACGGCCTCGGTCGCGGCCGCAGTCGTATTGCTCGGCTTTGTGGCGTGGTTCGGCGCCGAGCTGAACGGCAGTTACCGCGGCCTAGCTGAGCGCGCTGCAGCGGGCGCAGAGGCGCTCTGGCCTTTGGCCGTTGTCGTCTCCTGCCGGAGGGCAGAGCGTTCTCGGTGACACCAGTCGAAAGGCACAGGAACCCATGCTGATCATCACGGGCACGATCACTGCCCGACCCGACTCGCCCGAAGAGGTCGAGACCCTCAGCCTCGCGCACGGTGTACATCGGGATGTGGATAATCCTCTAAGGCTTGTGTTTCTCGAGAAGTGGATCGACCAGGCGTCAGTAGACGCCCACTTCTCAGTTCCAGAATCCGGCGCTTTCGTACGAGAGGTCACGAGACTCTCCGGCCCGCTCTTTCCGCCGACTCTGGAGGTATTCGAGGTGGTCCCTCACCGCTGAGCGCACCTCCGAAGCAGGGACCCGCCGGTACCGGTAGCGCCGGGCCCTGTCCTCGGTGTCAGGATACGGAGATGACAAGCGAGACAAGCGAGCGGTTGGAGGTCCAGAGGACTATCGCCGCGGACGCAGCGAAGATCTTCTCGATGTTGTGTGACCCTAAGGGTCATGTGGCAATCGACAGCTCGGGCATGCTGATGGACGCTACGGGCGAGCCGGTGACGGCCGTCGGCGACAGCTTTGTCGTGCACATGGATCGCGAGGCGCTGAACGACTACCCACTCGGCCTCTACGACGTGACGGTCACGATTACGACATTCGTTCCGGACCGGGAGATCGCCTGGACGATCCTCGGCCAGATCCGTCCCCAGATCGGCCACGTCTACGGTTACAAGCTCGAGCCGTGCGAGGAGGGCACGCTCGTCACGTCATATTACGATTGGTCGTCCATCGATCCGGTTTGGAAAGAGGCAGGGATCTTCCCGGTCATCTCGGAGGGAGCACTGCGGGCAACCCTCGGGATCCTCGCTCGGACAGTCGCACGGGCTGGGACCAACTAGTCGGGCAGGCTCAGTAGTTCGCCGAGGCTGCTCCGCTCAGGAGAGACTTCAGGTGGGACTCAGAGCCGAGGGACTTGGCATCGCCGAATCGGGACACGGCCCCGTTCGACGAGACGATCCAGTACCCGAGCCCGTCCGGCGTCGGCACGAGAGCGACCGCTTGCGCGCTCGATCCCGAGAGCGAGCCGTAGGAATGAGCGTTCCCGTGGGCGAACACGTGACCCTTCGAGGTCACCAGCCAGTACCCGCCACCGTTGGGTGTCGAGGCGATCCCTACGATCGGAGCGGAGGACGACGTCGACGAGCCGTGGAACTTGGCGTCCCCGAAGGGGAACACGTGGCCCGTCGACGTGGCGAGCCAGTACCCACCGCCATCAGGGGTGGACACGATCCCGATGACCCGTTCGTGCAGATTTACGTAGTCCTCACTCCCGTAGTACTTGGCGTCGCCTAACGGGTAGACGTGACCCTCGGCCCCAACAAGCCAGTAGCCCGCATCGTCGGCCGTCGCCGCGATGCCGACGATCGGTGCTGCCAGAGGCAGGTGAGCGAGCGAGCCTTCGAAGCGCGCGTCGCCGAAGCTGAACACGCCTCCGTCGCTACCGGCCTGCCAATAACCCATGTGATCCGGCGTAGCCACGATTCCAACGATCGGGCCATGCAGGTCGAGCCCGTAGGCCGAGCCGTGCGAGCTGCCGGCCCCGAAGTGGAACACCTTGCCATCTGCTGACGTCAGCCAGTAGCCGTCGGCGGCTACCTCGTAGGCACCGATGTCACAGGTCCCGTTCTGGGGCCGCGTGACACCCCGGGCGTCGAAGGCCGGGCATCCGGTGTTCGTCCCGGCATTGATGGCCGGGCTCCCGGCAACGTGGCCGGCTGGCGCGGTGAGCGCCTCGGTCTCGACCGAGCCGCCGTTGTTAGAAAGGGGCATCAGCTTCGGGTTGGTGTGCGCGAGGTCCCCGGGCTTGTCGAGGCCGCAGCTCGACCCGGCGTCAATGTTGTGACCCTCGGAGTCGATCGCGCCGCCGTCCGACTCGATGCAGTCTTCCGACGGAGCGGTGGGGTCGTCGACGATCGTGTTGAGCAGGCTCATCACGTCCCCGTCCTGGACATAGAGCAGGCTCGATCTCCCCTCTGGCCCTGAGACGGAGTCGCCCCCGATAGTCGAGTTCGTCAGTTCGAGCTGTCCGGAGTTGCCGTTCGCCACCGCGTAGTCACCCTCACCCGAAGCCGGCACGCTCGACGTCGAGGCCCCGAACGTCCCGTTGACGATTGTGGCGGTCTCGGCGTTGTAGTAGATCGAGCCGAACGCCTCTGGATCGGGGGCGTCAACGCCGCCGGGCACATGCGCTTTCACATTGCCGATCGTGAAGTTCGTCGCCGTCATGTAGTCCCAGTTGTCGAAGCCGCCGCCCTCGACGTAGTCGTCTGCTCTCACCGTCACGCCGAGGATCTGCGTGTTGCGGATCGTGACGGCATCGTCGTTGTACCAGCCACCACCTAGGACGCTTCCGTCCCCGCCGGAAGCTGTATCCGACGTATCGGTAATGGACACGCCCGAGACAGTCCCGCCGTAGTCGGTGTAGACGTCGCCACCCATAACACAGGTGGCAGTCGTCGAAGGCGTCGTCACCGATGATGCCAGAGAGGCGGACGCCACAGTGCCCTCGATGGAAACGCCGGTGAGGCCAAATCCGCCGCCCTCCATGTCCAGCACACCACCCCAAACGCCGGAGTCGTCGGAGCTGCAGTTATTCGACGACACCGAGTCCGCCGAGGTCGAGGTGATCGACACGTTCGTCAGCTGCAATCCACCTTCGTTCTCGATCGCCCCGCCTTCGACGACAGTGCCGTTGGCGGCGGTGTCGCTGATCGACAGGTTCTCGAGCACCGTCGGAGCGACCAAGCCGCCACAGCCGCAGGCCGGCACCGTATCCTTGCGGATTCCTCCACAACAGTCGGAGGACTCGACGAAGATGTCGCCGCCTTGGACCGTGACAGCATCGGCAGTCGTGCCCGAGATCACGTCGTTCTCGATATTCGCCACGTCTGCGTCGAGGTAGAGAGCTCCACCTACGACATAGGTGCCGGTCAGCCCCGACGGACCGCTGTTGACGGAGTCGAGAATGCTGCTGTTCGTCATGCTGAAGGACCCTCCGGAGGTGTAGATGGAACCTCCGGTGTCGTCGCCGCCCGAGGCGAGCGTCATCACGTCGTGCTTCAGCTTGTCATGGGCCAGGGTGAGCGACGTGCCAAAGTCGACGACGCCGGCGCCGCCCACCTCGTCATCCACCTCTCCGACATCCTTGTTGAAACTGATGTTGCTGCCGGAGATCTCGGCGACCCATTCGTTGTCGAACCCGACGCCGCCCGCACCGTCAAGGGCGACGTTGTGCTCGATGGAACTGTCGGAGACGTCGATGGCGCCATCGTTGTAGATCCCGACGCCGTAGGCGTAGACATCGGTTCCCACCACAGATCCGCCACGAGTCGCCGGCTGAGCCTCGAGGGCCGGACGGTTCCAGTCCACTGTGCTGCCTGCAAGAACGGTGGTGCCGTCGTTGTAGAGGCCGCCACCCTCGTAGGCCCTGTCGCCGGTGGCGGAGCTGGTCCCACCGAGAGTGCTGTCGGTGATGTAAGCCGCACCATCCACGTAAAGACCTCCGCCATAGCCCTCGCTCTGCACGGAGTCGTCGCTGAATGTTGTGTGGGAGGCCCAAAGCTGGCACTCGTAGCCGATGTACGCACCTCCGCCGTCCCCGGTTGCCGTGTCATCAGACAACGTCACCGCGGACAAGTCGAGCGCGCCGTTGCGGCAGTAGATCCCGCCGCCGTCGCCATCCGCGGCAGCGCCGGTGACGGTGAGGCCGCTGATCTGCACGGCGGGCACTACATCGTTCGAATCCAACTCGTCAAAGACCTCCGCCCCCCCACCGTTGACGGTCGCGCCCGCACCGTCGATGAGCATTGAGTTCGAGATGTCGATCTCCCCGAGCGACAAGGTGATCTTCGTGCCTGAGGGGATGACGATCTCGTCGACATGGCCGGCGTCGTCGTCCGCTGCGCCGATAGCTGCTCGCAGTGAGCACTTCGGCGCTGTCTCCGCGTCGACGCACGAAGTGCTGCCCGTCGTCGCGAGTGGGGAGTCGACAGTCGAATCGACCGTGAAGGTTTGGTGCACGGCCGCTCGCGGAACGAGATGCGGGGTCGCTGCCAGGCGGTGCGGCAGCGGGCGGGTGCGATCGTGCTGTGGCCCCGCTGACAAGGTCCGCGGCGCGACCCGACCCGGCTGCGGATGGTTCACCGGATGCGCCGAGGGCGCCGGCCTCGCGGCCGACGGCCGGGGCGTTGCTGGCGTTGTCGCGGCCGCGACCGAGGGAGCGATGACCGCTGCCATTCCCAGGGTCACGACAGCGCCTCCTGTCACGCGCAAGAGCCGGTGCAACGTAAGCCGCCTCCAATAGCTTGATACACGCGCCTGCGGTGCTTCATCGGTAGTCATGACGGTCTCCTTGCACTTCGGCGCCCCATCGGGGCCGGGCGGTTGACAACCCTAGCCATGGCGGGGGCTCGAGGCCAAGAACGAATCACTGGTGACTTCCGGATCACACCCAACTGGGCCGGGTCGCCGACCGACGCGCCGCAGAACCTATGTCACCCGCCGGACAGCCGAGGGGAGGACGAAGACCGAGATCATCCGCTGCCTGAAGCGCTACGTAGCTCGCGAGGTCTTCAATGTCCTCACCGGGCGCGAAGCGGCAAGAAGAGGAGCCCTCGCGGCCGCGTGATCACGCAGGTGGCTGGTCACTCGGACGGGACTTGACGTCTATAGGAGCATCGGATCGCGCACGTGCAGCGGGAGCGCGAGCGTCAGTTCCGATGCGATGCTTGCGTCCCGTTCGCTTGATCGAACGCCTTCATCATCCTGGCGACATGCTCGACGACAGAGTCGACGATCTCGCTGAGCACCGCTGAGGCGTCGAACCCGTGCACCTCTAACGCGGCGGTGCTCACGTCGTCGGGCAGACTTGATCCGAGGTCCCGGATTCTCTGGACGATCCGCTCTCCGTCAACACCCGCCTGCTTGGCGAACGACTGCCAGTTCGACATTCTCACCTCTGAGAAGTACGACTCCCCGTCGATGCTCATGGACATCCTCAGCATCGGGGTGTCCGTGCGAATCCTGCTGTCTCTGGCATGGCCGAGGAGCTCCTCTTGGTAAGGCAGCCCGGATGTCAGGTCGTATAAGGGGGCGAGACGCACGTCGGGACCTTGCATCAACAGCGAGTAGTTCTTGGCGTGCGCGTCCGTGCCGCCGACAAGCCAGTTGAAGACGAGCGCGTCAACGAATCGATCGACTGCTTCGTCGGCGACCGTGGGGGTCATGCGCGTCCGGAGCAGCTTCACGATCTCGGTTGGCGCGGGTCCGCCCGACCGCTCATACTTCTTGTCCGGCAGGAGGCCAAGTGCCTGACAAAGATCCTCCTGGTGAACGCGCTCGAGTTCGCCTTCGACCACCAACCGGTCGTACCGCTCGACGACGATTGCGCGTTCGGCACCGAACGCCGCGAGTTCGGATCGGGCGACGACCAGGCCGGCAAGTCGTGCAGCCCTCATCGTCACGTGCTCGGTGATTTCTTGGTCGGAAAAGCGCCCCGAGGCAACCTTCAGGATGTGAGACGTCGGAACGCGGCCATAGGGACGCCCCCAGCGATCGGCCTCGCGATAGAGGGCGACCTTCGATTGCGCGCCGGCAAGCGAGAACTGGCCCTGTTCGTCAGCTCCCCACAGCCAGGCGGTGGGATCGAGGCGGATAGCGCGCAGGCGACTCTCGACATCGGCCTCGTCTAACCAGTCGATCCGTCCACGGGACAGATCGCCGAGGCGCTCAGGCCTTACGAATTGCGCCGCTCCGGCGCAATCCTCCCCGACGTGACCCAGCAGCGCGAAAGGATTGCGGTGCGAGACCCCGAAGGTCTGCCCCCATCGCGAAAGAACCTCGTCGTTGTCAGGAAGGAGCCCGACAAGGAACGGGCGTACCGCTCTGTCCCGGTACCGCGTCGCCGTCAGCGGCATCGCTGTGCTCAGGGGTGTCGCGGCAGGGTCGCCGCGGTATGCCTCGTCGTACACGAGCTCGAGGCTCCCGTTGCGGAGCTGTCCAACGTGCCCGAGTATCCGGCCGTTCATCAGGACGACCAGCTCGTGGTCACTCAACGCTCAGTCCCCTCGGGAGCGCGAGATGATCCGGTCAAGCGACGATGGCGCAGAACCTCGCTTCACTTCGGTGTCGACGGAGAGCTGTAGTCCGAGCACGTCGAAGCAACGAAGTAGCGGTTCGAGCGTGGAGTTGTTCCTACCGTTCTCCAGCTCGATGACCCAGCGTCGGTCGACGCTGATTCGGTGGGCGAGTCCTTCCTGGGTCATCCCCCGTTTCTCCCGTTCGGCTCTGACCAAAGCACCGAGCTCGGTCTTCGTGCGTATCCTCATGGCCACCATCCGCTGTGCGTCATGACTCACATCTGGTAATAGGAACTCTAACTCACATCTCGTAATGTGAGTTATATAGCTCACACGTTCCGGCTCGAGCCTCGAGTCTCGGCAGCCCTGGTCCGCCAGCCGCGACCCCGTCGCCCGCACGAGACGCGCACGACCAGCTCGGCGACGCGTCCGACGTAGACCCTGCGCTGCCAGACCCCCGGCCCACGATCCAGTCGAGGACGGATGCTTCCTGCGACGCCAACTCGTCAACTCGTGTCCGCCGCCTTGGGCCAGCAATTGTTGGCCCAAACTATAACCGCCGACAGAGGCAAATAACTCGCTGACCTGCAACTTTGTGGAGCCTGGGAGGAGAATCGAACTCCTGACCTACGCATTACGAGTGCGTCGCTCTGCCGACTGAGCTACCCAGGCGCTGGCTTGGCCGTCCCCCGTCGTCGACTGGCGACAAACACGGCGAGATGGCCCGCTGAATCGTAGGCGACGCGCAGCCCCGGTTGCGCCAAGAGACGGCAGCGGGCCGCGCAACTAGCGTCAGCCGAATGGATCCCGCGATGGCGAGCGTGTTCGACGGGCGAGCAGACATGGACTTCCCAGCGCTCCGTGCTGGCGGACCTGAACAACCGCGAGTGGCACCTCCCGACCGGATGTCCCGGTTGGGACGTCCAGGACAACGTCGCCCACATCAGCAGCATCGAGCACTGGGCCAATGACGACCCGGCGCCCGACCACACGCTTCCGCCGGACCTCGCCCATGTCCAAAGCGAGACCGATCGCTTCATGGAGCTCCCTGTCGACTGTCCCCGCCACTGGACTCCAAAGGCGGTCTTCGACGAGTTCTGCGAGCTGTTCCCGCAGCGCCTTACGACCTCCGGGCGGACGACACGCCCATCGACGAAATGAGTAGAACTCCCTTCGGCGTCGAGATGCCCTACAGGGCCTTGATGGAGATCAGGGTGTTCGACGCCTTCGCCCACGAACAGGACATCCGCCGCGCTACCGGGCGCAACGGCAACCTCACGGGACCTGCGGCTGCGATCGCGCCAAGACAGATGGTGGCTATCTGGTCGATGATCTCACGCCGCTTTCCGAGCTGGACGGCGCAGAAGTGGTGCTCGAGATCGACGGGGAGTCGCACACGCTCTCAGACAGCCCGGCGCCTGTAGGGGCCGACGATCCCGCGCCCGCAAGACCGACCAGAGAGCCCAGACTCCTCATAAGCACGACCTTCGAGAACGCCGTCGCGCTCGCGTGCGGCCGCGCGGACGCGGATCCGGCGAAAGTGTCGGTAATCGGGGACCGCGCGCTCTACGAGGCGTTGGCAGCCCGCCTCGGCTTCACGCCCTAGAGGCGCACTGGCCGGCCTCGCGGCCCCAACTAGAGCGCCCCGAGCGCCGACTCGAAGTCGGCTAGGAGATCGAGGGTGTTCTCGATTCCAGGGCTGACGCGGATCAACCCGTCGCTCAACCCGCTCGCCCGACGCTCCTCCACAGCAATCTGTCGATGAGTCGTCGAAGCAGGGTGGCACACCAACGTGTGGGTGCCACCAAGTGAGGCGCCGATCCAAGCAACCTCGAGAGCCTCGCACCATCGTGCCGCCGGCTCGACTCCGCCCTCGATCTCGAAGGAGAACATGCTCCCGAACAGCCCGGGGCGTAGCAGCTTCGCGGCGCGCTCGTGGTGAGGATGAGCCTCGAGACCGGGGTAGTGAACGGCGCTCACGTCGGGCCGCCCCGCGAGCATCTCCGCCAATGCCATCGCGCTGGCGCACATGCGTTCCATGCGGAGCTCGAGGGTCTCTACGCCTCGCAGGCACAGCCATGCCTCGAAGGGAGGCATGGCACCGCCGGTGTCGAGAGCCACTCTCCTCACCGCATCGCGGGTCGACGCGGTGCAACAGACGGCGCCTGCGACCAGATCGGAGTGCCCGGCGATCATCTTTGTCACGGAGTGGACCACGTAGCCAAAACCGTGGTCGACCGGATTGCACAGATACGGCGAGGCAAAGGTGTTGTCGACGACAGCTGGCACTCCGGCGTCGCGGCAGGCCGCTCCGAGCACGGCGAGGTCGGCCACGGTACATAGAGGGTTGGCGATCGTCTCGCAGTAGAACAGCGCCGCTCCAGGCAAGGCCCGTCGGACCGCTTCCGGGTCGTGAGGATCCACCGTTTCGACCACGATGCCGTAGCGGGGGAGGACCGATTTGAAGAGCGAGTAGGTCCCGCCGTACAACTCCCGACTTACGACTATCCGGTCGCCGGACTTTGCAAGCGCGACGCAGACCGCATGGATCGCCGACATGCCGGATGAGAAGGCAAATGCCGCCTCGGTACCCTCGAGCGACGCCAGGACTGACTCGAAAGCATCGACAGTCGGGTTGCCATAACCACGCCCGTAGGCGTACCCAGCACGTGCACCGTTCAAAACGTCGACGAACTCATCCCCATCAGAGAAACGCCACGTTGACGTCTGGTAAATCGGCACACTCGCGGGCGCCTGGCGCACAGACGCCAACCCCTCTCCGGTCGCGTGCACCGCCCTCGTCGTGAAACCGTCCCCGCTCACGAGTCGAGCACCTGCTCCCGCAGCTCCCTTTTCAGTACCTTGCCCGCCGGGTTCCGCGGGAGCTCTCCGTCGAAGAACCACACGTGGCTTGGCACCTTGAACGACGCGATCCGCTGGGCGACATGAGCGCGCAACTCGCCGGTCGTAAGTGACGCGCCCGGCTTCAGCACGACTACCGCTCCGACCTCCTCGCCGAGGACCTCGTGCGGCACTCCGATCACCGCTACGTCCGACACAGCGGGGTGCTCAAAAATGGCGGCTTCCACCTCGGCCGAGTACACGTTCTCACCACCTCGGATGACCATGTCCTTCGCCCTGTCGACTATGTAGATGAAGCCTTCGTCATCGAGCTTCGCGACGTCGCCGCTGTGCAGCCACCCATCGGTGAACGTCGCAGCCGTAGCCTCGGGCTTGTTCCAGTAGCCGCGGACGACGTTCGGGCCTTTGATCCAGAGCTCCCCCGTCTCGCCGCTCGGTACGTCTTCGCCGTGCGCGCCCACCACGCGAACGTCGCAGACGGGAACAGGAAGGCCGACCGAGTCAGGCTTGCGGATGTAATCCTCGCCCGCGTTCATGCTCGTGACCGACGACGTCTCGGTTAGCCCGTATCCGTTGGAGGCGCTTCCGGAGGGGAAATGCTCACGGATCTTGCGGAGCAGTTCCGGCGGTGCCGGGGCGCCGCCGTAACCGATCGAGCGGACGCTCGAGGTATCGCGTTTCGCGAAATCCGGGGACTCGATGACCTGCCATGCCATCGTCGGAACGCCACCGAAGATCGTGATCTGCTCCCGTTCGATCAGCTCGAGTGCCCGTTCGGGGTTCCAGCGGCGCATCATCACGAGCTTCCCGCCTGCTGCCGCATTGGCCACGAGGATCGAATGGCAGCCCGTCGCGTGGAAGAGAGGCACCGAGAGCAGGTAAGAATTCTGAGCCGAGCCCGACGAACGCCTTGCGGTCTGGTCCTCGCTCGCCGTGAGCTGGCCCCGGGCGTTGACGAATCCGAGGCTCATCAAGTTCGTGCAGATATTCCGCTGGGTGCCGAGCGCCCCCTTCGGCTTCCCAGTCGTGCCGGAGGTGTAGAAGATCGTGGCGTTGTCGTCGGGAGTGATCACTGCATCGGGAAGCGACACATCGCCCCCGGTCTGACGGAAGTCGTGGAGCACGTCCTCGAGCAGATCCGCCTGCTTCTCGAGCTCCGCGCTGAGCGGAGCGGGCTCCGCGAGGCCGCCAGAGTCATCGTTCACCCTCGCCACGACCACATGCGCGAGCCCACGCTCGCGAAGCTCGGCAAGATGCGGAGCGATCCGCTCGAGCCGTTCACGGTCGAGGATCAGGACCTTCGAGCCCGAATCCTCCAAGCCGTACGCGAGCTCCGGTCCGGTCCACCACGCGTTCAGCGGCACGATGACTGCCCCGACGGCGGCAGCTCCCCAGAAGGCGATCACCCACTCGGGGAAGTTGCGCATGGCGATCGACACGCGGTCGCCGACCGAGACGCCGTAGCGCTCCACCAAGGCGTGCGCGAATGCCGCAGCTTCGGCGAAGTGATCCTCGAAGGTGATGCGGTCGTCCTCGTACACGAGGAACGTCTTGTCGCCATGAAGGCGCGACAGCTCGAGGATCGCCCGCAGCGAGGGCGGGCAATTCTTCCAGATCTTGGTTGGGATCCCGTCGAGGAGTTCCTCGGCGACCTCGTACATCTGACCGGGAGCAGTGAGCTGCTCGGTGGCCGCAGGCAGGCTCATTGGCACGGAGCGAGCGTACCTGTTGCCTGGCGGATCGACATGTGCTTACAAGGGCTTCCCGGCCAAAAGCGCCGCGACGAAGTACTCGAGGTTCTTTCGCGTGAGCGCCCCGAGGTACAGAGCGACGATCTGGCCACGGCCATTGAGAAACGCCGTCGTCGGCAAGGCCCCCGTCCCGTACTCCTCCGCCAGCGAGGCGTTCCCCTTCGCGACCGGGTACGTGGCACCAGCGCGGTGGAGCAACCTGAGCGCTTCCTTATAAGAGGTCTCATCGGTGTCTACCCCGATGAAGCGAACGCGCCCCGCACGCGCCACGCTTGCGACCGCTCCGAGCTCCTTTTGACACGCGGTACACCACGACGCGAAGAAGTTCACCACTGCCGGCTTCCCGGTCGCCCCGCCGACCAAGATCGAGTCGCCGCCGCCCAACCTCTGCAAGGCCGCCGCATCGGGGGCGTGCTGCTTGCCGGGCGCGTACAAGATGAGCTGGCTCTGACGTGAGCTAGCGAGCGTCGTCGAGCTCTCAGAGGCGATTCTCACCGCGACGACAACGAACCCGACCAGCACCAAGACCGCAAGGCACACCGAGATGACGAGTCTCCGAGACGCCCGACGGTGAGCTGTGACCGACCCGACGTTCTTCTCCGAGGCCACCTGCTGATGGTACTCAGCTACCACGCCTGCACCCGCTCGCGAAGATGCCGCCCGAGAAACCCGGGCGGCATCAAAGCAGAACTATGTAGAACTGGTTACTTGATCGTGATCTTCGTCGAGTAGAGCTGGCCGCTGTCCTCGCCGATCACCAACTCAAGCGACCCAGGCTCTGGAAGCATCGCCTCCCTTGCCTGGGCTTAGCGGAGAGCCTGGGACTGTTTTCAAACCCTCCGGTGGGACTGTTGCATCTGCTCGATCTGTGCGCCATCAGGTAACAGTGATCGGCTGCCAGTCCAGTTTCCTGGGGCATGGCCAAATCTCACCGACAGAACAGCTCGGCAAGTTTGCAGCCTCAGATGGCCGAGCAACAGTTTCAGCGCTTGATGACGACCTGATGCCACGTGGCACCCCCGTCGTTCGACTCGACGAGGTCCGTTGGGGAGGTTGAGCCGCTGCCAGTGACGAGGGCGTAGGCGCGAGCCGGGTCGCTGAACCCCGCCCATGAGACGTGCCAGGAGCTGGACAGGACGGCCGAGTAACTCTTGCCCCCGTCCGGCGTACGGTCCAGGGCCGCTGGCAGCTCCATAGAGACCTGGTGTCCGGGCCAGGCGAGCGCAACCGAGGACGAAGCAGCGGCAAGTCCCAGGCTGTTGGGGAATCCTGCTTCGGTCGGTTCGGCCACGCGCCACGTGCCGCCGCCATTGTTCGACAGCCATGCGCCCGCCTCCGTCCCAGTTGGGCAGGCGGCCCAGAGCGTCGGGCTCCCATCAGCGGCGGCCGTGACGTTGCCGCCGAGGGTGGCGACGCAGGGGTTGACCCTCTTGCTGAAGCTTGCTGCCTTGTCGGCGGAGTACAAGAGGACGAGAGGCCGTTCCTTCCCACTGAGGACGTACAGGTTCGGGCCGCTCAGAGCGAACTGCGCCCCGTAGCCGAGCGTTACCGGCGTCGATACCCCCTGCCACTTAAGCGATCCGACCGGCGAACGCAGGAGCTCGATCGACTGGCAGCTCGCTGTGGTGCAGCGGAGCGCATACGCCTCGCCGTCGGCCGCCTCGAGCTCGGTGACTCGCCCCGGGGTGCCAACCCTCCCCCAGCTTGTTCCACCGTTTATCGTTTCCCACAGCTCCGGGTCGAAGGCGTATCCGTCGAGAGCGTTGGCGAAACGCAACTGCGTCACGTCACTCGCGCTCACCGGCGGGCTCGGGATGCCGACGAAGCTGGAACCGCCATCGGCCGTCCGAACGATTGCGCCACAGGTCCCAGAACCAGTGAGGCATTGAGCGGTGCCGAGCATCCACCACTCGTCGAGGCTCACTGTAGTGAACGAGGTCGGCTGGAAGTCTGCCGGGATCACTCCCCCGGGAGGGGCGGGCGCGGTTGTTGTCGTATTGGAGCTCGTGGTGCGCGTGGTGCGCGTGGTGGAGGTGGCCGAGGATGTCGACGTGGTAGAAGACGTCGTGGTACTACCACAGGCTGCACCTGCCAAGGTGAGCGCCGCCACTGCGACTCCGACCAGCGCACGAGCAAACCCATCACGCTCTCTGGGCTTATGAAGAAGTCGCATCTTTACCTCTCCTTGCTCCTGCTCCTGGCATCCCAGCGTACGGCGGCCACCGACACTCAATTAGGGTCGAAAGTCCCTTCCGCTCCACACAATGCAGCGGCGCGTTCGGGTCTTCAACGACCTTGGGTGGGCCGACCTATGCCAGCAGACCCCAGTGGACGAGCGAAGGGAGTGGAGCGGAGAGCCTGGGACTGTTTTCAAACCCTCCTGCGCCGCTACTGCGTCTACTTGATCTGAGTCGCACCGAGTGAGAGCCCTGCCAGCTACAATTTTCCCAGGTCGGGAGGTTAAATGCAATGCCGCAGGCAGTCGGGCAGCTGTACGAGCACGGTCCGATCGTGTACGGCGCACGCGAGCCTCGGGTTGACGAACACTGGCCCTTTCAACGCGTCATCAAGCCAGCAGCCAAGGCGAGGGCCTCACACGCATATCTCCGGCTTGAGGAAGCGACCTCCTGAACGCCAGAGCCCGATGAGATTCCCGTCAGGAGGAAGCGTCAAAGTCGAACGCTCACAAGTGGCACGCGAGTCCGACGGGACGACGGACACGTAGCGACCATCGAGTGACAGCCCGCCGTCGGTGCTAACGCACTCGCTTACACTGGGGCTAGGTGGGAGGTCGTCCTTCGCTAGTGGTCAGCCAAGCGACTCACGCCTGTGACCAGGAGGAACTCCGCTGAGCTAGCCGACGAGACCGCTACGCCCCGAGCGGCTTGACACAGCTTCGTCCCAATGGAAAGCTCCGAATGGAAGTGTGGAGGGAAACTCAAAATGAAGCGCCTCGCACGAACAGTCCCAGTCGCCATCGCCGCCTTAGCCGTGAGTAACGTTGGCCAATGGCCATCAGGTGCCGCTAACCACTCAGCATCATCGTGTTCTCCGATATCCGACATCTATACCGCCTCGATCGCTCAGCTGCAGGCATGTGGCCTCACGGAGGTCTCGTTGAGCAGCACCACGGCCATGCCTGGAGGAGGAGCGTCTTACAACTACGCACTTTCTGACGGGCAAACGTATTCGGTGGTCAAACCCCCAGCCGGGTTCAATCCGTTAACCGCGTCCGCCGATGAGGACGCTGCCTACGGAGTTCCACCAGCTCCTTCGCCGCAGTCAGCCAGCTACGCGAACTGGCAAGCGCTGGCCGACGGAGACTATGCGTCCGTGCCGGAACGTCCTTACCTCATAGTTGCCGTTCAGCCTATCAGCCAGCCGCAGCCGAGCGCTGGACTCAGTGGCTCTTCTACGATTGACAACTCGAGTTCGGTCTGGGCGGGCCACTCCGAAGAAGGCTCTGGCTGACGGAGGATGAAGTTGCCTATTTTGAGCCGGCACTTGGCGTTACACATTGCAGTAATCCGCAAGGTTCGTTCTGGACCGGCATAGGCGACCAGAGCAACGCCCTCGGCCAGACCGGTACTGCAAGCGGCGAAGACGGTGGCTTGCTGCACCAAGTCTGGTTCGAGAACCTGCCTGCGGGTGCGGCGTTCCCAGGTGTAACCGCACCAGCAAATGATTATGTGATCGACACTGTCCAGTACGACGGTAGCAATAGCTGGACCTACACGGTGAACATCAACAATCAAAACCACGTGTTTCGGGGGACCGGTGACTACGACGGGAGCATCGTCGAGGCCAGCCCTGAGCGGCCGGATGGTGCACCGCTCATGAACTTTAGGTCTGTCGAGATGTATGCGGCTGTGGGAAGAGATCTCAGCCCAATGACGGATCAAACGGAGTGGGCCATGACCGGCTATGCGACCACAAGCGCTATCTCGGATGGAATCTTTACCGTCACCCAAAACGACTGCGACGGGTAGCTAAGCGACGCGCGATGATGGAACCGCGAGCAAGTTGATGTGTTTATTGCTAACAACACCCCCGCTGATAGGGCAAAGCCGCCGGCGAACTCGTGCTGGACACTTGAGCATGATGAGACGAAGCATCGTCATCTTTTCCGGAGTAACTACTCTCGCGGTGCTTCTGTCAGCTTGCGGAGGCGCTCCGAGATCGACCGGGCTTCGGATTTCGACAGACAACAATTGCGGGGCAGCGTACGTACTGAAGTCCGCCAATACCCAGGCTGGCACCACTTGCGGCGGTATGGTCGGATACCCACCCCTGCACGTGACGCTACGGCGCGGAGAGCGCTTTGAGGTCAGCGCCGCCGCAAATATCGGCACAACTCATTATCCGGCTCTGCAAGCACGTGGCAATGCGATCAAGGACACATCCAAACATGACGCCTCCGTAGAATACATCGCGGTCCGGGTTGGCAGGGCGACACTGGTCGCGAAGTCGCGTTACTGCCAGAAACCTATTGATGGTGACTGTGTCGCGTTCGTGCTCTTCATTTCATGAGAGGTGCGCACTCGCGCGACGATCAACCTCAATCCCCCTAACCTCGATTTTTCGCGAGATCGCGGCATGAGCCTGTCAGTATCCGCGTAAAAGGCCTCCTCAACTGGGAGAATGTCTGTGTTCTAAGACAGTCAATCTACCCAGGAGGAGGCCTCCTTGAAGGTGCATCGTAGCCGCTCGGTGCGTCGCACAGAGGTAACTACCGACGGCCGCAATCTCGTCTCGCACGCGGGCACCGCGATGCTGTCGGAGCTGGCCGATCGCACTGGACTGACACGAGGGTTGTCCGAGGCGATGGCCGGCTGCGGCATCTCATGGCACACCCACGATCCGGGCGTGGTCCTCACCCATCTCGCTGTCGCCATTGCCGATGGAGCCGATTGCCTCTGTGACATCGACACCCTCAGAAAGAACTCCGAGCTGTTCGGAGAGGTGGCGTCGGTGACGACGGCCTGGAGGGCGGTGAAGGCGACGACTGCTCCCGAACTGCGCGCGATCGCAAAGGCGGTGGCAAAAACCCGCGAGGTCGTCTGGCGCGCAGCTCCGCCAGGTGACATCACGATCGACTTCGACGCCACGCTGTTAGATGTTCACTCCGAGAAACAAGATGCCGCACCCACCTACAAGCACGGCTATGGCTTCCATCCCCTCGGCGCCTGGTGCGACACGACCCGAGAGCCGCTCGCGTTGATGCTCCGTCCGGGCAACGCCGGCGCGAACGACACCGATGATCACCTCGAGCTCTTGGACCAGGCGATCGGTGCCCTCCCTGCTGGAGTACCAAGCTAGGCCACGAGCCCGGTGACGACCCGGGCCTCGTCCGACATCACATTCTCGTGAGAGCCGACTCGGCCGGGGCGACCCACGACTTCGTCTCTGGCCTTACAGAGGCGAACATCGAGTACTCGATCGGCCACCCGGTCGATCAAGGTGTAAGAGAGGCCTTGTTGTTGTTCCAAGAAGAGGACTGGGTCGAAGCCATCGAGGTGGACGGGACCGTCCGTGACGGGGCTCAGGTGGCAGAGCTCACAGATCTCATGGACTTGTCCACCTGGGGCGAAGACGCACGGCTCATCTCCCGGCGCGAGCGCCCTCACCCCGGTGCCCAGCTCAGCTTGTTCGACACCTCGGAGGGTTTCCGGCACACGTGTTTCATCACGAACGCGAATGCCCTCGAGATCGACGCCGCAGCACTCGAGTGCCGACATCGCGGCCATGCCCGGGTCGAGGACCGGGTCCGGTGCTGGAAGGACTGCGGG
>PLDN01000086.1 GCA_003136185.1 Acidimicrobiaceae bacterium | reverse complement strand
AACCGGCCCGACATCCTCGACCCCGCACTGTTGCGCCCGGGTCGATTCGACCGCCAGATCGTCGTGCCCCTACCAGATCTCGACGAGCGCATCCCGATCTTGCAGGTTCACTGTCGCGACAAGCGGATCGGACCCGACGTCGACCTCACAATCGTCGCGCGCGGGACGCCCGGCATGAGCGGCGCCGACCTTGCGAACCTTGTCAACGAGTCGGCACTCCACGCCGTGCGAAGGGGCAGCCAGTACGTCGAGATGCGCGACTTCGATGCAGCTCGCGATCGGGTCCTCATGGGACAGCGGCGCGACTCGATGGTGCTCTCCGAGGACGAGAAGGAGCGGGTCGCCTTCCACGAAGGCGGTCACGCGGTGCTCGCCTACATCCTTCCCCACGCCGACCCGCTCCTGAAGGTGAGCATCATCCCGACCGGTATGGCGCTCGGAGTCACCCAGCAGTTGCCGGCCGAGGAGCGGCACATCTACCGCCGCGAGTACATCGAGGACTCACTGGCAGTGCGGATGGGTGGCCGAGTAGCCGAGAAGCTCGTCTACGACGGTCTCTCAACTGGAGCGAGCGACGACCTTCAGCGCAACACTGAGCTCGCACGCAAGATGGTTCGCGAGTGGGGCATGTCCGAGCGGGTGGGGCCGATGGCGTGGGGGTCACAGGGCCAGGTGTTTCTCGGGGAAGACCTCATGCACACGCGTGACTACTCAGAGGACACGAGCCGCGTCGTCGACGAGGAGATCGAGCGGATCCTCCGGGCGCAGGAGTTGCGGGCAGAGATCTTGCTGAAGGAGCACCGCGCGGGCCTCGAAGCCGTCGCCCGTGCTTTGCTCGAGCACGAGACGGTCGACGGCGCGGAGATCGCCCGGCTGATCGACGTGGCATACGGCCGGCCGGTTCACGGCTTCGAAGGCAAGCCGAGTTCGGAGGCGGAGCGCTACGCCCCGTCGCTCACCGGCGGCTCCGCTTCGCCGATCTCGCCCGTGCCGGTTCCGGTGCCCGCTGGGGCACCGCAAGGCCCACCGGACCCGCAACCCGGCAGCGTCCCGCAGCCAGCGTGGACACCTTCTGGCGGGCAGGCTCCCTCGTCTCCCCCGATTGTCCCCCCGCAGCCTCCTGCCAACGGCTCTGGCGGTGCGCCAGGTAGCGGGCCTTCCGGAAGCTGAAGCCCGAGCGCTCTGCCTCGGCTAACTCGAGGTTGCGGGAACGCCTGCCTCGACGGCTCCGGCGGCGATATTCTTCGCGGGCCAGAGATTGGCGGTCACGAGCACCGGTCCGCTCGCCTTGATCTCGATTCCGAACGGCGCGGTGGTCCCGAGCTTCGCGGAGGTTCGGAGCGACACGACTATCGAGGTGCCGGGATTCACCTCGATCGTCGTCAGCCGGGCGGGCGCAGGAACGACTCCCTCAGCTGAGCCAGCGAGCGAGATCGGCGCGCCGTAGATCTGCTCGACGGTCACCGAGACCGCCCTCGTGCCCGCGTCGGTGATCGAGATACGGATGTTCGCAGATGCGTTCTGGGTCATGGCCGGGAGGACCCAGGTGGCGGCCGGAGCGGCCGTCGGAGCCGAAGAGGTGAGCGTCACGTGGTTCTTCGAGGACGTGACATAGGTCTCGTGCTCGACGACGATCCCGACGCCGTTGGTGCTCCTGAGCGCTACGACTCCATCCGTGATCACGGTTCGCCCAGGTGTGCTCGTGGAGGCCGCCGACTTGTTGTTCGCCTTTGGGACCGAGACAACGGGTATGGCAACCGTGATGCTCTGCCCGGACGCGACGCTCACGGTCAGGGTCGCAGGCTTGGCGTTCGCGGCCGACGTGCGGATCATCACGACAGCGGTGCGTGCGGTCGGATTGAACAGGCGGACCGCTTCGCTGTCGGTCTGACCGACCGGTCCGAGCGGCATCACCCAACTCGTGAGGGGCTGGCCGATTCCGACGACGAGCTCCTCGCCGGTCTCCTCGTAGGTATGCGCAGGACCGACGAATCTCGTTTGGAAACGGGCCGAGATCGTCGTGAGCGAGCCGACCACGACCCTCCCGACGGCGGCCCGGACGCTTAAGGCGACACGCGTGCGCTGCGGGACGAAGCGGCCGAGATCGAGCACCGCGAGGCTCATCGGCGCAATCGTGACGCCTTGGAAGGCCTCCGGCTGCACGAGGCCAGAGTCGGTGCCGATCGAGACGTTCACGACAGCGGGCGAAGAGGACGGGTCGAAGAGGCCCACCTCGACGTCAGAGGAGCCTGAAGTGACGCCTGAGGCGGTGTAGCCGGAGGTACCAGAGCCAACGGCGCAGGGCCGGGCAAGAGTCCCGGCATCGGAGCTGACAGTCTCGCCGACGGCAACGCCCCCGCCGCTCACGATGACGCTGACAGATGCGTCGATGGTTGGAACCGGCTGCTTTGTTGCCTTGGTAGTGGCCGATACGAGGGCGTCGGCCACGATCGTGAAGTCCTGCTCGGACTGCGGGCCGATCCGAAGGTCGAGCGAGTGGCTCTTCAGCTGCTCGCCGGTCGGGCGGCTGTTCGGCTCCTGCGACAGGACAGCCGTCTCTGCGATGAGGACGGACGCATCGGCGACCTGTGTCGCGGGATTGACGATGGAGATCGACGACGTCGAGCCGCCGCTCACCGGAAGAGGCCCCGGGCAGTTCCACACGGTGGCAGCCGTCGAAGAGAGGTCCACCGTTGGCAGCAAGGTCTCAGAGGCGACCCGAGCCACTGAAGGGACACCATGGTCCGGATACGCCACACCGGCGCCGAGCACGGCGGCGAGCGCTACTCCAACGACCCCGACGAGAAGCGCCCGGCGACGACCGTCCGAGGCGGACTCGGCCGACCCGGTGTCGGCCCGCCTCTTTGAGGGCGTTGCGGGCTTTGCCGGCCTTGGAGGCGGTGAAGGCGTCGGGGGCGTTCCGGGCTGCACGTCACTCATGGCGCCACCGTCGCTTGCTCGGGGGCCACGGGGTCATCGCTTCGGCGCCGGTCCCAGCGGCGGCGGCGAGTCACGCCTTCGGCGATGGCAGCCAACCAGGCGAGGAGCCCTACCGGCACCCCGAGGTCCAGCCAAAGCGACCGAGAGGCGGCGCGGTCGCTGCCCGATCGGCCCTCCCGCAGTGCTGCTCCAGTCCCGTCCGCTGTTACCCAGGCCGCGTTGACGAACACACGCGCACCGGACTCCACCGGCTGCTCGACGAGGTCACCTTGGGTCTCGAGCACCGACAACACGCCCTGTGGCGGCGAGGCGACCAACGGAGGGACCTGAGTGCCCGGCAACACCGGTGCATCCGCTACGGGAACGACGACGAAGCGCACGCCGAGGCGGGCGAGATACACGCCCACGTCGGCCGTCCGCCCCTTGATGGCCGACTCGAGTGCAGAGCCCACCTGGCCGACCGCCCCAGGGTCCGCCGACGGCCAGTCCTGATCCCCGGCCGGAAGCCCGGTCGTGCTCGTATACCAGGACAAGCCCGGCGACAGTTGCCAGCCGGCAGCCGGCAGCACGCGGGGGTCGCCGAGCCAGAGAACCCTGTATGTGCCTCTCCCGGCCGGGGCTATCTGATCGATCCCCTCGGACGGCAAGTCGGCGCGGCCGCCGATCGCCACTCCTAGCGCCGGGATCATTCCGGCGACAAGGCACAAACCGGCGAGAAACGCTCCCGCTTGCCGCCACCCGAGCACGTGGCTCGTGATGACGTCGCGTTCGAAAGAGACGACGCCCAACCCGCAGGCTGTCGCGATCGCGACGCCGGCAGGCGCAACCAGCACAGCGGTGTCGCCGCCGCCCGCGCCGAGCCAGCCACGGGAGCCTGCCCACGCAAGAGCGACAGCACCCGCCGCAGACAGCCAACAAGCCGTAGCCCAGCGGAGGCGCTCGCGCCGCGAGACCGCCAGGACGTAGACGGCAGCGACTACGAGTCCCCACGCTCCCCACCACGCCCCGATCGGGCCTATGTGCCCTCTCAGTAGGGACGCCGGGTCGAGCGGCACACCCGGCACGACTCCCGAGAAGGCGCTCCAGCGCGCGCCGGGCTCGAACCATGTGAGCGACCACGGCAGGCAACACAACCCCGCAACGGCGAGCGCTCCGGCGGCGACCCCGAAAGAGCGCAGGGCAGCCTTCCCCTCCCTTCCGAGGAGGCATGTCATAACGACCGCTACCACCACGACGCCAACCGCCAGCAGGCCCGCCGGGGCTAGGGCGCCGAGAACAGCGAGCACCAGCCCGAAGGGCGCGATCTCACCCACTAGCGAGCGTGCCGGCCCCCCACCGAAGGGCGCCAACCCGGTCGCTCGCCCGAGCCTGGAGAAGACGTAGGGAAGGGCCCCGAGGGTTACGGCGGCCTGCATGTTGCCGGTCCCGAGGGCGTTCCAGGCGAGCGGTAGGCCAAAAAAGACAGTCGCAGCGACGAGGCGACCCCGACTGGAGAGAAACGGCCGGCACAACCTCGACACACCGATGGCACCCACGACGAGGGCGCCGATGTCGACCACTTTCAACGCCAGAGCAGAACTGTCACCGAGCACGAGGCCGAGGAGGCCGACAAGCCCATATGCGGTGGGAGCAGGCCGTACCGTCGTGCCGAAGGGCAGCCCACGGAGGAAGGTTCCGACCATCGTCCAGCCACTGGGCATTTTGATGAGCTCCCCTACTACCGGCAAGGGAGCAAAGAGCAGGTCACGCAGCCCGAGCAACCCCATCACGACGAGCAACCCGGCAAACGACAGCTGCGCGGCCGGCACCTCGCCCCGTTGCACACCTGCCCACCATGAGCCGAGGCGGTCGACCTCTAAGGTGTGCTCGAGGCCTGAGACCGCTGCGCGCAATCTTTCAGGTGCCTCCCCAGGAACTTCCGGCCGGAAGAAACGCCGTACCCTCCCCCGTCCCGCCATCCGCCCCACGAGCGCCCGGTCGGAGACTTGGCGTACCTCCCGCAGATGACGCCGTGCCAGCCTCAAGCTCTGTCGCTCGGCGAGATTCCATCGCCAAGCCCTCACTACTCGGCGAGCCCGCTCGCGCTCGCCGGTGAGGACGCCAACGACCATTTCGGCGATGCCGAGCACGAGGAGCTCGAAGATCACGACCCATCGACGCATGTGACGGTAGTTCTTGAGCGCCGATCGCAGCTCGTGGCGTCGCTGGAGGAGATCGACGTCGCCGACGTCGCGTCCGCCGGAGGCGGCTATCTGCCTGTGCGCGACCCGAGCCTGAGGGGCGACCGTCACGCGGGCGCCGGCGATCTGGGCACGCCAGCAGAAGTCGACGTCCTCCCCGAACAGCGACATGGCCGGGTCGAAGCCGTCGAGCGCTGCGAAAATGTCAGCCCGGATGAGGGTGCAACCCCCCGGGGTCGCGAAGACATCTCTCGCCTCGTCGTGCTGGGACTGATCGAGTTCGCCGGCGTGCACACGCGATTGCGGCGTCCCGAGACGATGCATCCCGAGGCCGACGTGGAGTAGCAGGGACGGATCGTCGGCGCTGACGAATTTCGGGCCGACGACCGCCGCGTTCGACCTGAAAGACTCCTCGACGAGACGCCGCACGACACTCGGGTCGAGCACGACGTCGTCGTGGCAGAAAAGGAAGAAAGTTGCCCCCGCAACGCCGGTGAGTGCCTCGTTGGCGCTGGCTGCGTAGCCACCCTGCGTCGTCCGTCGACGGACGATGGTCGCAGGCTCGACGGCCGCGACCCGCAAGTTCACGTCGGTCTCGCTCGCGTCATCGACGACGAGGACGGCCAGGTTCGGATAATCCTGGGCGTACAACGACTCGAGGCAAGCCTCGAACCACTCCTCTGGGTTCAAGGTGACGACTACGGCGACGACCGGCGGTGCCAACTCCTCCGGCATGAGGCCAGACACGCTAGTGCGCCAAAAGTGCTTGCAAGTGTTACCTCCCGCGCTACACTAGGCAGCACAAAGATTCGGAACAAGTACTTCGAGAAGGAGTTAGCAATGGCCGACGTTCGCAAGGACTTCACGCGTACCGCACAAGACCTCTCCCGCGTTGCACAGGACGCCGCCTACGTGGCCATCGGCCTCGGCGTCGTCGGCTTCAACAAGGCTCAAGTGGCCCGTCGCGAGCTGATCGAGCAGATCGAGAAGCAGCGGCTCACCGCCGCGGGCCCCATGGCCGATGTGTTCTCGCAGGTAACCGACGTTCGCGCCCAGGTCGCAAGGGCGTGGGCCGAGTTCGACAAGACGCTCGGTCAGCTGATCGAGCGGGCCGACGCCACGTTCGAGCCGGTCGCCGAGATGCTGCCAGCGCAGGCTCAGGCCGTCGTCAAGCAAGCGCGGGAGACCCGCGACCAGCTTCGCGGCTTCATCGCAGAGCAGCTCGCAGCCTGAGTGTCGAGCTGAGCGCGACGAGGCCCGCCTCCTCCCTTCCCCCCCCTCGGAGGAGGCGGGCCTCGTCGCGTGAGGCTGTCAGCGCGTGGGCGAGCGCCAGTAGGCGAGTACGTCCGCCAATGTGTCGTCGAGAGCGATCCGAGGCGACCAGCCGGTCGTTTCCGAGAGCTTCCGCGCATCTCCGACAAAGACCGGGACATCGACGGGGCGCACCAGCTCAGGGTCGGTCCATAGCGTGACCGGGCAGCTTGCGAGTGCCACCAAGCGGTCGGCGACTTCTCTTACTCCGACTGATCGACCGGACGCGACGTTGTACACCTCGCCGGGTTCTCCGCGCTCCGCCAAGAGCCGGTAGGCGCGCACGACATCGCGCACATCTGTGAAGTCCCGCTGTGCCCCGAGGTTTCCAACGGCCACTTGGCCGCCGCCTGCACGCTCCACCTCGACGATACGTCTGGCCAGAGCCGACACGACGAAGTCGGGCGCCTGCCCAGGACCGACGTGGTTGAAGGGTCGAACCCGGATCGCCGGCAGGCCGCGCCCGAGGTAGGCCTGCAGGCCCAGGAACTCCGCGGCCACTTTGCTCGCCGCATACGGGCTTACAGGCCTTAGAGGAGCGTCTTCCGCCACGGGAGTCGAGCCTGCCGCTCCGTACACCTCCGCCGAACTCACAACGATCACCCGCGGAGGACGGTCGCAGGCGGCGGAGCCCTCGAGCACGTTCAGAGTTCCGAGGGCGTTGACCGTGAAGGTGGGGCAGGGATCGGCCCACGAACGACCGACGTGAGCGAGGCCGGCCAGGTGGTAGACGACATCGGGCTTAACTGCCCGCAGCGAGTCCCGAACGGCACTCGGGTTGGTGACATCGACCTCGGCGTCGACCGTGACCACCGAGTCGCCCGACTCGGTGAGGTGCTCGGCAAGCCATTTACCGACGAACCCAGCGCCTCCCGTCACGTAGGCAAGCATCGGCGAACCCTACCGGTCCGTCATGTTGTCCTCGGGGCCGGCGTTGCGCGCGACCGCTTTCGCCGCTGCATACCGGTAAGCCTCCACATGGACCGCGGCAGTGCGCTCCCAGGTGAACGCCAGCGCTCGCTCGATCCCGTGGCTGCGACGCTTCGCCACCTCGGCCGGAGACGCATCGAGCACCTCCGCGATCGCTCGCTCGAGACCCGTTGGGTCGCCCGCCTCCGCGAGCCAGGAGGCTCCGTCGGCGAACTCCGCCATCACCGTGTCTGCCGAGGTCACGAGGGGGGCGCCGACTGCCATCGCTTCGAGAGCCGGCAATCCGAAGCCCTCCTCGTGGCTCGGGTAAGCCACCACGCGTGCTGTGCGCATCAAGGCGATGACGGCGTCGTCGGGCACGTACCCGAGAACATGTATCCGCTCGCTGTTGGAGGCTGAGCGCACAGCCCCGGTCACGTCCCGCGCACCCCAGCCGAGGTGTCCGGCCAACACGAGGTGAAGCGCCGGGCGGCTCACCGCGAGGGCGTCGAAGGCCCGAACGAGGTCGAGTACCCCCTTGCGGGGCTCGAGCGTCCCGAGGTGCACTATCAGGTCGGCGCCGGCGAGGCCCTCTGGCAAAGCCTGAACATCGACCTCGCCGGGGCGGAAGCGATCGTCGTCGACACCGTGCTCGGCCACGACGACCTCTGCGCGCACATCGATCAACTCGTTCAGTCGATCAGCTGTCCTGTTGCTCACGCACACCACGACATCGGCGTCGCGTGCCGCCCGCCGGATCGCCGCCTGGAAGAACGGCACCTTCGATCGTTCGTGCCACTCCGGATGCTCGAGAAACGTCAGATCGTGCACTGTCACGACCCTCCCCACACTCAAGCCGGCCGGCATCGTGTAGTGCGGACCGTGGTAGACGTCGATCGGCTCGCCGCGAAGGCCGTCGACCCTCGCGCCGAGGATGAACCGCTCGTACGCGAGCCGTGCCGGCCGCGAGCTCGGAACGAGCGCGACAACGCGGGCTCGGTCGGCTAGGTCCTGCCACCGGCTTGCGTCCTCCCGGCGGCTGATCAAAGTCAGCCGCACGTCGGAGCGCTGCCCGAGTGCTCTCGTCAACTCGACGATGTACCGACCGGCGCCCGCAGGGTCCGCCGGCACGGCGCTCACGTCGAGCGCCACACCGATCGTCGCGGCGGTCATGCGGCCACCTCTTGCCAGATCTCGACGTGGCGCGCTGCGCTCTCGCGCCACGTGAACTCGCTCGCCCTGCGCAATCCTGCCGCCACGAGCGAGTCCCTCTCGCTCCCGTCTGTACATGCCCGTAGGAGGCCATCTGCGATCGCTTCGGTATCGAGCGGATCGACCTCGAGCGCGGCGCCGCTCGCGCTCGGCAAGCCGGCAGTCGCCACGACTGGGACACCGCTTGCCATTGCCTCGCCCGCCGGAAGCCCAAAGCCTTCGAACAGGGGCACGTACGCCACCGCGCGGGCACGTGAGAAGAGCGAGCTGAGGGTCCCGCCAGCCACCCGTCCCGCGAACAGCACGCCGGCTGACTGCGTCGCGAGTCCGGGGTGGTCTCCCCATCCTCTCGGGCCGACGATCACAAGGGGCCAGGGCTCGGGCAGGCTCTCCCGGATCTTCGAATATGCCTCGATGAGCCGCTCCAGGTTCTTGCGTGGCTCAAGCGTGCTCACCGTGAGCAGGTAGTCAGCGCCAGAGGCCAACCCCAGGTGTCCGAGAAGAGCGAGCGCCGACCGCTCGTCGGGTGGATCGAGATGATCGACACCCTCGGGGATGACGTGAACTTGGTCGGCCCCGATCCTAAGGCCTGCGCCGAGAAGATCGGCGGCCGTCAAGGCGGAGGGCACCACAAAGGCGCTCGCACGGCTAGCGACCCGTTGGAGCGCCGATTCGTGCCACTGTCGCCCACGGGCCGGGTACGCCTCCGGGAAACGGCGCCACGCCAGGTCGTGCACCATGACGACGAGAGTCTCTCCCCTTACTGGCGGCGCAGCGATCGAGGTCGCGTGGACGACAGCCGACACGTCCGGATGAAGCCATCCGACCGGCAAGCCCCGGTCCCAGAGCCGAGTCAGCACCGGGCCGGGCAGCATCGAGATACGGATCGGCCAGCCGAGCTCGCTCAGAGGGTCGACACCGTCCGTCTTTCTCCGCGCCCTGCTCGCACGGAGGGTGACCTTCGGGCGCTCCTCGACGTCGAGGCTGGCCAAGCCGGCGAGCAAGCCGCGGCAATAGGTGCCTATGCCGCCCGGCACGGACCGGCGGAGCTGATCGACCACGATCTCGACATCGAGAGGCGGATGACTCACGGGACTCGTCGATCGGCAGCGAGCTGGTAAAGAGCGACCATCTCTACTGCCGTGCGGTCCCAAGTGAACATCGCCGCGCGCTCGTGGCCCGCGGCGATGAGGCGCGCCCGAGTGCCGGCGTCGTTCAGCACGGACTCGAGTGCTGCAGCAAGTTCCGCCGGCTCGCCCGCCTCGACGAGCAGCGCCGCATCACCGACGACTTCAGGGACGCTTCCAGCCCTCGTAGCCACCACCGGCACGCCCGCCACCATCGCTTCGAGCGGCGGGAACCCGAATCCCTCGTAGACCGACGGGTACGCGAGCGCGGAGGCGTTCCACAAGAGGGCGTTGCGTTCCTCTTCGTTTACGTACCCGAGGCGGACGACCCGGTCCTCCAGGCGCCGCGCGGCTATCGCATCGGTGAGCGACTCGGCCCCCCAGCCGTCCGCCCCTGCGATTACGAGCCTCAGGTCGGCGTAGTCTGCGCTCATCTCGTGGAACCCAGCCACGAGGCCTGGATAGTCCTTGCGCGGCTCGACGGTTCCGATCGCCAGGATGTAGGGGGGCTCTACAGGCGGCGCAGTGGTCGGCTCGGCGACCGGCGGGACACCCCACCTGATGACGTGGATGCGCTCGTCCGGCACTCCGAGCAGCTCGGTGACCTCGTGGCGGACGAAGTCTGCCGGCACGTGAACGAGCGCCCCGCGCTCGACCGCCCGCCGCACGAGCGCCGGATAGCGAAGCGCCGACGGGGTGCACAGCTGAGGGAAGCGCACCGCCGTGAGGTCGTTGACGGTGACCACGGTGGCGGCACGCCGTGACGGAGGTACGGCGAAGTTCGTCCCGTGGATGACATCCGCCGGGCGCGCCACGCTCTCGGCGCTGAGGAAGGTCCCGAACTGCCACGCCGCCAACGCGACCCGAGTCGGGATGGGCCTGCCGCGAAAGGGCACCCGCGGGTCGATCTCCCGACGGGCGAGGAACGCCTTACGCGTGACGGCGTACGCGCTCAGCTCGATGCCGGGTCGATCCATGAGCGCCTCGAGCAACCCGCGGGTCGCCGCCCCGACGCCGCTCGGCTGACCGACGAGCGGCAGCACGTCGATGGCCACGCGGAGAGCGGCAGAACGAGTGGACCGCTTGAACTTGGCGCGCCTCGCCGGGACGGGCGCCGATAACCGTCCAGGCTGCGGCGTTCCCGGATCCTCGTGCGAACGGGCCGCCATCGTCACCGGAAGAGGTCCTCACCGTATGGACGGACCACTTCGCGCGTCACCGAACCCTCGCCAAGAACCGTCGGGTCGATCCCGCGCACCACAGCTGCCGGCACGGCTGAAGCTTTGCCCATCACGAGCTCTGCCGCGGCCGCAATCTCGTCGACGATGCACATCTCGGTGGCAACGAGCTCACGCCCGAGGCCGTCTCGCGTGCCACGGAGATCGACGATGCCGCGGACGCCGGCGCACCCGATCGCCACGTCGACCACACCGCGCCGCCACGCGCGCCCGAAGGTGTCCGAGATGATCACCCCGACGGTTCGGCCCGATCGCGCCCGGATGCCGTCGCGGATCCTGCGGGCGGAGCGGTCGGGATCCTCCGGCAGCAAGGCCGCCCAACCCTCCTCGACGTTCGATAGATCAATCCCGGAATTGGCGCAGACGTAGCCGTGCCGAGTCTCGGTGACGACCAGATCGCCGCGTCGCCGGAGGACCCGCACAGCCTGGGATTCTGCGAGGAGACGCTTCGCGTCCGGATCGTTCGGGTCGACTTCCACCATCTGGCCCTCAGCCTTCGAGACGATTTTCTGGGTCACGACCACGACGTCGCCGTCCGCCAGCTCGGCGACGTCGGAGATCATTCCGGCGAGGTCCGCGCCGCGATCGATCTCCGGTAGTCCCACCACTGGGTACACCGTCAGGGCCGCTTGCATCGAAGCCATCCGCTGAGTCTTGTCTCGCCCGAGCGCCAGTGCTAACCGGGTTCACGCTGGGAAGAGCTTTCGCGGGGCTGACCGGGCGAGCCGAGCGAGCCGAGGACGGTGTGCGCGAGGTTCCGCGCCCGATCCGGGGTCGACATCACGGTCTCGGCAACCACCGCCCGAACGCCCGCGTCGGCAACCAACGAGGCAAGGCCGGCGTCCAATTCATCGATGACGAGCGTCCCGATCCACGGCGCGAGGTACCTAGCGACACCGTCGGCAGAGGCCTCCCCGCCGAGCTCGACCAAAAGCCTGTCCGCCGGGCCTTTCAAGGCGACACCACCGACGATCGGCGACACGGCGACGACGTCGCGGCGACGTCGCTCGAGCACAGCTGTCACGCCTGGCACAGCCAAGATGGGGCCGATCGACACGACGGGGTTCGACGGGGCGATGACCACGAGGTCGGCGCTCTCGAGCACCTCGATCACTTGCGGTCCGGGGCGGGCTCTCGCCGCGCCTTCGTAACGGACGCTCTCCACCACCACGTCGTGCCGCAGCTTGACGAAGTACTCCTGGAATGCCAGCTCGGCGCCGCTCGGCAGCGTGAGCACCGTGCGGATCGGATCATCGCTCACCGGAACGAGCGCGAGACGGAGGCCGAAGGCCGCCGCGATCTCGGCCGTCACCTCCGACAGCGACGCGCCCTCTGCGAGACGACCGGTCCGGTAGAGGTGCGTTCCGATATCCCGGTCGCCGAGACGGAACCACGTCCTGTCGGATCCACCGAGGCGCTCGAGTGCGCCCATTGCCTGCCAACTCTCGCCAGTGAGTCCCCAGCCTGTCTCGGGATTGACCGACCCCGAGAGCGTGTAGGTGATGGTGTCCAGATCTGGGCAGATCGCGAGGCCGTGCATCACGGTGTCGTCACCGGTGTTGACGATTGCCGTGATCTCCGACTCGTCCACCACCTGCACGAGGCCGCCCAGCATCTTCGCGGCCCCGACGCCTCCACAGAGGACGGCGATCATGAGAGTTGCGCCCGGAAGGCGGCGAGCACTCCATTGACACCGTCGGCCAACTTCGTCCACGGCTTCCACCCGAGATGGATCGAGGCCCTGTCCGGGTCGAGCGCACTCCTCCTCACGTCGCCCGCTCGCTCCGGGCCGTGCTTAGCCTGCGCCCGTGTCCCGGCCGCCGCAGCCATGACACGGTAGAGATGATTCGTGCTCGTCTCGACGCCGGTACCTATGTTGAGGACGAGGCCGCCTCCTCGCTTGGCTGCCCGGGCGAACGCGTCGACGACATCGTCGACGTAGACGTAGTCGCGTGTGTGCTCGCCGTCTCCGAAGATCGTGCAGGTCTCACCTTTGACCAGCCGCTCGGCGAAGATCGCGACGACACCCGCCTCGCCATGGGGATCCTGGCGGGGCCCGTAGACGTTGGCGAGCGCGAGCGCTGTGAACTCGAGCCCATGCAGTGCCCGGTAGGTCACCATGTAGTCGATAGCGGCCTTCTTCGACACACCGTAGGGCGAGAGGGGTCCGTGCGGATGATGCTCGGCCACAGGGAGATCCGCACCGTCCGGCTCCCCATACAGAGTGCCGCCACTCGCCGCATAGACCACCTTGCGCACGCGGGCCGCACGGGCGGCCTCGAGGACCTGCAGCGAACCGAAGACGTTCACCTCGGCGTCGAACAGCGGCCGATCGACGGAGACCTTGACCGACGCCTGCGCGGCCATGTGAAAGATGATCTGCGGCTTTCGGCGGACGACGACTTGCGCGAAATCCGGCGCGCGGATGTCGAGGTTGTGAAAGCGGAAGGCACCACCTGAGGACCTGGCTTCGGCCAGGTTCGCGAGCGTGCCGGACGATAGGTCGTCGACAACGTCGACCTCGTGGCCCTCGGCGAGCAGGCGGTCGACGAGGGTCGAGCCAATGAAGCCGGCACCGCCGGTGACAAGACAGCGAGTCTTCGGAGCTTTTGCTCCGCCCGCTCGCTCCTGCGCCGGCGGGCCCGAGGGGCGCGCGGCTGTCATTCTGAGGGGAACCTGGCTGCGACGAGCGTGGACCCAGCCTCAAGGTTGCATCGCGCGCCCAGCACGGAAAAGCCGGAAACGTTGCAAGACGGCCCTACGTCGGCTCCGGGTCCGACGATCGAGGACTCGAGCACCGCGCGAGCTCCGATCCGCGCACCTGCCATCACCACCGAACCGCTGATCCTTGCGCCAGCTTCCACCACCGCGTCCTCCGATACGACCGAGTCGGCGATCTCCGATCCTTCCGCAATCAAAGCACCTCTTCCGACGAACGTCGCCGGTCCGACCCTGCCAAGCACCAAGGCGGAAGGGTCGACGAACGCGCCGCGGGCCGATTCGGGCACCGATGGGAGAGAAGCGGCGGTCCGTAGGCCATGGAGGACGTCGAGCGAGGCCCGCACGAATTTCTCCGGCGTGCCCGTGTCGATCCAATAGGCATCGGAGGAAAGGGCGTAGAGCACACCGTGCTCGGCGAGGGCGGGGAACGTCTCGCGCTCGATCGACACCCTTCGGCCGGTCGGGACAAGCTCGAGGACTGACGGCTCGAGCACGTAACACCCTGCGTTGATGAGATTGGTGGGCGCCGTGCCCGGTGCGGGTTTCTCGATGAAGGCCGTCACGCGGCTCTCGGAGTCGGTCGGCACGACCCCGAACGAAGAGGGATCCGCCACCGGTGTCAGGCCAATAGTGGCCGCGCCGCCGCGATCGCGGTGAAACTCGAGGAGAGAACCGAGATCGAAGTCCGTGAGGACGTCGCCGTTGAGGACGAGGAAGGTGTCGCGCACCGACGCGCTCTCGGCGGCGAATGCAACTGCGCCTGCTGTGTCTAGGGGCTCGGGCTCAACGGCATAGGCGAGGCGCACACCACAGAGCTCACCTTCTGGGAACGCCTCCACGAACGCGTCCGGCCGATACCCGACCGACAGCACCACCCGGTCGATCCCGTGCCGGGCGAGCCACCCCACCACGTGCTCGATCATCGACCTATCGACGATCGGCAGCATCTGCTTGGGGATGTCGTAGGTGAGAGGACGCAGACGTGTCCCCTCTCCTCCAACGAGGACGATTGCGTCCATCAACTGGTTTTCTTTTTCAGCCTTTGGTCGTGGTGGTCGCGCCCGAGGTGGTCGTGGTGGCTGAGCTCGCAGTGGTCGTCGACCCCGCTGCGGTTGTGGGGGTCACCGCAGGAGTAGTGGTCGGTGTGGTCGCTGGGGCAGCACCGGTCGGGTTGGAGAGCAGGAATTCGTTGATCGTGCTGGCCGAGGTTGGCTTCGGGATCGAGGTCCCCTTCGGGACGAAGGCGAGCACGATCAGCTGGCCGTCCTTGAATCGGAGGCTGGAGGCATCTTTGGTGATGATCGTTCCGGTCTTCGCCGACGGTGAGCTCCACACTTCCACCTCGACGACGCCCGGCTTGCCCTCACAGGACTGACCGTTCTTGTAGGTCTTCGCCTTCGGAGCGGCGAGCGTTGTGGTGGTGGTCGAGGTGGACGGAGCGGACGAGGTCGTCGTCCCCTTGCTCGATGTGGTCGTCGTCGTGCTGGCCCTCGTCGTGGAGGTCGTTGTCGATTTCGCGGAGGTGGTGGTGGTCGTGGTGGTCGTCGTCGGAGTCGTCTTCACGTGACCCGGCAGCACGAGGCTCGTGTCGGTCAAGATGACGTCGGCAGACAACAAGAACATATTGAGGGTGGCGTTCTTCCCGGAATACGCGGCGGGGTCGCTCGACAATCCCGGCTCGATCGAGACCACGCCATGGCCGTTGGTGCTGAAGGGCTCACCCTGAATCGCCGGCGCCTGGAGATTGTGGACCTTGCCACAGATGTAGGCGTCTAGACCGACCTGCCAGAGGTTCGCCTTCGTCGGCGGCACGACCGCCTTTGGCGCAGCCACCGTCGGATTCGTGCGCTCGTACCTGCTGTACGCGATCAGACCGGTTCCGACCAGGCAGATCGAAAGCAGGACCGCGTACCAAGTAAGCGGCGTCTGACCTCGGTAGGAGCGCCCGCCACCACCGCCTACCGCGGCAGCGCGCGCGACTCTACGGCTAAAATTCTCCCCGGGCACGGTGCTTCACCTTAGTCGTGGCTAGGACCTCTTCCCGTACGGGACGCAGGAGATGTTCCGCCCAGGCGAGACCGAGCCGCGCAACCAGGCCGATCCCCATGAGCGGGAGCAAGAGGCGCTCACGGTCTCGTGCGCTACGACAGGCAAAACGCCACATCGATCGATGGTGCGCCGCGAGCATCCGATACGGGTGCTGAGAGGCAGAAAGGCCCTGCTCGTGGACCACTTCCGCCGCCGGCTCGTACCAAGACCCCCATCCGGCGCGGTGTAAGCGCCAGCACAGGTCAACGTCTTCGACGTACATGAAGTACTTCTCGTCAAAGCCGCCGACAGAGTCCCAGGCGACGCGCCGGACGACGAAGAAGGCACCCGAGACCCAGTCTGCGGGCCGGGCCCGGTGCTGATCGGCCCCGAGATGCCGATAGCGGCGGGTCCACGGGTTGCCCCCCCAGATCAGCCCGACGAATGCGTGCCCGATCGCGTCGGCGAGCCCTGGGAAGTCCCGACCCGATGGGTAGACGTCCCCGTTGCCGTCGCGGAGAAGGGGACCGACGACCGCAAGCGAATCGTCACCGCTTAGACGCTCCACCAACGTGGCAACGGCACCGGGCCCAACGACCAGATCCGGGTTGCAGATGAGCAGGTAAGGCGCCTTCGTCGTCGCCGCCGCGAGGTTTGCGGCAGCGCCGTACCCGAGATTCCGGGCCGACTCGATCACCCTTGCTCCCGGCCTCTCGCTCCTCAGCAACGCCAGCGAGTCGTCGGACGACCGATTGTCGATCACCACGATCTCGACAACGCCTTCGGCCTGCAAGCTCGCGACACAGGAGGTGAGTGCCTTCCCGGCGTTGTAGTTGACGACGATCGCAGCGACCGGGAGCTCGGTCGAGGCCATCAGCCGAGCTCTCGAACGAGCCGTTCGAGAGACTCGTTCCAAGCAGGGAGCAGGGTCTCACCGCCGAGCCTGAGCGCGGCGTTGTCGAGCACGGAGTTCGCCGGCCGCGGCGCAGGCCGTTGCGGCTGCAGCTCCGACGTCGCGATCGGCTCCACCCGCGCGGGGTCGAGCCCGGCGCACCTGAGGACCTCTCGAGCAAAGCCGAACCAGGTCGTCTCACCTTGGTTCGTCACATGAAAGCATCCCGGGCGACGTGCGATCCCGAGCTCGATGACCTTCGAGGCGAGATCTGACGCGACCGTCGGCGAGCCTCGCTGATCATCGACGAAACGCATCGTCTCCCCCGACGCCCTCCCCATCCGGAGAACGGTCTTGGCCATGTTGGGACCGTGCCGCCCGACCACCCATGCCGTCCGCACCGTCGTCCAGGCCGGATCGATCTCGAGCTCGCCGGCAAGCTTGGAGCTTCCGTAGACAGACAACGGGTTCGGCTCGTCCCACTCCCGGTACGGGCGGTCAGCCGACCCGTCGAAGACGTAGTCGGTCGACAGGTACACCACATGCGCACCTACGCGGCGGGCGCCCTCGGCAACGTGCCTCGTCCCGAGGGCGTTTACCCGAAACGCCCGGTCGGGATCAGCCTCGCAAGCGTCGACGGCGGTCCACGCCGCCGGATGGAAGATGAGATCCGGCTCGAAGTGTGCGATGACAGAGAGCACCTGGTCCCTGTCAGCCACGTCAAGCCGCTCCCGGTCTGCGGCCACCACGTCCAAGGGATCGCGAACGCGAGCGACAGCGCGCTCGCCAAGTAGCTGGACGAGCTCTGATCCGACCTGTCCGCCCGCCCCCGTTACGAGGACTCTCATCCGCCTGACGACTCTCCGCTCATCGCGCCGCGCCACGGTCGCCGGACCAGCCGTCCTCGACCACCGGGGAGCGGCCGATCAGCGGCTCCCACCACGCCCGGTTCTCGCGGTACCAATCGACCGTCGCCTCGAGGCCGGACTCGAAAGGCACGAGCGCCTCCCAACCGAGCTCGCGCCGGATCTTCGACGAGTCGAGCAGGTAGCGACGGTCGTGTCCGGGTCGGTCCGGGACGATCGTCTTCAGGCTCTCCGGCTGGCCGGCAGCGGCGAGGACGGCGTCGGCGATCTCCGCGATCGATGCCTCCCGCCCGGAGCCGACGTGGTAGGTCTCGCCGACGCGGCCCCGCTCGAGCACCGCCTCGACTGCCCGGCAGTGGTCGTCTACGTGCAGCCATTCTCTGCGGTTCTCGGTCGACTGGTAAAGAGGCAGGTTCTGACCCGAAAGTGCCCGCGTCGCGAAGACCGGGATGACCTTCTCGGGGAACTGGTAGGGCCCGTAGTTGTTGCAACAGTTCGTGATCGTGACCGGGAGCTCGAAGGTCTCGCTGTAGGCGCGAACGACGTGGTCCGATCCCGCCTTCGAGGCGTTGTAGGGCGTCCGTGGGCGATAGGGCGATTCCTCGGTGAAAGACTCGTCACTGTCGAGAGCCAGGTCTCCGTAGACCTCGCACGTCGAGATGTGATGAAAGCGCGCAACACCCACCTTACGAGCGGCGTCGCAGAGGGCCTGGGTCCCGAGCACGTTTGTCCGGAAGAAACGAGCCGGGTCCAGCACAGCCAGCGAATTGTGACTCTCGGCCGCGAAGTTGACGATGGTGTCGATGCCGTGGCTCTTCAGGGTCTCTTCCACGAACGGCTGATCCCCTATGTCGCCGTGGACGAATGTGACAGCTCCCGCAGTCTCGAGGTCGGCCAGGCTGTCACGGTTGCCGGCGTAGGTCAGCACGTCGAGAACGACGACACCGTCGTCCGGATGGACCTTCGTCCAGTAGCGGGAGAAGTTGGAACCGATGAAGCCGGCACCGCCGGTGACCAGGAGTCGCACGTCCCGAAGGCTAATCGGCCCCGGCGATGCCGCCGGATCGCACGTGGACGACGTCGCCGGTGTCGACCAGTCGGATGCAAGCGCCGACGTCGACGAGCAATCGGCCCTGGTCGTCAACGTCGAGGGCTCGCCCGGTGAACTCCTCGTCCGCCAGCGTCACTCGGACGAGCTGCCCGATGGTTGCGCAGCGCCGGCGGTACTCGCCCCGCAGCGCTGCCGCTGCTGCTGGCGCTGGCGCTGTCCCGGCGGGCGCTGGCGCTGTCCCGGCGGGCACTGGACCGACACCCGAAAGCGCCGCCCACCTGCGGGAGACCGCTTCGAGCAACCGATCGGCCACCGCGTCGCGGTCGACTGAACGCCCCGCGAGACGGTCGAGCGAGGTCGCCCGGGCAGCGATCTCGGCCGCGTCGGGACTCCCGGCCGGAGGGAAGTCGTCCGGCCAGTTGCAGTTGATGCCTATGCCAACGACGAGCGAATTCGGGAGAGCCGTCTCCGCCAGCACGCCCGCAACCTTGCGATGCTCGCGCCCGGCGATCACGTCATTCGGCCACTTGCAGCTGCAGTCCACCCCGGTGACTTCCGAACAGGCCTCGATCGCAGAAAGAGCCACCACGAAGCCCGCGAGAAGCCAAGAGTCGAGCGTCCAGGCCGGCCTGAACAGGATCGAGCACAGGACCGACCCCCCCGGGTGGTCGAGCCAGCGGCGGTCGAGCCGGCCGCGGCCGGCAGACTGCCTATCGGCAAGCAGGACCGTGCCCTCGGGAGCTCCCGCCCTGGCCCGCAAGAGCAGCTCGGCGTTGGTCGAGCCGATCTCGTCGAGGCGTTCGGGGCTGGTGAACGGTCGCCAAGGGATAGGTCCCCCGAGCACGCGGGTAGCCTGCTCGATCGAGCCCTCCCCCACCTCGTCATGCGAGTAGTCAGCCACGGGGAGGACGATAGGCCGAGGAAGGGGAACCGTGTTCGAAAAGGTGCTCATCGCCAATCGGGGTGAGATCGCCGTCCGCGTCATCCGCACCTGCAAGGAGCTCGGGATCGCGACAGTCGCCGTCTACTCCGATCTCGATCGCGACGCCTTGCACGTCCGTCTGGCAGACGAGGCTTACGCCCTCGGAGGTCAGACCGCGGCGGAGAGCTATCTCAATACGGACGCGATCCTGGGCGCGCTTTCGCGGAGCGGGGCGGGTGCGGTGCATCCTGGCTACGGTTTCTTCTCCGAGAACGCCGCCTTCGCCCGTGCCATCGCAGAGGCTGGAGCCACTTTCATCGGGCCCTCGCCCGAGGCCATCGAGATCATGGGCGACAAGATCAGCTCTCGTATTGCGGCAGAGAAGGCCGGCGTAGCCGGTGTCCCGGGTCGGAGCGAGCCGCTCACCGACTCGGCCGAGATCGTTGCCTTCGGCGAGGAGAACGGATGGCCCGTCGCCATCAAGG
>PLDN01000167.1 GCA_003136185.1 Acidimicrobiaceae bacterium | reverse complement strand
GCGCCGACGACTACGTGACCAAACCGTTCGAGCCCAAGGAATTGGCTGCCCGGATCCGCGCCCTCCTTCGCCGCGCACGGGCGGGCGACGGCGGGCCTGTCTCTCTCGTCTTCGGCGACCTCGAGATCCTGCCGGAAGCCGGTGAGGTGAAACGAGACGGTGAGGAGGTCCACCTCACGCGCACCGAGTTCCTGCTTCTCTGCGAGCTCGCGGCCAACAGCGGCAAGGTGCTCTCGCGCGAGCAGCTGCTGGAGCGAGTCTGGAGCTACGACTACTTCGGCGACGGTCGACTGGTGGACGTCCATGTGCGCAGGTTGCGGACGAAGATCGAGCGAGACCCGAGCGAGCCTCGCCACGTGTTGACTGTGCGCGGACTCGGGTACAAGCTGGCGCCCTAGTCATGAGGGCCGGGCGACCATGCACGAGAGCGTGATCTGAATGTCGGGCGCCGGTCTTCTCCGAAGGACTCGGTCCACGAAAGCCCACGCCGACGCCGACCGTGCTGCAGGGCCAGATCACAACGGACCGAGCGAGCACAGGCCGTCTCGACCGCCTGCCCTCGGCATCGGTCGCCACCATCGGCGCCGCGTAGGGCTGCGTGCACGCATCACGATCTTCTTCGCTCTCGGCGCGGCGATCCTCTCGGGAACGATCGCCGCCATCACCTATTACTCGGTGCGTACGTCCGTGCTTGACCAGCAGACGACGTCTCTCAGTCACGAGGCAGTCGCGAGTGCTCTCCTCCTGCGGCCCGAGCTGCAGGATCCGACGGCGGACTACCCTGCGCTGCTCGCGAGCACCGCCGCCACCGACGGCTCTGACACCCTCTTGTACAAGCAGCGACGGTGGTACGCATCGTCGGTCCGGTTCACACCTCCTCGGCCGGTCCCACTCGCGTTCCAGCGGCTGGTGCTGAAGGGATCCGACGCCGAAGAAACCATCGCGGTGGCCAACTCCCCTACTTATGTGGTGGGCGTCTGGATCCCGGCTGCTCAGTCCGCCTATTTCGCACTGTTCCCGTTAAGTGAGGTCGCCAACACCTTGCACGCACTGCTCGCGGCACTGTTGCTCGCCGCTCTCGTCGTGACCCTCGCGGGTGCGCTCCTCGGCAGTTGGGCGGCAAGCCGCGCGCTGAGACCCCTCCACGAAGCGGCACAGGCGGCACTCGACATCGCAGGCGGTCGGCTGGACACACGCCTCGAGACCGACGACTACGCGGACCTCGCGGTTCTGACCTCGGCCTTCAATCGAATGGCTGACCGATTACAGGAGCGAATCGAGCGGGAGGTGAGCTTCACCTCCGACGTCAACCATGAGCTCCGCTCACCACTCACGACGCTCGCGGCGTCCTTGTCGGTACTCGAGGGCCGGCGCGACGAACTCCCAGAGCGCTCGCGCCGAGCGCTCGATCTCCTGGGCGCCGAAGTGCGGCGGTTCAGGCGCCTCGTGGACGACCTCCTCGAGATCTCCCGTCTCGACGCCGGGCTATCTGACGTGAGCATGGCCGAGGTCGCCCTCGGGGACCTCGTCACGCGCAGCGTCGCCGCCACTGCGAGACCTGTTCCGATCACATTCGACGACACCAGTGCCGAACGCCATGTGCTCGTCGACAAGCGCCGCTTCGAACGCATCATCGCGAACTTGCTCGACAACGCTCAGCACTACGCAGGGGGCTCCACGCTCGTAACGGTGACCTCCGACAGGCGCGTTGCCCGAGTATCAGTCGAAGACGAGGGCCCGGGCATCCCACCAGAGGAGCGGGAACGCATCTTCGACCGGTTCTCACGTGGATCGAGCGGGCGCCGCCGCGGCCTTGGCGAAGGCACAGGCCTCGGGCTTGCCATCGTCGCGGAGCATGTGCGAATGCTCGGCGGTCGTGTGTGGGTGGAGGACAATGGGGCGCGAGGGTCACGTTTCGTCGTGGAGGTCCCGATACTCGATGAGAGCGCCCCTTGAGGCGGTTTGCGATGATCGTCGCGCTCATCGCCGGAGGACTCGGCGTGAGTGCCTGCGGCATCCCACTCTCGGGCAGCCCCCACGTCCTGTCCCGCGCCGGGCTGCCGCCGGCCCTCGTCCAGCCGCAGTACCCGACCGCGACCGACCCGAGCGGCAAGAGGACACAAGGTGAGCCCATCATCGTCTACCTGATCCAGGGGATCTCAGGTGACCTTGTCCCGGTCGATCGCTCGATTCCGAAGGTAACGGTGCAGGCTGTCGTCGACGAGCTCGTGGCAGGGCCGGTGTCGTCGGAGTTCGAGAAGGGCTACGAGAGCGCCATCAACACGAGCTCGAGACTCGTCGCCACGGGACCGAAGAGAGATGTCGCCACCGTCCGGCTCGACCCGCAATTCTTCCAGCTGAAAGGGGAGACGCCTGTGCAGGAGCTGGCTCAGATCGTGTGGACTCTCACCACCTCGATGGCCAGTGTGCGCGCCGTCAGCTTCGTGGGTCCGAACGGCCCGATTCCGGTCGAGATCGGCTCGGGACGTTTCGTCATCGAGCCGGTCGGCATGAGTAACTACTGTGAGCTGGTCAACCCGCCCAGCTGCAATACCTCGAAGCGGGGCGCATCGCCCCACAGTCGCTCGAGGTCGTAGAACTTCCGGGCCGACTCCAAGAAGACGTGAACCACGAAGTCGCCGTAGTCCATCAGGATCCAGCGGGCGTCGTCGCGTCCTTCGATCGTCCTCGGCCCGCGCCCGTGGGGGTGCTGCTTCACGAGGCGCTCGACCTCCTCAGCGATGGCCTTGACCTGGCGCTCGTTGGAGCCGGAGGTGATGACGAAGTACTCGGTGATCGCGAGCAGATCGCCCACATCGATCACGACGGTTTCATCGGGAGTCTTTGTCGCCGCAGCCTCGACGGCCACGGTGACGAGCTCAGTGCTCAACAGGATTGCTCACCTGGCCTGCGCCTTCGGCACTGATCCTACGACTCATCTTCACTCACCATACAGGCTGCGCTCGCGGATCACGCGGATGGCGTCTTTTGGCACCAGGAAGTCGAGCGGCCTGCCTGTCGCGGCGCGCTCCCGCAGGTCGGTGCTCGATATCTCGAGCGCAGGGATCTCGACGACCTGCGCCTCCCACTCGGCGGGGAACCCATCTGTCGTGGGCCGCTCGAACCGGGTGCCTGGCCGGTTGACGATTACGAGCGATACGGCCCGCCGGACCTCGTCGAGGCGGACCCAGGTCCCGAGCGCCGGGGCGACGTCCGCCCCGATGATGAGGTGGAGGTCGGCACCGGGATACAGGCGCTCCAGCTCAGCGACCGTGTCGGCGGTGTACGACACCCCTCCCCGGTCGATCTCGATAGACGACGCCTCGAGTCCCTCGTAGCCGTGAAGTGCGGCCTCCACGAGCGCCAGCCGATCGGCAGCGGGCGTCACCGGGCGCGTCCCGACCTTCTGCCACGGCTCGTTCGCCACGACGAAAAGCACCCGGTCGAGCTTCAGCTCGTGGCGCACGTTCACGGCAGCCACTAGATGGCCGACGTGAACGGGATCGAAGGTCCCGCCGAGGATTCCGATCCGGGGACCGCTCAAGAGAAAGGCCTCTCAGGATCCGGCGAGGCGGGCGACCACGGGAGCGAAGCTGTCGATCTCCCCCTCGTGCAGCACCCAATAGGAAAAACCCGACTCTTCCCGCCTGCGCTCCAACGTCTCAACGATCTCGTCCTCCGTGCCGAAAAGGCCGATCGGAGACGCGGCAATGTCCTCGGGCGGGAACCCGACCAGCTTCGACATCTCTTCTGACACTTCGGCCTGGGGACGCCCGATCTGGGCGAGGAAGACGAGGCTCTGCAACTCGAGCTCGTCGAAGCGGTCACCGGCGAACTCCCGCACCCAGCCGACGCGCTCGGCATAGTGCTCTGTCGAGGCAGAGGCGATCGTCTGCGGGCCGACGAAGCCGGCCCGCAGAGAAGGATTGATGCCGATGATCTGGGCGTTCTCGGCTGCGATCCGGAGCACTCGCCTGCTGCCGCCGCCGATCAGGAGCTTCGGCCCGCCGGGGCTGTGGGGTCTCGGCTGACCGTGGGCGCCTGTCAGGTGGTAGTGCTCACCCTCGAAGTCGACCGTGTCGTTCGCCCAGAGGGCCTTGACGATCTTGATGCCCTCCTCGAGCCGGCCCACCCGCACGCCAGGCGAGTCGTACTCGACACCGGACTGGTCGTAGTCCGATTCCATCCAGCCCGCCCCGAGGCCGACCTCGAGCCGTCCTTCCGACGCCAGGTCGAGTGTGGCGCACTCCTTCGCGAGGACGAGGGGGTGGCGATAGTCGTTGTCGAAGACGAGCGAGCCGACATTCAGCGTCGTGGTCGCCTCGGCGGCGACCGTGAGCGCGACGAGCGGTCCGTACTGGTCCTCGAAGTGGTCGGGGATGAACAGCGTCGAGTAACCGAGATCCTCGAGCTTGCGGGCAGTATCGCGCCACGCGGTCAGGCTCGAGGCCTTCGACAGCTGCATTCCGAATCTGAACGGGCGCATCTGCGAAGGTTAGCCACGCGGCGGGTGTCATGGCGCCCGACATGGCGCGCGTCAATGGCCACCGTCATAGCGGCCCGATCGGGTCGTTTACGCTTGTCGGATGGCGACCACCTCACACCGGGGGGACTGGCATCCCGCATCGTGGCGCGACCGCGAAGCCACCCAGCTGCCGGTATGGCCCGACGCCGCAGTGGCCGAAGGCGTCTATCAACAGGTGCGCGGGCTGCCGCCTCTCGTCTTTGCCGGGGAGGCCCGGCGCCTCACCCGTGCGCTCGGCGAGGTCGTAGCGGGACGGGCGTTCATGCTTCAGGCGGGCGACTGCGCAGAGTCCTTCGACGACTTCTCGGCCGACTCCATCCGCGACAAGTTGAAGGTCATCCTGCAGATGGCAGTCGTGCTCACCTACGGATCGGGCGTACCGGTGCTGAAGGTCGGGCGCATCGCCGGTCAATTTGCCAAACCCCGCTCGTCTCCTACCGAGCGCGTCGGCGACATGGATCTTCCCGTGTTCCGAGGCCACATCATCAACGACGATGTGCCCGTCCCAGCCGGCCGGATACCAGATCCGACGCGGATGCTGACGGCCTACCACCAGTCGGCCTCGACGTTGAACCTCCTGCGTGCGTTCACGAAGGGGGGTTTTGCGGACCTGTCCCAGGTGCACTCGTGGAACCAGGAGTTCCTCTCCTCGAGCGCCGAGGGCCGTCGTTACGAGGCGATCGCCGAGGAGATCGATCGCGCGCTCCGCTTCATGCGGGCTTGCGGTGTGGATCTAACGACGGACTCTCCGATCCACCAAGTCGACCTGTTCACGAGCCACGAGGCGCTCTTGCTCGGCTACGAGGAGGCGATGACGCGGCAGGACTCCCTGACCGGCCAATGGTACGACTGCTCGGCTCACTTCCTCTGGGTGGGCGAACGCACCCACCAGATCGAGGGCGCCCACATCGAGTTCGCGACCGGGATCGGGAACCCGATCGGCTGCAAGATCGGACCGAAGACTTCGCCCGACGAGGTAGTCGAGATCTGCGAAGCGCTGAACCCCGAGCGCACTCCCGGCCGGCTGACTCTCATCTCTCGCATGGGCGTCGACGCGGTGCGGGACAAGCTTCCGCCCCTGATCCGCAAGGTGAGCGAGTCCGGCCATCCGGTCGTCTGGCAGTGCGATCCGATGCACGGCAACACCTTCGCGAGCGAGTCCGGCAGAAAGACCCGTCACTTCGACGACGTCCTCGGGGAGATACAGGGCTACTTCGCTGTGCACCGCTCGCTCGGCACATGGCCGGGCGGCGTCCACGTGGAGTTGACGGGCGACGACGTTACGGAGTGCCTCGGAGGGATCGGGGACATTCTCGAAGAGCAGTTGCCCCTGCGTTACACAACGGCCTGCGACCCGCGCCTCAACGCCAGACAGTCCATTGACCTCGCCTTTCGCGTTGCCGAGTTGCTCCGAGCGCGGTAAATCACTCCCGTTGTCGGTGTGAATAATGTTATTCATGTGACAGGTGTGGATTCTGAGCCGCCTGGCACGTAGAATACGCCCGCCCGACTACGAGGATCGGGCCAGCAGGACAACGAGACTCTCTCGCACCATAGAGAGCTCCCAATCGGCAGGGGAACGATTCCGGTGAACCTCGAACGCACGACTCGACCAATGCGCTCTCGAGCGGTCGTCGCTGCCTCGATTACTCTCGTGCTTGCGGTTGTCGTGCCATGTGCGTTTCCGATCGCAGCCACCGCGGCCGGCCGCCACAAGGTCTCGGGAATGCACACCAAGTCGAAGCACCACCAGAGCGTTGCGACCCTTGCGTACGACCTCGTCTCGGCGAACGGCACGGTGACGAGCTTCGGCCATGCGGGCAACTTCGGAGGCGCACAGAGGATCCACCTGAGTGCCCCGATCGTCGGCATGGCGACGACGCCGGCTGGCCTCGGATACTGGCTCGTCGGGAAAGACGGCGGAGTATTCACGTTCGGCGACGCGAAGTACTGGGGGTCGCTCGGTGGCAAGAAGCACACCGCCGCCCACGACGTGATCGCGATTGTGCCGACGGTGGACGGCCATGGGTACTGGCTCTGCGACGCGAGCGGCGTCGTGACCGCCTTCGGCGACGCTCTGAAGCTTCCCTCTCTCCTCCCTTCAAAGGCCACGGTCCCAATCGTCGGTTTCGCAGTGCTGCACGACCAACGGGGAGCATGGGTGGTCAACGCCGACGGCGTCGTCTTCCATCTCGGCCAGTCGTACGTCTACGGAAGCCTGAAAGGTAAGAAGCTCGCACAGCCCATCGTCGGGATCGCACGCACAACCAACGGCCGGGGCTACTGGCTGACCGATTCGAAAGGCCACGTCTTCACGTTCGGCAGCGCCAAGCCGGCGATCGCACCGCCCACGCTGAAATCTCCCATCGTGAGCATCTCGGCCGCCCCGTCAAATCGCGGATATTGGGCAGTCTCCGCCCGCGGCTGGGTGATCCCCGGCGGGGTTCCCTCCCGCGGAGGTCTGGCACGCCTCACGGGTGCCCTCCTGATCGTCGGCATCGCGACGGCGCCGCCTATTGCGAGTTCGGTCCCGAGCCCGTACCCCGCCGGCAGCGTCGGGTACGACGTGAACTGGCCGCAATGCCAAAAGGCGGGGTCGAAGGCGACCGGTGTAATGCCGGGACCACCCGACTACCCGAGCGGGACGAAGGCGTACTCGATCGCAGTCGTCGGCGTGGATGGTTGGGCGGTGGGCGACTACAACAGCTGCCTCGGCACCGAGGTGCGCTGGGCGGACAAGGCCACTGTCGCCGGGAGCTCCACGCCTCCCGCCTATCAGCTCTACCTGTTCTTGAACTCTCCTGCTTCGGCGTCGACCATTGACCTAACAGGGCCGGCAGGCAAGTGCGCATCGGTCAGTGCCAAAGACAAGCCGACGTGCCTCGCTTACAACTACGGCTACAACTCGGCGCTCGATGCCGTCACGTACGCCACCTCCGAGGGTGCTTCAGCGCAGAGGTGGTGGCTCGATATCGAGAACGACGCATGCGCCCCCGGCGAGTGGAACGAGGCTGGCAACGGTGAATGGTGGTCGTGCGATCAGTCCCTCAACGACCTGACCATCCAAGGCGCTCTCGACGCCCTCCATGCCGACAAGGTGACAGCGGGCATCTACTCGACCTCACTGCAATGGAACGCCATCACCGGCCACTACGTCCCGCCCGGTAGCCCGGTGTCACTCTGGATCGCCGGTGCGATTTGGACGTCACCGCCGTTCCCTGCGAGCGACGGATACGTCGGCACCACAGCGCTCGATCCGTGGTGCGAGGGTCATTACAACTTCGCGGGCGGCACGCCCTCGCTGCTGCAGGAGACTCCGGGAAGCAACGACTACCCCTTCGACCCGGACTACGCCTGCTGACCCGTTCGCAGATGGTGAAAGGTGAGAACTCTCACAGCGTGAACGGCGCCGGCGTCTGCGTCTCCGCCGAGACCCAGCCCGGAGGCGGCAGGCGCAAGCCGCGCTCGGTCCCCCACTCTTCGGCGTCGAGGTGCCCGGCGTCGTTGTAGCGAACGAACCACCAGCGCTTGCCGGTCCACTCCCACTCGGTGATCGACGAGTTGTCCGCAAACCCTCGGAATCCGGCGCCGTTGCTCGCGATCCCAAGGAATCGGATGACGGACGTGCCGATCAAACCGCCGTGCCCCGCGATTACGACAAGCTGGCCGGGATGACGCTCCATTACCGAGTACATCGCGTCCTCCGCCCGGTCGAGGAACCCGGCCCAGGACTCGCCGCCAGGCGACAGCTCCCGATGGTCGTCGACGCCGGGGATCTCGCGACCGTATTTCGCCTCGTAAGCGGTCCAGGTCATACCGTCCGCCTCGCCGACATGACGCTCGCACAATGAGCACGTCTTCTCGATCGGGAGATCGCCGAGCGCCGGAGCCAGGATCTCGGCGGTGTCGATCGCCCTCGCCAGGATGCTCGTGTAGAGCGCCGCAGCACCCTCGAGCTCGCGGGTGCGTCGCAGTCTGTCGGCCAGCGCCTCGACCTGGCGGCGACCGTGCTCGGTCAGGCCGCGGCAGGTCTCGTGGCCGCCGAGAGTGTCCTCAGCGTTGCTGACGGCCTCGCCGTGCCGGATGATGACGAGCCGGGTCCCTGGCGCAATCGAGCGAGCTGGCGCAGCCGGTTCCTCCATGATCGAAGACTACGTGACGTGCGATGCGTGCCGACCGTGACCGGTGGCTCCGCCGTACATGCCTTCGTCCTTGTCACCGGGCCGCCCGGGTCGGGCAAGAGCACCCTTGCCAATGAGCTCGCGAGCGAGCTCGGAGCGCCCGTCATGGGCTGGGACTGGGGCATGGCCGCATTGACGGGGTTCGACACTCTCGCCGCCTCGGTACGTGAGCTCAGCCGGGACGACTACCGACGTCTCGGTTGGCAGATCCTCCGGTCCTTCGCCGAAGCGGAGCTGCGGTCTCGTCGATCGGTGATCGTCGAAGGTGTCGCCCGCTGACGTCGACGTCGAGTTCGACACGGCGACGGATCCGCCGGTTGGCGAAATGGTGCGGGCCGTCCTCGATGCCCGGGATGCCCGGGATGGACACTAGGCGCCGGCTCGGCCCACGATCAGACGAGGTGCTCGACGAAAGCCTCGAGCTGGCGGAGATTACGGCACTCGTAGACGCCGTCGCAGAACTGCGCGTAGTGCTCGATGATCGAGTCTCCACTCCCCCAGTACGAGCGCGGCTCGGGGTTGAGCCAGTAAACGTGACGAGCGCGGTGGCGAAGTTCCTTCACGACCCACGCCTCGGGCGAGTGATAGTTAGACCGCGCGTCGCCGAGAAGGATGATGCTCGTCTTCGGCCCAACCTCGCGACCCCAGCGCTGGTAGAAGACGTTGAGAGCGTGGCCGTAGTCGGAGTGGCCGTCCACCCAGACCACATCGGCCTCCTGGTTCACCCGGTGCACTGCCTCGGTGACCGTCTCCGAACGCTCGAAGATCTGGCTCACCTCGTCGATCCCGTCGATGAAAACAAAGCTCCGGACCTGGGAGAACTGGGAGGCGATGGCGTGCACGAGGTGAAGGGTGAACCGTGCGAAGGCGGCAACCGAGCCCGAGATGTCAGCGATGACGAAGATCTCGGGTTTGGTAGGACGAGGATGGCGGAAGCGAGGCTCTGCGGGCACGCCGCCGTAGGAGAGCGAGTGGCGCATGGTCGCTCGGAAGTCGAGGGCGCCTCGCCTCAAGTGGCGGCGCTTTCGCGCGAGGCGGGCTTGCAGCTTGCGCGTCAAAGGCTGGATGGCCTTGCGCATCACTAGTAGCTCCTCGCGGGTCGCGTGCATGAAGTCCACGTCCTCGGGAAGCGGCTTGCGCAGCGACTTCGCGAGCGCCTCGGCGCCGCGGTCGGCGACCAGGCGGCGCCGGATCTCCGCCTCGATCTCCCGGCGCAGCTCGTCGATGCGCGCCTTGTACTCGTCCTCGAGGAGGCGCTCCTCGAGCGGTGTCAGATGCCCGAGCTCCCGGCCGCGCAGGATCGGCCCGGGAACGGGCGCCTCATCGCCGGCGTCAGCACCTGCGCCGGACTCGACCGAAGCCCGAGCCTCGCCGATCAGCTTTGCGAGCACACCGTCGAGATCGAGATTGCGCAGCGTTCGATAGAGGTAATAGGTACCGCCGACCGGGCGACCCGGTTCCATACCCGCGTACCGCCCGACAGCCAGGCGTGCGACCGCACCAAGCATCGCCTGGTCGCCATCGCGCAACGCCTTGTAGAGCATCGCGGCGATCTCTTCCGGGCTCACCATCTCGAGCCCACCGGCGCCCGACTCCCCCTCGCCGCGGCCCTGGCCGCGCCCGGATCCCGCTGCTGCGTCCTCGTCCGTCTGGCCTGACAGCGCGTCGTCGGACACGGCGTACTGAGGTCCGCGCATCGAGAAGTACACCTCGAACGCCGTGTCGAAGGCCCGCCAGTGGGCGGAGGACTTCACGAGTGTCGCCCCGAGGGCGTACTTGATCGCCTGGCGGTCCTCGAGCGGCAGGTGCCGGATCGCGTCGGCCGCGTCGGCGGCTTCGGTTACCGAGACGGGAAGCCCCGAGCGCCGGAGCTCGCCGACAAAACCGGTTAGGACGTCGAGCACGATCCAACCAGGCTGTCAGTCAAGGCGCGGGCGCCGTCGAGGCAGCGGTCGCGGCGGACAGCTCCTTCGCGGCCGCTTCGATGTCCGAGCGGTACTTGAGCAACAGATGCAGCGTCGATCGCGCCGTCTCCTCGTCGACTGACTCGATGCCAAGGATCACGAGTGTCCGCGCCCAGTCGAGGGTCTCGGAGATCGAGGGGTGTTTCTTGAGGTCGAGGGAGCGCAGCGACCGGACGATGCGGGCGACCTGGTCCGCCAGCTGCTCGGAGATGTCAGGCACCTTCGCAAGGACGATCGCGCGCTCACGCTCCACCGTCGGGTAGTCGAGGTGGAGGAACAGGCACCGCCTCTTCAAAGCCTCCGAGAGCTCGCGGGTGTTGTTCGAGGTAAGGAACACCATCGGGATCTGGGTCGCCTCGATGGTGCCGAGTTCGGGGATGGAGACCTGGTAATCGGAGAGGATCTCGAGCAGCAGGGCCTCCGTCTCGATCTCCACACGGTCGACCTCGTCGATCAGGAGCACGACGGGCTCCGGCGACCGGATCGCTTCGAGCAGGGGCCGTGTGAGCAAGAACTCCTCGGAGAAGATGTTCTCCTCGAGCTGCTCCCATGCAGCCGAACCTTTTTCGACCTGGATTCGCAGCAGCTGTTTTTTGTAGTTCCACTCGTACAGCGCCTTCGCCTCGTCGATACCCTCGTAGCACTGCAAGCGGATCAGCCGAGCGCCGGTCATGGAAGCGACCGCCTTCGCGAGCTCCGTCTTGCCCGTGCCTGCCGGGCCCTCGACGAGGACCGGCTTCGCGAGCCGGTCGGCGAGGTACACGACTCCCGACAGCCCGTCGTCGGCTAGATAGCCGACGCTGTTAAGCAGCTCCCGAACCTCGGGAACCGACTCGAAACGTGGGTTCTGCCCCAACAAATCCCCTGTCACACTCACGTCCTGATCTGCCCTTCCCCGTAGACGACGTACTTGACCGAGGTGAGCTCGGTCAGACCCATCGGACCTCGCGCATGAAGCTTCTGCGTCGAGATCCCCACCTCCGCACCGAGCCCGAGCTCGCCACCATCGACGAAACGGGTCGAAGCGTTCACCACCACGGCGGCCGCGTCCACCTCGCGCACGAAACGCCTGGCCGCACCGAGATCGGAGGTGACGATCGCCTCGGAATGGCCGGACGAATAGCGGACGACGTGATCGATAGCCGCGTCAAGGTCATCGACCACGGCCACCGACATCTTGAGCGCGAGGTACTCGGTTCCGAAGTCCTCTTCTGTCGCGGCCGCGATGGCCGGCAGGATCGCCCGCGAGCGCTCGTCACCGACGAGCTCGACGCCGTGCTCGACGAGGTCTGACGAAACGACGGGGAGGAACCGATCGGCAATCTCGGCGTGGACGACGAGCGATTCCGCCGCGTTGCATACGCTCGGCCGAGACGTCTTCGCATTCACGACGATGCGGCGCGCCATATCGAGATCGGCGGACCGGTCCACGTAGACGTGGCAGTTGCCGTCACCGTCGATTACGTAAGGCACAGTCGCGTGCTCACGGATCATCGCGACAAGGGCGGCTCCGCCGCGGGGGATCAAGCAGTCGATGACGCCTCGCAGCTGTACGAACTGCCGGGCGGTCTCGTGGGAGGTGTCGCCGACGAGGAGAACTCCGTCTTCGGGCAAGCCCGCTTTGCCGAGCGCCTGCCGGAGCACCGCTGAGATGGCGAGATTCGACTGGAGTGCCGCCGACGAGCCCCGCAAGAACGCCACGTTCCCCGCCTTCAGGCACAAGCCGGCCGCGTCCGAGGTGACGTTCGGCCGGTTCTCGTAGATCACTCCGACCACCCCGAGCGGCACCCGCACGCGCTCGACGACGAGACCGTTCGGTCGTACGTGGCCCTCAACGACCTGCCCGACCGGGTCCGCCAGCGCGGCGACGGCGCGAAGCCCGTCGGCCATCTGCTGGATCCGAGCGCCGTCGAGACGCAGTCGGTCAATGACGCTTGGCGCAGTGCCCGCCGATTCTGCCGCCGCGACGTCGGTGGAGTTCGCTTCGACGATCTCGCCCGCGTTCATCAAGAGAAGGTCGGCGGAGTGGAGAAGAGCCGCGTCCTTCGCGGCAGTCCTCGCGATCGCAAGTACCCTCGACGCCGCGACGGCGCGCCGCGCGAGATCTTCGAGCGAGTCCCGAGACATGGAGACAGGCTACCTGTCGATTGCAGGGCGGCTCATACCGATCATACGGCTGCCGGTTCGTCACTCGACGGGTTCGATAGGCCAAGAGCCTCGGCCAGACGCTCGAGTTGCCACTCCCTGTATCGCGCCCCCACCTCAGGCCCGTTCGTATCGGTCATCGCCTGACGTGCACGCTCTGCCGCATCCCCGACGGCCACCCATGCCGGGACGACACCACTCGGCCCCCCAGTACTGAAGCTCCCCCAGGGCGTCGACACCACCTGTGGAGATATGCCACCATCGATGTCGGCCTCGTATCGCCGGTTCTCGTCCTCGAAGAGCTTCGGGAAGGCATCGTGGCGAATGGCCTCCACGACCGACAGCACGGCGTCGCGGAGCGCCGCGACCGCAGTCCAGGCGGGGTCGTCGAGGGCATCGAGGTCCTTAGCGTCGTCCTCGGCGGTCAGTGCGAGCGCGAGATCACCAACCTCGTCGCCGAGGTGGCGCAGCCTGCGGGTGGCCGCGATGCGTGACATGCGTTGCAGCAGTCCCACGGCAGCCTGCTGGTCCTCGTCCAGGTAGTCGCGGGCGGCTTTCAGGATGTCGCCGACCGACGCTCCGCTCGGCAACGTGAGGCCGCCGGGGTCGGGAACGACGCGCTCGACGCAGTCGAGTGCGAACCGGGCGCCCGACCTGAGAGTCCAGTCCGTCTCCGAGATGAGCCTGCCTCGGTCGTGGCCGCCTATGGCAGGCATCTTCTCGGCAACAAAGATGCGCTCCCCGAGATCGTCGAGGAGCCCGTCGAGCTGCAAAAGGACGATCGACCAGCCGGTGGCGGACTCAATGACCTCGCCCGGTTGCCACGTGCCTGCGGACTTCGTGGGTAGCGGCCACGTAGTGAGCTCGTCGTTGTGGTGCTGGGTCCCGTCGGAGTCGGTCGGGACGAAGTAGATCTCGCCTGGCATGGGTTGCACGCTACTTGGCCCGCTGCAGGGCCATGATTGCGACATGGGAGAGACGAGCGGCATGGATTGGGTGGATGAGGCCTTCGAGGAGCTGGGCGTAGCCGATGACGAGGAGGGCGTACTTGGGCAGGTGGGGCGGTTGAGGAGACAGGTGGGTTTCTTGCTGGAGATCGACAAGGCGAAGTCGATCGCCCGCCGGACGTACGTCACCGATGGCTCGCGACTGGAGAACGACGCCGAGCACATGTGGCACGCCATGCTCGCCGCTCTGATCCTGGCCGAGCACGCAAACGGGACGGTCGACCCGATGCGCCTCGCCTGCATGCTGGCCGTCCACGACATAGTCGAGATCGACGCGGGCGATACCTTCGTCTACGACACCGCCGGGCACGCCGACAAGGCCGAACGGGAAACGGCCGCCGCGGGACGAATCTTCGGGCTGCTCCCGCTCGATCAGGCAGACCAGTTCCGGGCGCTGTGGGACGAGTTCGAGGCCGGCGAGACCGATGCCGCCAAGATGGCCGCTGCGATCGATCGCCTCCTGCCACTGCTGATGAACAGGGCCGTCGACGGGAAGACCTGGTCGGAGCACGGGATCACTGCCGACCGCGTCTTTGCTGTCAACTCACGCATCGCCGACGGCTCGACGCAGATCTGGGACTTCGCCCGTCTCGTGCTCGAGGGTGCGGTACGCGACGGCGCGCTCCACGAGACTTAGCAGCTACACGCCTTTCGCCCGCCGGCGGCGCAGCCGCGTCACGAGCGCGCGCAACGGGGCCGTCATCCGCCAGAACTCAGAGTGCAGCATCTCGTCCCGCGCGAGCTCGGCCTCGGCGAGGCGCTCCTCTAGCTCCGCGAACCGCAGCCGGAGCTGCTCCGCGTCGACGCGACGGCGCCCCCGGTCAGCGCTCTCTGCGTCCCGCAGCACGGCGACACCCGGGTCACCGACGAGATGGGCAACCGTTGAAGCACTGCCAGGTGGGAGCAGAAGAGGCGCTGCGTCGAGTGCCGAGAGCATCTGGGCATGTGCAGCCGACCAAACCTCGGACCCGGCCTCTGTCGTAGTCGTTCCCTCATCGTCCCATCGTTGGTAGATGGACGTGATCTGCCCGGTGTCCTCCACTCCGACCAAGAGAGCAGTCCGCAGCAGCATGTCCCAGTCCTCGCACACCGCGAGCTGGTCGTCGAAGGAAAGGCCGAGCTCGGTGACGAGCGCTCGCGGAAGAGCAAAACTCAGGATTGGGGTGAGGTTGACCGCCAAGTGGAGTACCGCGTCGAAGCGCTGTCCGAACTCCCCAACCGGCCTCGTCAACGTCACCGGAGTCGTGCCCATCGCCGCTTCGCTCGCCGCTGCCTGGCGGACGTGGCGCGCGTGGCAGACAGAGCGCACGAGCTTGCCGGGAGCCCTTGCGGTCGCCTCGGCGAAGCGCTCGGCCCAGTCGGCGGTCACAAGGTCGTCGTCGTCGAGGAACGCTATGTACCGGCCTCGTGCGAGCGCGAGGCCGGCGTTGAGCGGCGCCGCACGGCTGCCGCCCCGGACCTGCTCGACGCGGACCCGGGCGGCGAAGCACCCCTCGAAACTCGCCACTACCGCACGGCACGACTCGACCACGTCGACGCGGTCGCTGTGCACGAGGACGATGACCTCGAGGTCCGCCGTCGTCTGGGCAGCGAGGCAGGTGAGCGACTCGGCCAGCATCGACAGCCGAGTCCCTTGAGTCCGGGTGAGCACCGTTAGAAAGGGCGCCCCCTCGAGCTCGTCGCCGGGCCCGTCGGGGGACGAAGCCTGCAGGGACGTCGTCGGGACGAAACGGTACGCGCGGACGAATTGGTTGACCACCATCTGGCGATCAGCAGCCGACCGCAATGCCCAGAGATGGTCGTGGACGGTTCCACCCTCGACGAGGAAGGGGTGATCGATCGGGAACCACTGATCCGACCGTTCGAGGACGACGTCGGAACGGCCACACTCATGCCAGCCGAAGCGACCCAGCTCGGCATCGACGCGGCTCTCGGTGTACAGCTGCAGGTGCGTGCGGTCGAGCAGACCCGTCGGAGTGACGTCCCACCTACCTCCGAGCAGCTTCGCGGCAAGGTCGAAGTGAGCCACGTTGGGGATGCTCGTGACGAGGACGGGAGCGGTAGTCCCGTCCTCCCGGACGCTCCTGAACAGCTCGCTCAACTCGGCGAGGACATCGGTGGGCTCTGGGAGGTGCTCGAGGATGTCGAGGAGGAGCACCGCTCCGAGTGGGCGACCCGAGAGCAGGTCAACGAGGCGTTCGGCCAGCCCGTCGCTCGTCGCCAAGTCCACCACGTGGCCCTCGAAACCGCGCGAGACAAGGTCCTTCACTGCCTCGGCGTCACGGTCGCTGCCGACGTACACCCGACCTGCCTCGGTCAGCGCCTCGGCGATTGCTGCGTAGCCACAGCCGAGATCGAGGACAAGGCCTGACGGGGCATGGTCTTCGACCAAGTGCACCGCATGGCCGTAGGGGCCCTCCCAGGAGAAGGCGAAACGGTACCTCTCCCCCGACTCACGCCCCGCTCCCTCCTCGGGCGCTGCCTGCACAGGCGCTCGGTCACCTGGCTCAGAATCGGTGGTCGGCATATTCGCCTCCATGGAAGCAAGCGACCTCGGCGACTTGTCGGGACGATACTCCCATCGCCTCGCGGTAGCACTGGGGAAGAGATCCCGCGGCCTCTTTGTGGCGGAACGCCGCAACAGCCTCGCGCTGCAGAGCCGACCCGCTATCGCCCGCCCAGACCATCCACCGTTGAATGACGTCAGGGCGTTCGGCCCTGTGCGCGAGCAACAGGCGCGCCAATATGGCGTGGTACTCCTCCTCGGGTGTCGGCTCAGGGAAGCCTGTCGCCGTGAGCCGCTTGTCGTGGAAGACGGCCGCGCTCGGCACGTGGAGGACCCGCAGGCCGCTCATCCGTACCCGCCAGGACAGGTCCACATCGTCGCCGTGCAAGAAGAAGGCAGTCTCGAACCCGCCCAGCGCCTCGAAGACCGACGCACGCAGGGCCATGGTGCAACCGCTCGCCCACGGCGTGTCGCCGGTGACGAGGTCGAAGGGTTTCGGGTGCTCGAGCGGGATCTGACGAGCTTCGGCGATCCCCACCGTCTCGTCGTCGAGCGCGGCGACCAACGTCGCGAGACAGCTCGGCACGAGATATGTGTCGGGGTTGACCAGTACGACGATGCCCGCATCAGCCGCTTCGGCCCGGGCTGCCAGCCTGTTCTGGCCAGTGCCATGGCCGGTGTTAGTCCCGAAGGCGACGTAGTCGAGCGAGATGCCGGCCGCGCCGAGCAGCTCGCGAAGCTCGTCGAGGCTCGCCTCAGAGACTGTCGCGTCCGCGCCTTTCGGACCTCCGCAATCGCCGATGGCTGCGGTCACTTGGGCAACGGGATCCCGCTCGCGAATGAACCGGGCAGCTGCTGTCAGAGACCGCACCATGCGCACGAGGTCAGGCGCATCGTCTCCGTAGCGGACGGTCTGGACTCGCAAACCCGCCCCCATCGAGCAGGAATCCTACCGCCGCCACCTCCTGCGTGGGGATTGGCCGGGTAATCCGGTCAACCGGCGGCAGCCTGGTAAGCGAGCGCGTAGTAGTCGAAGGCCAACTTGAACTCATTCGACGAGAAGGCCTGCTCCGCGAGCGACTCGTCGCGCTTCGCAAGCGGGTTCAACGACTGTCCGGCGCTCTCCATGGCAGATATCGCCCCTGTCACGACCTCGTTCACTCCGACCGGAGAGGAGTCGAGGTAGCCACCTGCGCTTTGTGGCAGCTCCATCGCCGCCATCGGTACCGTGCCAGCCGGCGCGGAGAGCGCCTGCTCGATGTCGAGGGTGAGCTGCTGGTCGAACTCGCTCGTGTCCTGATTGATGAGGCTGGCAACGTTCTTGTCGATCTCGTTGGCAGTCCCGGCGACGTCGGTCAGCTCCTGGAAGGTGTTGTACGCCGTGCTGTCGGTATTACCGGCGAGGGCCGCAAGGTAGGTGCTGGCGCAGTCGTTCATGACTGCTTGCAGGTAAACGAAGGTGTCGTGGGTGATAACAACGCCGAGCTGGATCGCCGCGACGATGATGCGGGCGATGTTCGGAATGGTCACGTTCCCGAACGCCGTCGTCAAACCGTCCGGGATGACCGCGACGACCTCTGCGATGACGTCAGCCGCCACCTGCAGCGAGAAGATGGACGTCTCCCCGTAGTCGATGCCCGGGGCGCCACTCGGGCACGAGGCAGCGGGGAACAACACGATCTGGCTGGTCGGCTGGTAGTTGGTCAAATCCCCTGGCTCAGTGAGCAGCGCGCCGAGCCCACTCGTGGAGACTTGCCCCTTTGGCCTGGTGGCAGAGGAGCCGGCGGCCTTTTGCCCGACCTGCGCGGCGATGGCCGAGCTCGCCTTCTTCGCGGCGGCACCGCTCAGGTGCATGTCTCGGACGATCTGAGCGCCGTCGGTGTCAGCTTGCTGGAAGGTCGTCGACATCTGATCGAAGTTCGGGATGCTCGAGGTGCCGGTGTAGATGTCGGAGAGATCCGACGCGGACAGCCCATCGACTTGTTGCTCAAAGTCGCTCGGACTCATCATCTGCGAGCTCTGGCTCCCCGCCGGCACGACCGTCGCAGCGGTGTAGATCTCACCGTAGAGACTGACAAGCTGATTGGCGAAGCCGGCGGGAGCCGGCACGGTCGGGTTGTCCGGAGCCGTGGTGGTCGTGGTTGTCGAGCTGCCGCCGCTGGCCGCAGTCGTAGTGGTCGTCGAAGACGTGGCGTCAGCCGAGGTGAGGTTGGCGACTTCGACCGACCCGAGGCTCCCTTGCGAAGGCCCGGCAGTGCCCACGAGCACGGCGCTCGCCATACAGGCGCAAACGAGCAGTCCGACCGCGACCGGCATCACCACGCCGCCCCGCTGGGACCGGAAGCCGCCCGTTCGGTTCTCGTGGCCTTGTGTCGTACCTCGCCGCCTGTGCTGTGCGGAACGCGTCATGACCGGGATGCTCCTTCGCAATTGCCTTGCAGTGTCGAGAGTCTCATCGGTAGAGGTGACCCTTCAGGTCCGCCACGAGGTCGCTCGCCGGGGCGTAGTAGCCCACGAGCGTGAGCTCGACCTCGGTCAAGCCCGCTTTGTTGTAGAGGGAGATGACGCCGCCTTTACCGAGTGCCACCTCGACCACGCGGGTGACCGACCCGTGCGCCTTGACGCTGAGACTGCTCGCGGCGGGTCGAGACTGGCCAGCCGGATAGAGCGTGAGGGAGGTGGCGGCGGCGCGAGCGGTGACAGTGACGCGCAGGAGTAGAGCGGTCGCATCGGCCGGAACGCCCGCCGCCTTGTTGATCGTGACCCTCCTGGTCGCACCGGCACCGAGTGGTCCACCGCCGCCAGCAGCCGATGTGTCGAGCACCCGGACCGGTTTGGTGAGCTTTTGATAGCGGGAAGCCGGCGCAACGTAACTGAACCGGTCGGCCGTCACTTTGGCGCTCTTGCCAACCGACGTGATCACCGTCACGCGTACCGTCCCGGCTCGCTTTGCCGCCGGAGTCCGCACTGTGAGCGAGGTGCCCGACGAATCGACCTTGAGCTTCGACCCGGCGATCCCGCCGAACTCCACCTTCGTCGCATGCGTGAGATTCGAGCCGGTGATCGTCACACGCGAGCCGCCGGCGACAGGTCCCGACGCCGGACTGAGGGACTTGATCGCCGGGAGTCGAGGCGTCGTGCCAACGAAGGCGTAAACGTCCATGGGACTGGCTGGCGAGGTGCCTGCGCCGGCCTTGACGGCGACGTCGACCCTGTCAGCGCCGGCCACCTTCGGAGCAACAGCCGTCACGCTCGTTCCGCCGGGGTTCACCTTGAACGACGTAGCGAGCAGGGAACCAAAGCGCACCGAGAGGGTCCCTGCGAGACCCGTCCCGCTGAGCGTCACACGCGTTCCACCTGCGACCGGACCGGAGCTCGGCGTGATCGCGGAAACGACCAGGGGCGGCGCTGAGGTATAGGTGTACACATCGGCGGCGACGGCGTTCGAACTGCCGCCCGGCCCAGTCACCGTCACGTTGACGCTGCCCGCTGCCACAGGGATCGGCGACACTGCGACTATCTCTGTCCCGGTGTTGCTGATCGTGAAGGTGGGCGCGAGCTCGCTGCCGAACTGAACGGCCGTGGCGCCGGTGAAGTTCAGTCCGGTCACCGTCACCTCGGTCCCGCCTGTCCCCGGTCCACTCGCCGGCGAGATAGCCGTCACCGACGGCTGCAANNGTCGTGAGGTCGGTTGCCTGGTAGGCGACCGACTGCGCGGTGAGATCTGTCACCGTGAACTCGACCTGTCCGGAGGAATCGCTGACGGGGTCGTCCGTGGTAATGACGGAGTCGCCCGATCCCTGCGAGAGGCTGACGGTGTTGCCGCTCAGCAACACGCCGTTGTTCTTCAAAGTCACGGTGATGACCGAGGTCTTCGTGCCGTTCGCCTCCACCGCCGTCGGCGATGCGCTGATTGTGGACGTCGTGTCCTCGTTCGGCCGCAATACGAACGAGACCTGCACCGTCTCGACGAGCTGTTTGCTAGTCGTGGCATCGGTGGCGGTGAACGTCACCGGCTCAGGATCAGGATCGGTGACCGTGAAGGTCGCCACGCCCTCGGCGTTGCTCACCCCACCCGCGACTGGCGTGACGACTGCACTGACCGAAGAGGCGGCCAAATCGACCGTGTTGCCCGAGATGGGTGTGCCTGTCGAATCCTTCAACGTGACGGTTACCGTCGACGACTGGCTGGACAACGGCTGGCCACTGACGAAGGTGTAGGTAGCCGCGGGAGCAGCCGCGACGGTCGACTCGTGCGCCTCGTCTGGCACCGGGACGTATGTGACGATGACCGTTCCGAGCGTGCGGTCGTTGTCGGACAGGTCGACTGCGGTGTAGGTCACTGGCCCCGGCAGCGGCGCGCCGACATCGAAGGTCGCAACACCAGTGCCATCGGTCGTAGTCGGTGCGCCCGTCGGGGTCGAGCCCGCGAGGAGCTCGACCGACAGCCCGGCGATCCCTGTGAGGTTCGAGTCTTCGACAGTCACGATGATCGTTTCATCGGGCGACCCGGTGGCTTCCGGGCTCGTCGAGGTGGCCGTCACCGTCGTGTTCGCCGGGTCCGGCGCGTTGGTGAACGTGATGTTGGCAGTGCTCGAGAGAAGCGTCGAGCCGATCGTGACAGGAACGCTGATCGAGCCGAGCGGTGAGGAGGAGCGCACCTGGAAGGTGGCAACGCCACTCGCGTTCGTCGTGGCGGACGGCGGGACGACTGTGATGGAGGGCCAGCTGGAAGTGTTCAGCGAGACAGTCTCGCCGTCGAGTGCGTGGTTCCCCCCGTCGACCGCCGTCACCGTCACGGTCGTCACGCCCTGCCCGTCTCCAACGATGGTCGGCGGACTCGCCGACACCGTCGAGTTCGTGGCGGACACCGAGCCAGTGATGAACGAGACCACCGGTTGCTGGCTCGAGTTGGTGAGGCTCAGTCCGTCAGTCTCGTCGGTCGCGGTGTATGTGACCGTCTCGACGTTGGAGTCGCTCACCGAGAAGTACGCGTTCCCGTTGCAATCGGTAGTTCCAGCTGCCGGGATCGGGCAGCCCTCGAGGTTCAGCTCGGTCGTCTCGCTCGAGGGCGGAGACACCGCGGTGATCGTCGAGCTCGTACCCGAGTTCCCGGCGACGCTGACGACCTTGCCGATTTCAGCATTGCCCTCGGCGTCGACGAGCGTCACATTGATCGTTGCTGCGGCGGAGCCGTTGGCCAGTACGTCCGCCGATTCGGCTCCGTCGACACTCACGGTGCTGTTCGACGACGAGGTCAGACCGGGGAGGAAGTCGACTATCGGTACGTTCGGCGAGTCCGCCGGGAAGTACTCGTTGGGCAGTACGTAACCGTCTGTGAGGTCGGTGATCTCGAAAGAGGCAGACTGCGCGATCGTGTCGGTGATCGTGAACTGCGTCGTGCCAGAGCCATCGGTGCAACTGACTCCTGGTATCTGGGAGGACGGCCCCTGGCTACAAGCGGAGTCGGGCGTGGGCGGATCATCCGGCGTGATCACGACCTTCTTGAAGTTCTCCGACGGAGCAGGCTGGGCTGGCTCCGTTGGTTGGAGCACGATCGCCTGATCGGCGTCGGCGTTGCCGAACTGGTCCCTCAGCTTGATGGTGACGGTAGCGGCCGAGGTGCCGTCCGCTGTCACCTGGGTCTCCTGTGCGCTCACGTAGTTGCCCCCGGTCACCGTCACCGACGACTCAGAGCCGGGCTCTGACGGTGGGTTCGGGTCGGCTGCCACTATTGGAATCGCCACTGTTGCGAGGGTCCCGGCCGCAGCCGGGGGCGGTTCGTCCACGAAGATGCCCGAAGTGGTGTCCTCCGCGAAGAACAGGTCCGGATCACCCGGTGGCGTCGCAGTCGTTCCGTAGGCGTAGTACTGCGCCTGTCCGTTGGACCCGGTCGTCGGCTCACCGTTCCCCGAGTTGCCACTACCCGATGGGGCGCTGCCGATCGGGGCGGTCTCAGCGCCGCCCGGGCCACCAGGCACGACCCCTATGTAGATGGCCTCTCCCGCCACAGGGTTGTAGAACGCGTCGTAGATGGTGGCGGTAAGCACGGCTCCATCGGAGGGGATGTTCGTCGCCGTCAGCGTTGGGTTGTCGCTCGTGAGCGAGGAGGTCAACTGCGACGTCGTCGGGTCCGGCGACGTGTTGACGTAGGTCACCGGTCCCTGTGCGGGAGCCGGTAGCGAGGTGCTGCCTTCGACGCCGACTGTGTAGTTGACGCCGCTGTAGGTGCCCTCGGTCGGGTTCACGACGTTGGCGATGTACACCGTCACGGTCGACGACGATGCACCGGAGGGGAAGTTGAACGGAATCCCGACCTGGTTGAGGGCGGTAGGGCTCTGGTTCACACCGCCCGGGAGGTTGACATAGGTCTCCGAGCCGCTCTGGATCGAGACGGCGTAGTAGTAGGTGACGAACTGCGACCCCGCCGGCACGGTGCTCGCGCTCATGTTGCAGCCGTAGAGGCCGGGAGCACCCGGGTTGATGGCGGACCCTTGGGGAAACACCGTCCCCCACGGAGCACTGTCGGGGATGCCGGTCGGGCGCGGGGGATTGGGGGCCGTGACGTCGACCGTGCCGCTGTTGACCGAGCTCGGCAGATTGAACGTCAGCTTCAGCATCCCTTGGTCGTTGCCGATGTCCGACTGCACGCCGTTGTCGATTGGGCTGTCCTTCGACGGGAAGGCCCAGTAGCCCTGGTTCTCGTTTCCCGCGGTCCCATTGCACTCCTGATAGCCGTTGAGAGTGCCGCCGTCTTCGCCCGGTGACATCACCGAGATGTTGAAGTTGGAGGCTTGGGCGGTGCCTGCTGAGGCCACTTGGGCGAACGCCGTCGCACCTATGCCGGCGATGCCGGCTGTGATCATCCCTGCGCAAAGAAGGCGCTTTAGCTGTGCCCTACGTCTCATGAGGTGTAGAAGCCTTCGATGCTGACAATGACATTCGTCTCTCCGAGGTGGTTGTAGAGGTCGATCGCACCGCCCGTGCCAATCGGGATCACCACGAGGTTCGACACCGTGTTGCCTTTCAGCCAGTTGAGCTCACCTATTGCGGGTCTCGTCCCGCCAGCGGCATAAGCGGTCAGGTACGAGGTGGAGGTGGTGTTGCTCGCGGTGATGTCAACCACGACGTCTGTCGCGTTCGCTGGAATGCCGTAGAGGCCCGCCAGCTTGAGGGACCGGACCTTTCCAGCCCCGATCGGGCCGCCGCCGCCCGAGCCCGCCGTGTTGAGCACGACGCTCTCGGTCATCGGCGTGTCGACGCTCCCAGTGGTGGCGCTAGCCGAGGTGATGTAACCGGTGATGACGACGACGAGGTTGGTCTTGCCGACATGGTTGAAGAGCTCCACCTCGCCGCCCTTGCCGACGGGCGCCACGACGAGGTTGCTGGCGGACTGCCCCGGCTGCCAGTCGATGTTGCTCGAGAGCGGGCGGGTGATACCGGCCGGGTAGACGGCGGCCCACGAGGCGGCTGTCGTGTTCGCCGAGGTGAGGTCGAACTCCACCGCGGCGACACCGGTCTTCGGCACTCCGCCGACCCCAGTTACCTTTAGAGCGCGTGAGACGCCAGCTCCGAGCGGGCCACCGCCGCCCTTGGCTGCGGTGTTGAGTACCTGAGTCGGGGTGAGAGGCACGAGGCGACCGGCAGCACCGGTGCCCGGCGTGTAGTAACCCTCGAGGTCGACCACGACGTGACTCGATCCGGCGTCGTTGAATATGGAGATTTCATCGTTGGCGCCGATAGGCACCTCGACGAGGTGTCCGACCGTCTGTCCTTTCGCAGCCGTCAAGCTCGCTGCGTTCGGGAGGGATTGCCCGGTGGGGAACACGGTGGCGTAGGTGGCAGCCGTCGTGTCAGTCACGGTCAGGTTCAGCTCGACAGCGTTCGCCGTGGTCGGGACGCCTGCCACGCCGGACACCTTCAATGTCCGGGTGCTCTGCGGCCCGAGCGGCCCGCCACCATCGGACTTCCGCGTGTCGAGCAGCCTCACCGGCGCGAGCGCGTGATAGGACGACGCGACCTCGACGTAGGCGAACTGTCCTGCCGCGCTCGCCGCGCTGTGGCCGACCGGCGTGACGACGGTGACGGCAACGGTCTGGGCGTAGCCGGCCGCAGGGGTCTTCACACTGAGCGAAGTGCCTGCGGTATTGACCGCGATATCCGAGCCCGGCGCGGTGCCGAAATCGACCGCCGTAGCACCGGTGAAGTTCGCTCCGACGATGGTCACGACGGTGCCGCCGGTCATGGGTCCAGAGGTGGGCGAGAGCGACGTCATTACCGGCGGTGAAGGCGCGGCGGGCGTGCCTGAGCTGAGATAGGTGAAGGCATCCGCCGCGACGACGGGCGACGTCTCCCCGCCGGCGGTCACGAGAACGTCCAAGCTCCCGGCTGCTGCTGCCGTCGGCGAGGCCGCCGTGATGGTGGTCCCGGCGCTGTTGACGGTGAACGACGACGCCTCTTGCGCGCCGAACGCCACGGCAGTCGCCCCTGTGAAGCCTGTCCCGGTGACGGTCACCCCGGTGCCACCTGATACCGGACCGCTGTCAGGAACGACTCCGGTCACCTGCGGCCCAGTACTCGAGGGATTAGGCGGCAGGTAGGTGTAAGCGCTCGCCGTCGAGACGGCGCTCGTGCCATAGGGGTTGGTCACGGTCACGCTCACGGTCTCGGGATCGGCCGAGGGAGGAGCTGTCACGTCGATGGTGTTGCCCGTGCCGGGCCCGGTGAAGCTGCTGACCGAGGTCGAGCCGAACCAAACCTCGGTCGCGTTGGCGAGGTCGGTGCCAGTCAATACGACCGGCGTGCCACCCGCTTGCGGGCCGGACTGCGGTGAGACAGACGTGACAGTCGGCACGAAGAGGATGTCCGGCTGATACGTGAACGCATCAGCCGGCGTGATCGTGCTCGATCCGAGGGGGTTCGTGACGACGACGTCGACAGTCTGCGGGGCGATCGCACCGGGGCTCGACGCAGTGATCGTCGTACCGGCACTGTTCACGGTGAACTGCGCGGCGGTCGGCCCGAAGTCGACGCCCGTCGAGCTCAAGTCGGTGAAGTTGGACCCAGTTATAACCACGGTCGTTCCGCCGCTCAGCGGCCCGGAGCTCGGTGAGACTCCGCTCACGACCGGGCCGGCCGACAAGACGCCGCTCTCGTAGGTGAAGGCGTCGCCCGGTACCACGCTGCTCGTACCTAGGAGCGTGACGACCGTGATGTCAACCGTGGTTGCGCTCGCCACTGCAGGCGACACTGCCGTCAGCGAGGTAGCCGAGGCGCTGTGGAACGACTCGGCCGGGCTCGACCCGAACTCCACCTGGGTGACGTTGGTGAGGTTGGAGCCGGTCACTGTCACGGTCGTCAGCCCTGAAGTCGGGCCGAAGTCCGGGCTCACGCTTTGGACCGCCGGTAGTGCTGGGGTAGTCGGCGGCGCCAGGTACGTGAACGCGTCGGCTGTGGTGACGGCGCTCACCGCGACCGGCGTCGTGACCGTCACGTCAACTGTGCCGGCCGCCGATGCGACCGGTGAGATCGCAGTGATCTGAGTTCCCGCGGCGTTGACGGTCCAACCGGTGACAAGAAGCGTACCGAAGTTGACGGCGGTGGCTCCCGTGAAGCCTGTGCCGGTGATGGTCACACCGGTGCCGCCCGCGACCGGGCCGGAGTTCACCGAGAGCGCAGTGACGACCGGCGCCCCCGCAGGCGGCGTGGTCGTGGGCAGATAGGTGAAGACGTCAGCTGGTGTGATCGCGCTCGTCCCCCCGGTGTTGGCGACGGTGACGTCCACGCTCCCGGCGGACTCAGGCGGTGCGATGACGTTGCTGATCTGCGTCCCGGCAGAGTTGACGACGTAGCCGGTGACCGCGTTGGCGCCGACAGAGACGGACGTGATGCCGAAGAAGTTGGTCCCGCTGACCACAAGCGTCGTCGCGTTCCCTGCCTGTCCTGAGGACGGGCTCACTCCTGTGACCTCCGGTTGTACGAACGGCACGATGACGGTCTGGCTCGCCTCGGCCGAAGGTCCACCGTTCAGGCTGACGGTCTGCCCGGTGAATGCCTTCCTAGTCGAGGTTCCGTCCGTGTCAGTGATGGTGACCGAAGCTGTGAAACTGCCGCCCTCGGCGTAGGTGTGCGTCGTGGTCGGTGTCGTCGTTATGACCGAGGAGGTCCCGTCCCCGAAGTTCCAGGTGTAGCTCGCGGCCGGCGAGGAGGGGAAGGTTGACTGCGAGGCGTCGAAGCTCGAGGCCTCAGTCGCAGGTGCGGCAACAACGGTGAGGACGGCAACCGGAGCCTGGTCCGGCGTGATCGCGATGGCGTCCGGGCCGGTACCGACCGGGATGTCTGTCGGGCTCGCAGCGGCGGCCGGCACCGAGAACTCGGAAACCGTGCCCGCGCTCGAGCCGCCTCCACTACCACCGGGCTGGTCGTCAGCCACATAGGCAGCTGTTCCCGATGGGATGACGGCGACGCCCGCCGGATCGGCTCCGGCCGTCAACGTGCTGATGGTCCCGCCGCTGACCTCGATCTGACTGATCGTTCCATCGCCGTAGTTGGCTACGTAGACGTAGTCCCCGGCGGGGCTTATCGCGACCGCATCCGGATCGTTCCCTACTGCGATGGAGGTGCCGGCCGTGGGCGGAGAGGTGGTGAGCGTGATAGGCGTCACGGCACCCGCAACGATGTTCGAGCCTCGGTCCACTACGTAGGCGGTGGAGCCGTCCGGGGTGATAGCGAAGGCAACCGGGTCGGTGCCGGCCGGGATCCCCGGCTGCACCGCGTCGTTCGAGAGCTTGATCGGGATCAGGTTCTGATATCCGGGGTTGTTGTTCGTGACGTACGCGGTGGAGCCGTCCGGGGAGATCGCGATGGCGGACGGACTGCCCCCGACAGAGATCGTCGCCTGCACCTGCCCGGTCGAGAGCGCGATCTTGCTGACCGTGCCATCGCCGGAGTTCGTGACGTATGCGGTGGAGCCGTCCGGGGTGATCGCGATGGCGTCCGGCTCGCTGCCGACCGCGATCCAAGTCCCCGAAGCACCCGCTGTATCAGTGGCAGTGTTGATCGGCGTGACGTTGTCCGATCCGAAGTTGACAACGTAAGCGGTCTTGCCGTCGGGCGTGATTGCGATGGCGGCGGGATGGGACCCGACCGGGATCGGAGCGCCGGCGTCGTTCTGCGCCACCGCGTCCTGCGGGTCGGCGAGAATTGGAGTCACCTGATTGCTCTGCGAGTCGGCCACGTACGCGATCGGCGGGCGGCTCGCCGTGGCTCCAGGAATTGTGATCGTCGTCGTCTGCCCTGCCGACGGACCGCCGTTGTTCAGTACGTACTGACCTGTGTAGACGACCGCTGTCGAGGTGCCAGAGATATCGGTGACACTCAGGGTGACCGTGTAGGTGCCCGGTAGCGGGTAGATGTGCTTCGTCATCGGCGAGGTCGTCGTGATGACTGCAGAACCGTCGCCGAAGTTCCAGCTATAGGTGAGCCCGCCGGACGTGAGCGAGTACGAGTCCGATGCATCGAACATCGTGTACTGCCCGGCCGCCGCGGTCGTGCTCGTGAACGAAGCCACCGGCGCCTCGTCCGGAGTGACGAGGACCGCTGCGGGGTCGACGTCCGTGAGGAGGGTCTGCACCGATCCCGATCCGGACGTCGGGACAACGGTGATGCTGCCTTCGTTCGAGTTGATCCCGCCGGCGGAGTCGGTCTCGTCGGCGACGTAGACGTTCGAGCCGTCGGGGGAGATCGCGACGCCGTTCGGGTCGTCTCCGACCCCGATGGGCGAGTTCACTGTCAGGGTAGATACCGAGACAGGCACTACGAAGCCGGCGTCCGCCGAGGTCGAGCCATTGTCCTCGGTGACCCACACCGTCGAGCCGTCAGGGCTCACCGCGACCTCCTGTGGGAGGTAACCAGTCTCGAGAGGGGCAGCGGATACGTGCTTGTTGGCAAGGCTGATCTCGGAGAGCGATCCGTCCTCCGAGTCGGCTACGAAGGCGTCCTGCCCGTTCGGGGTGACGCCGATGCCGAGCGGGCCGCTACCGGCTCCTGGCGTGATCCCGACGCCGATGGGCGTCTCCACCAGCCCGTTCGACAAGTTGACCGGGATGACCGTGCCTCCGCTGTAATCCGTGACGAGCGCCTCGAGTCCGTTCGGGGTCAGCGCCAGGCCTGCCGGGGAGCTGCCGCTCGGCAGCGAAATAGTGCGAGCGAGCGTGCCTTGTGACGTGCCGCCGAGCGTGACTTCCCAGAGCGCCGGCTTGGCAGAACCCGAGATCGTCGGATCGCCGACGACATAGGCGTCGTCCCCGTCGGGACTGACCGCAAGCGCTGTTGGCGTATAGCCAGACGGAAGGGAGATCGTGCTTTCGGTATGCGGTGGACTGGAGAGGGTGTCCACAGGCGTGAGGTCGTCGCTCCCGCTGTTGAGCACGTAGACGGTGCCACCGTCCGGAGATACCGCCTCGGCATCTGGTTGGGCTCCAACTTGCGCCGATCCGAGGTTCGCGAGGCCGGCGGTGTCGAAGGACTGAACCGAGTCGGCCCCCGGGGTGTTGCCTTGGGAGTTGAGCGGCGCGTACGCGACGAACAGGTCGGGCGGGGTGGGAGCAGTATCGGTGACGCCGCCCGTGAGCACGAAGTGAGCACCAGGCCGCGTGATCCCCGGCTGCATCAAGGCCGCAAGCAGGACGGCAAGTGCCACCACGGGCACACCGATCCTGGGCCGCTTGCTAGTTGGGAACCGCCGGCCTCTGCCCGAAGTCTTTACGCGCACCGATTTCTCCCCCAAGGTCGTGGTCGGCAGGCGTCCGTACAACTCAGCCCGGTGGGTGCCCCCGAAAACCATCGTCGTGGCAAAGCTACCGACCCGCGGGGCGCGACGCAATGCGAGTCTGAGCGGTTACGTTCGGTGGCCTTTGCTTGGACTCGCTGGCTAGCGCGCGCCTCAGGAAGCGCTCGAGCCCTTGGAGGCCATCATTCAGCCACCTCCAACACCACGAGGTCGTCGCGATGCACTACCGCGTCGGCAAGATCGGCGGGCAGTTCGCTCGTCCGCCGCCCTACCCAGTCCGAGCTGCGAGCCGAGCTCACGCTAGAGATTCCCTTCGCGAAGACCATCGAGTCAGGTCCGACGATCTCGACCGCGTCCTCAGCGCTGAAAGACCCCTCGACCGCCGTCACCCCGGCGGCCAGGAGACTCGTCGAGCGACCCACGACGGCGGCCCGCGCTCCTTCGTCGACCAGGATGCGACCCTTCGGCCTCAAGGCGAACGCGATCCAGAGCTTGCGGGCGGACAAACGGCGCTCGTGAGGTAGGAACACGGTCCCGACCCTGACCTCGTTGTTCACAGCGTCGACGAGCACCGATGGGCGCTCAGCTGCGGCGATCACGGTGCGGACACCGGACCACGACGCCATCTTGGCTGCGGCCAGCTTGGAGGCCATCCCGCCCCGCGCGCCGTCGTTCATCGTGCCGCCGGCCGCCTGCTCGATCTCGTGATCGATCTCGCGCACCTCCTCGATCAAGGTCGCTGCGTCGTCTAGCCGCGGATCGGCCGAGAACAGTCCCTCGAGGTCAGTCAACAGGATCATGAGATCCGCCCTCATCAAGTGGGCGACAAGGGCCGCAAGGCGGTCATTGTCGCCGAAACGGATCTCGTCGTCGGCGATCGCGTCGTTCTCGTTCACGATGGGCACGACCCCGAGCTCCATTAGCCGGTGCAACGTGTCGCGCGCACGGAGGTAGCGCCGCCGTTCCGCAAAATCGAGCGGCGCGAGGAGTACCTGGCCCGCCAACATGCCCTCGGCGGCGAAGGCGTCGTCGTAGACGCGCATCAAACGGTGCTGGCCGATCGAGGAAAGCGCCTGTAGCGTCACGGGGTCGCTCGGCCGGTGACCGCCTGGCACGAGCGCCGCCACCCCGATCATGATCGCGCCCGAGGTGACGAGGACGGCGCGATGGCCGAGGTGCCGGAGGTGTGCCAGCTCGGCCGAGAGGCGCTCCACGGCAAGCCGGTCCACCCCACCGTCAGGCAGCGTGACAGAGCTCGTCCCGATCTTCACCACGACGATCATGCTCAGTCAGGCTCCCACTCGAACACGACCGTGCCGATCCGCACCGGATCGCCCGCGCGGGCGCCCGCCCGCTTGAGGGCCTTGTCGACGCCGAGGCGCTTGAGCCTCCGCTGAGCCGCAGCCAGTGCATCGGAGTCGGTGAGATCAGAGAGAGCCACCGCCCGCAGCGCGTCGCGGCCGGAGACCACGTACCCGCCCTCGGCGCGCTCGATCACCACGGCCTCGGAGAGGGGCCGGTGGATCACAGGCGACGTGCGGGGTGCGGGTTGTAGAGCGCGGGTTGCGTCGACGAGCGTTGCGAGCTGGCCGACGATCTCGTCGATACCTTCGCCGGTGGCGGCCGAGATCTCGAGCGTGCCGCCGTATTCGGCGGGGTCGGGGCGGGAGCCGACCGGCACCACGTCCGCCCGTGAACCGACGACAACGCGCGGTCGTTCGAGCAGCTCTGGTCGGTACTGGCCGAGCTCGTCGAGCAAGATGCGCACCTGGTCGGAGGGCTCCCGCCCTTCACTTGGAGACAGGTCGACGAGGACGAGGAGCGCCCGTGCCCGCTCGACATGACGTAAGAACCGATGCCCAAGGCCCTTTCCTTCCGCGGCCCCTTCCACGAGGCCGGGGATGTCGGCGACGACGAATTGGGTGCTCGAGTCGCGGTCCGAGACCACGCCACGGCGGCCATTCGGGCTCCCGACGTAGACGACGCCGAGATGCGGCACGAGCGTGGTGAAGGGGTAGTCGGCGATCTTCGGGTGGGCAGCGGAGACGCGAGAGACGAACGTCGACTTCCCGGCGTTCGGGAATCCCACGACTGCGACGTCTGCCATGAGCTCGAGCTCGAGGCTGAGCCAGAACTCCTCCCCCACCTCCCCCTGCTCGGCAAAGGCCGGCGCTCGCAGGCGGTTGGTGAGGAATCGCGAATTGCCGTGCCCGCCTCTGCCGCCTCGAGCTGCCAAGAACCGGTCGCCTGCCGCGACGAGATCGGCGATCAAGTCCCCGTCGGGCGACCTGACGAGAGTGCCCTCGGGCACGGGCACGACCAGGTCTCCCCCGCCCTTGCCGTGGCGGCGCTTGCCGCTGCCGTGGGTGCCGTCGCCACCACGCCGGTGAGGGTGATCCTCGAACGCGATGAGCGAGACGACGTTGGTCGAGGCTTCCAGGTAGACATCGCCACCGCCACCGCCGTCCCCGCCGTCCGGGCCACCCTTGGAAACGTACGGCTCGCGCCGGAAAGACACTGCGCCGGCGCCCCCGTTGCCAGCTTTTACGTGGATCTGCGCTTCGTCGACAAAACCCGGCATTTCCCCCGCCTCAGTTGAGGGACGGGTCGACGGGATGGCGAGCAAGGACGGAGAGCCAGCCGCCTTGTTGCTTGAGGACGCGCTCCCAGAGACCTTCGGGCTCCGACGAGAGGATGTCTGCGGGATAGCCCTCGACGACGTACCAGGCCTGCTCCTCGATCTCCTCGTCGAGCTGGCCCGGGCCCCATCCGGAGTAGCCCTTGAACACTCGCAACCCGGCGAAGGTCACGGCGATGTCCTCAGGTTCCCGGTGCAGATCGACGGTCCCGATCATCGAGGTGAGGGGCGAGTAACCGCCGAAGTAGTCGTCATCGTCATCGTCATCGTCATCGTCGTCATCGTCATCGTCATCGTCATCGTCATCGTCATCACTCGCGTCATGATCGCCGTTGGCACCGAGGCCGCGGAGCCCGGCGAGGCCGCTTAGGCCCTCGAAGGCCCTCAAGGTCTCCATCGCCTCGAGAGCATCGAGAGATTCGAAGTCAGATCCGAGCCCCTCGTTGATGTGATGGCCCACGCAGATCGCGGCGTTGGGCTGGACCGGTCCACCGCTGAACAAGACGCCAGGGGGCGATGCGTGCAGCGCCCAACTCGGCACGATCTCCGAGATGGGGGTCTCACTCGGCCGGTTCAGGACGACGCCGAGCGCGCCGTCGTCGTCGTAGGCGAGCAAGAGGACGACCGCCCGGAAGAAGTTGGGGTCGGCAAGTGTGGGAGCCGCCACGAGCAGGCAGCCCCGGCGTGGCGGGGTCATCTCCCGCCCTGGTTCAGCTCTCGTCGGGAAGGACGTCCACCAAACGACGCCCACGCCTCGCGCCGAACTTCACGCGCCCCTCGGTGCAGGCAAACAACGTGTCGTCCTTGCCGCGGCCAACATTCTCCCCGGGATGGAAATGAGTTCCGCGCTGGCGCACGATGATTGAGCCGGCGGTCACGAGCGTGCCGTCGTACACCTTGACACCTAGCCGCTGCGCGTTGGAATCCCGGCCGTTGCGGGTGGAACCGCCACCCTTGGTCTTTGACATATCCGGGCCTCCTACTTCTCTGCCGCGAGCTTGCCGGCACCTTCGATGCCGGTGATCTCGAGCGTCGTGTACTTCTGACGATGCCCGTAGCGCCGCCGCTGTCTGGACTTGGACTTGTAAGTAAAGCCGGTGATCTTCGGCCCCTTCGACAGGCCGAGGACGGTGGCGGTGACGCTGGACCCGGCAAGAGCCGCCGCGTCAGTCACCACTTCGTCACCGTCGACAAGCAAGATCGGGGTCAAGCGAATCTCGTCGCCTTCCTCAGACGCCAGTAGCTCGACGTCGATCTGCTCCCCGACCTCGACTCGCGCCTGCTTTCCTCCGGTGTTGATCACGGCGTACATAGGGTGACCAGGATATCAGGAGCCCGCCACCCTCCGGAACGTCGTGACGGGAGCAAAGCGAAGCCTTTGGTCAGGAAGAATGGGTCCATGACCGAACCGGACAGCAACGAGCAAGCGGGCGAAGCTGAACTCATCACCGAGATCGACGGAGGTGTGGCGATCTTGACGATGAACCGCCCGGAGCGCCGCAACGCACTGTCGAGCACCCTGATCAAGTCGTTGCTCACCTCCCTGATCGACTTGGACGCCAACAAGGACATCGGAGCCATGGTCCTCACGGGCGCCGACCCGGCATTCTGCGCTGGACTTGACTTGAAAGAGCTCGGGACGGCCGGCAATTCACTTGCTCGTGGCGTCGTCAACGCTCCCGGGCACCACGGGCCGTGGCCGCCACTGTCGACCGTCGTCGTAGGCGCGGTGAACGGTCCTGCGATCACGGGCGGGCTCGAGATCGCACTCGCTTGTGACTTCCTCGTTGCCTCCGAGCGAGCGGTATTCGCCGACACTCACGCTCGCCTCGGCCTCCAGCCGACCTGGGGTCTCACGGTCCGGTTGCCGGATGCCGTCGGCGTCCGGCGGGCGCGCGAGATGAGCGCCACCGCCAACTTCGTCGACGCCACCACGGCACTTCGGTGGGGCCTCGTCAACCACCTCGTTCCGCACGACGAGCTGGTGGGCCACGCTGTGGCGCTCGCCCGGAGCATCTGCGAAGGTGATCACGCCGCCATAGCGCGCATGATGCAGACCTACACCGAAGGAGCGCTCGCCCCAGGCAGCGCTGCATGGAGCGCCGAATGGGAGGCCTCGCAGGCCTGGCAGGCGACAGGGCTCGACTCCGGCAAGGTGGCAGAGCGGCGTTCGCAAGTCATCGCGCGGGGCCGCTCACAGCTCTAGGCCATCGGGCCCTCCCGGAAGACGATGCCTCGCCCGTTGCACATCGGACAAGTCTCCGACAGCGTCTCGACCAGCCCTTCGCCGACCCGCTTGCGTGTCATCTCCACGAGGCCCAGCTCGGAGATCTCGAAGACCTGGGTAGGCGTCTTGTCGCGGGCGAGCGCCGCCTTGAACGCTGCCAGCACCGCCTGTCTGTTCGTCTTGATCTCCATGTCGATGAAGTCGATGACGATGATCCCGCCTATGTCGCGCAGGCGGAGCTGGCGGGCGATCTCATCCGCGGCCTCGAGGTTGTTCTCGAACACCGTCTCTTCGAGGCTCGAAGACCCGACGTTCTTGCCGGTGTTGACGTCGATGACCGCCAGGGCCTCGGTCCGCTCGATGATGAGTGAGCCGCCTGAGGGCAACCAGACCTTCCGGTCGAGTGCCTTGTGGAGCTGCTCGTGCACGTGCTGCCGCTCGAATAACGGGAGGGTCTCGACCGAGTTGTCGTACAGCTCGACGCGCTCTGCAAGCTCAGGGTCGAACTCGGCGACGTAAGCCTTGACCACCTCGTAGAGCTCGCTGTCGTCGATGAGCACCGAGCGGTGTTCCTCCGTCAACTCCTCGCGGATGATCCGGACCGCCATATGCGGCTCGGAGTACAACAAAGCCGGAGCAGGCAGGCGCTTCGATCGCTCGTCGATCTCGTCCCATTTCGCCACCAACTGCTGGACGTCATGGCGGAGCTCCTCAGCGGAGGCCCCTTGGGCGGCCGTGCGGACGATCAGGCCGTGACCTTCGGGCCTGACTTCGTCGAGAACACGTCGCAGGCGCTTGCGCTCGTTGTCGTCGAGGCGCCGGGAGATCCCGTAGGTGCTGGAGTTCGGCACCAGCACGACGAAACGACCGGGCAGAGACACCTCCTGGGTGAGGCGCGCACCCTTTAACCCGATCGGGTTCTTGGTCACCTGGCTGACGATCGTCTGTCCCGGCCGCAGGAGGTGCTCGATCCGGTCGGCTCCAGACTGACGGTCGATCTCGTCGCGGTCGTAGGAGACGTCGCCCCAGTAGAGAACGGCGTTCTTCGGAGTGCCGATGTCGACGAACGCCGCCTCCATGCCGGGAAGGACGTTCTTCACTCTGCCTCGGTAGATGTTGCCAATGATCTGCTGGGCGTCGTCCTGCGGTCTCGCGACGAAGTGCTCGACGAGCGCCCGACCCTCGAGCACGGCGATCTGTGTCGCCTCGGGTTCGACGTGCACGCACATCAGGTAGCGGCCGACGGCCTTGCCACCGCGCTCCTTGCGCCTCGCTCTCGGGGTATTTGGACGAGCCGGGCGATCAGCCGTCTGTTCCGATGCCGATGTCATCGCCTGCTTGACGGCAGTCGCGGGCCGGGCATCCGCCCGCGGACCTGCCGGCGAACCTGTCGAACCGCCGCCACCGGGCGCGGCGCCCTTTCCGCTCGCCTCCGCCCCTGCTCCTGTGCCGCCGCCTCCGCCCCCGCTACTACCTCGTCGCCGGCCGCGACCGCCGCGCCGGCGGCGAGCTCCTCCACTTCCACCGTTGGCGCCACCGGAGCCGGCGTTCCCACCCGAGGTGGCGTTGCCGCCGTTTCCGCCCGTCCCGGTCGCGTTACCACTCGCGCCTGCGGGGCCATCGGCGTTGCGCTGCGCCGAAGAGTCGGCTTGTGTCGGCGTATCCCCGCTTGGCGGGGCCGGGCGGGTATCACCGATCTGAGGGCGACGAGGGCTCGAGGACTGTCGTGGCCCTTCAGCTGCGCCAGGAACTCCTACAGCTGGGCGACTCTCCGGGTGGTCTCTCGGCTCGCTCGGGGGCGGGCCGCTCTCGACAGGCGCGCCGTAGGCGTCCCGGTCGATCGTGGGTTCCGACATCTACTGGATCCCTTCTCGTGGGCGCGCACCGATGGCGCGCCGTCGACGCCGACAGATCCGGCGCTGCGCACTTGTGTGCAGCGACGCGCAAGGACCCGGCGTCTCGTTCTGTGAGGAGCAATATGTCCTCGTTGTCGCCGACGGCGGCCCCCGATGGCAATAGAGCGCTCGGACCGATCAGGCAACAAAGGACGGAGCAAACGGCGAACGCGGGAGCTGAGCGCATCCAGCACTGCAGCGGTCGCGACGTCGTCATCTCAAGACCCACATTACCTGGGTCACCGTCGTCCACCGTGAACCCCCTGGCCAGGGTCGAACTCAGCCCGCTCCGGTGGGTGCTTTCGGCGTCACGGGGGCTACCGGGTGCTGGATCAGGTACTCGAACAATTTGAGGACGACGGGTGCCGCCGCGTCGGCGCCGTAGCCGGCGTTTGGAATGATCACAGCGATCACGTACTTAGGGTCAGAGACCGGCCCGAACGCCACGAACAACGAGTCAGGCTGGGCGTTCGCGTTGTTGCTGACCTGGGAGGTCCCGGTCTTGCCGGCAATCGGCAGCTTCGAATACGGGTAATTCAGCTGCTGGAGGGCCCCCGTCGCGGTGCCGGCGAACGTGCCTGTCGCGGTGGTGACCCCCTCGAGGCCTGTGAGAATCGCTTGACGGGTGCTCGCGGGAAGCAAGACGTGCCCGATGACCTTCGGCTCGATCCTCTTCACCACCTTGCCGTCCGGCGCGACGATCGCCGCCCCGACCTCGGGGGCGTAGCGAGTCCCGCCGTTGGCGAACGTCGCGTAGGCGTTCGCCAACTCGAGCGGAGTGATCTCGGACTCGCCTTGTCCGAACGCCGTGTTGACCGCGTCACCGGCTCCGTAATAGGTGTCGGGGAAGGCGGAGGGCGCCTCGGCGTGCTGCTTCACCCGGAGCTCGGGCGAATCGACCTGTCCGTAGTAAGCGCCTGGGAGGTCGACGCCGCTCGCCTCGCCGAAGCCGTACTGGGCCGCTACCTTCTGGATCGGATCGTTGCCGTACCGCGCGGCTTGCTCGAAGAAGTTATAGCCGAGGGTGTAGAAGAAGACGTCGTCCGAGACCGTGAGCGCGGTCGACACGTCGCATGACGTGTGGCAAGGCAAGTCGCCAGGGTTGTCGATGTAGGTGCACCCCGTGCCCTGGCAGCCTGGGATCGTGAAGGATCCGTTGTCGGTGTAGACGGTGTACGGCGAGATCAGGCCGTCGTTCAGGGCGGCGGTGGACGAGGCCAGCTTGAACGTGGATCCCGGCGTGTAGAGACCCTGGATCACGCGGTTGAGAAGCGGGTAATTCGAGGCTGAATTGTTGAGCTCTGAATAGTGCTGAGTCGACATGCCCCCGACCCACCACGCGGGGTCGTATGTGGGTTCAGAAGCCATGGCAAGAACGGCGCCCGTCTGAGGGTCCAAGGCCACGACGGCACCGGAATTCGCGGGCTTTCCCTGTGCGTCGAGGCTCGCTATCTGCGCAGAGAGATCGGACTCAGCTGCCTGCTGCAACCCGAGATCGATGTTCGTGACGACGTCGTCGCCCGCGCTCGACGGCTCCACGTGCTTGGTGCCGACGGGATCGCCTTGAGCGTCGACGAGCAACTCGCGAACCCCTGTCTTGCCCCGCAGATAGCTCTCGTACTGCGCCTCGATGCCCGACTGACCGATGACGTCGCCTTCTGTGTAACTCTGGCTCTTCAGCTGCTTCAGCTCGGACGCGCTGATGTCGGCGACGTACCCGAGGGTCTGTGAGGCGAGGTCTCCGTAGGGGTACTGTCGCTCGGCGACGTTCGAGACGGTAACCCCCGGGAACATCGCCTGGTGCTCGGAAAGGTAAACGACGACGCTGGCGGGGACGCCGACCTCGATCGGGACGGGCTGGTAGATCGAGTCCTGTTCGTCATTGATGGTTGCCCGGATCTGCGCCATCGAGATCCCGAGTGTCACAGCGAGCCGCTGCACGACGGCAGGATTGGTTGCGGCGATCTGGCGGTTCAACGTGACCACCGGCTCGACCTTGTTCGAGACGAGCACCTCGCCTCCGCGGGCTTCTATTAGGCCGCGAGGCGGTGAGATGGGCACGTCGCGGGTTGTGAGGCTAAGTACCTGGTCGCGCGCCGACGAGCTGTTCAGGACCTGGAGGGACCACAGCCTGAAGATCATGACCGAGAAGAGGCCGAGCACCACGACGCCCATCACCGTCAGGCGCAGCCCGACCCGGACCGTCTCGGCCCGGCGGGCTTGATCCCGCTCCTCTTCTTCCAGCCTCTTCAACGAGCTTGCCGGTGCGCGACCCTTCTGCTCGTCGTCAAGCCCAGGGGATCGCTCGACCGCCTTCGGCGCGTAACGGGCCGGGGCCGAAGACCGGACCGGACCGACGTGACCCTGACCCAGCGGGCGCCGCGACGGCGTCGGACGCCTCCGCCCAGGTGGAGGGCTAGGTCCTCGGGAACTCGGGGGTGTCATCTGACGGCGCTCCCACCGGTGGAGAGCTCACGGGCGCCCGGGCCCGGGCCAGAGAACACCCAACCAAGAGCAGAAGTCGCAGGCACGGCGAAGATGGCGTTCGCGATCGAGACCACAACCAGCACGTTCACGAGCTCTCCGCGAGCGATGTGTGGCTGCCCGATCAGCAGCGCCAGCGCCTCATAGAGCAGCGTGCCTCCAACACTTGCCAAGAAGGTCGCGACGATGCGCAACGAGTACGGCGCCCTGCCACCCGAGAGCGATGCCAGAAGCCCGACTGCGAACGCCACCAGCACGTAGCTCAAAGGCGAGAGTCCGAAAGGGGTGACGACGAACAGGTCGGCGACAAGTCCAGCCACAAAGCCCACTATCGCCCCGATCTGCGGCCCGGCGACCAGCCCGGCCGCGATGGCGACAAGCAGAAAAGCATCAGGATGCGCTCCACCGATGTCCAGCTGCTGGAGTGCCCCGACCTGCAAGATGAGGACCGCAAATCCGACGATGAAGAGCCGCCACCACGAGCGAAGCGTCACGTCGTCTCGCTCAGGGGGCCGGCAGCCATTGGACAACAGCCACGAACTGGAGCCCGCTCAAGGCAGCAACCGGCTCCATCGTCACAGGAAAGGTAAATGTTCCACCGGTGCTCTTCACTGACGACACGGTACCGACCGGAATGCCAGCAGGGAAGGCAGCCCCTTGGAGCCCGCTCGTCACGAGCAGCTGGCCCTTGCGCGGCACCGGCGCACTGGCCGAGACCTGTTCGAGGGCGAGCGGATCGTCGAGGCCCTGGCCAGTGGCGATCGCGATCGTCCCGTTCTGGAAGCGCACTCCGACGGCCGAGCGCGGATCCGTGATGAGGCGAACGAGCGAGGTCGTCTTTCCCGCGCTGATCACCTCGCCGATCAGCCCGGCGCCGGCGACGACTGGCATGCCTAAGCCCACACCGTCAGAGGTCCCCCGGTCGATCTCGAGTGTCAGCTCGAAGTTCGAGCCCCCGGGGGGGCCGGAGATGACGCCAGCGATGACGCTCTTAGAGTTCTGGAGGTACGGGAGCCGCTCGACCGTCAACATCTGCTGGAGCTGCTGCTCGGCGCTCTCGTTCTCGAGCTCTACTCGCCGGAGCTCGCCCACCTCGTCGCGCAGGCGAGAGTTGTCGTTCGCAGCCGCGCCATAGTTGACCGCTCCGGAGAAGAGGTTGCCAATGGGCCGGAAGACGTCCGCGAGCACTCGCTGGAGGGGCGAGACCGCGTCGCGTGCGGTGCTGCGGACCGATCCGAGCTCATGGCTGACTGGTCCCCGGTAGTCGAGCGTGACGAGGGTGATCGAGGCCAGTACGAGGATGACGAGCGTCAGGCGCTGGCTGGTGTTCCGCCGCGAGGTCGCCAACGCGACTCCGCAATCAGCGGTTCGAGGAGGAGCTGAGCACTTGCTTCAGCGCCTCGAATTCTTCGAGGCACATCCCGCTGCCGAGGGCGACACAGTTCAGTGGGTCGGGTGCTATGACGATGGGCATGTGAGTCTCGCTCTGAAGTCGCACGTCCAGCCCGTGCAGCAGCGCTCCTCCGCCGGTGAGAACGATGCCCTGCTCCATGATGTCGGCAGCAAGCTCCGGTGGGCAGCGATCGAGGGTGACCTTCACCGCGTCAACGATCGCCGCGACTGGCTCCTCGATGGCCCTGCGGATCTCCTCGGTCGTCGTGACGACAGTCTTCGGGAGGCCTGTCACGAGGTCGCGGCCACGGATCTCCGCATGCAGCTCCTCTTCGAGCTCGCAGGCGGATCCGAGGGCGATCTTGATCTCCTCGGCCGTCCTCTCGCCGAGCGCGAGCGAGTACTCCTTCTTGACGAAGGAAATGATCGCCTCGTCGAGCTCGTCACCACCGATTCGGATCGACTGGCTGACGACGATGCCTCCGAGCGAGATCACGGCGACCTCGGTCGTGCCACCACCGATGTCGACGACCATGTTGCCGGTCGGCTCGTGGATGGGAAGGCCGGCACCGATCGCGGCAGCCATCGGCTCCTCGACGATGTAGGCCTTGCGGGCTCCGGCGTACACGGCCGCTTCTTGCACGGCGCGCTTTTCCACGCCCGTGATGCCCGACGGGACGCAGATCACCATGCGAGGCTTCGAGAAACGCCGCGGGTGCACGCGCCGAATGAAGTACCGGAGCATCATCTCGCAGATCTCGAAGTCGGCGATGACCCCGTCTTTCAACGGACGGATCGCCTGGATGTTGCTCGGCGTGCGGCCGATCATCCTCTTCGCCTCGATACCCACGGCGAGCGGATGGCCGTCTTTGACGTTGATGGCGACGACGGAAGGCTCGTTCAACACGATGCCCTTGCCGCGAACGTAGACGAGCGTGTTAGCCGTGCCGAGATCGACGGCCATGTCGCGCCCGATAAAGGACCAACGGTTCTCGGACATGAAAGCGGGGGCTCCTTTGAGGGGCGTGGCCGGAGCTGGTTAGTACCAGGCTACGGGATGCACGGCAAGCACTCAAGGCAGGGGAGCCTCGAGTTTGACAAGCCGCAGGTCAGGGCAGATCTGGAAAGAATAACTCAATCTCGCGGGCGGCCGATTCCGGTCCGTCTGAGCCGTGAACGAGGTTCTCGGTCATGATCGTGCCGAAGTCTCCCCGGATCGTCCCCGGCGGCGCATCGGCCGGGTTGGTCGGCCCCATCAGAGTACGGACTATCTTCCAGGTGTCCTCCGGACCCTCGACCACCACCACGAACGACGAACTGCGCGTGATGAACGCGACGAGGTCGCCGTAGAAGGGCTTGCTCGCGTGCTCGGCGTAGTGGCGGCCAGCGGTCTCCGCGTCGATCGTCCGGAGCTCCGCCGCGACGAGACGTAGGCCCTTTTTCTCGAGGCGGGCGACGATCTCTCCAACGAGACCGCGCTCGACGGCATCGGGCTTCGCGATCACGAGGGTTCTCTTCACGAAGCGGGCACCCTACACGATGCTCCGGAGGAACCCGCGAGCTGCACCGACTACATAGAGCGAGCCCGTGACGAGCACCAGGTCGTCATCACCGGCTATCTGAAGGGCCCTCGTGACGGCATCGACCACGTCACCGCTCTCCTCGGCACGGAGGCCCGCCTGCCCGGCGACCTGGACGATGGCCTCGGCCGGGAGCGCCCGGGGACTCGGCGGCATGCAGGCGATCACCGTCGCGAGCCGGTCGCTCGAGAGCGCCATGAGCAGCTCGCCCGGATCGCGGCTTCGTAGACAACCCATCACGAGGATCACGCGCCGAGCGCCGCTGAAGTCCTCCCGCAGAGCGGCGCCCGCTGCGGCCGCTCCCGCGCCGTTGTGTGCACCGTCGAGCACGACGAGCGGCTGGGTGCGCACCACTTCCATCCGACCCGGCGCCCGTACGGAGTCGAACCCCTCTCGCACGACGTCGTCGGAGAGCACATCGCCGAGAAACGCCTGCGTTCCCGCCAACGAAGCCGCCGCGTTCTCGCACTGGTGCGCGCCGAACAGAGGAATGAAGACGTCGACATAACGAGTAGCCGGGGTCACGAGGTCCGCGACTCGCCCTCCCACGGCTATCCGGACGTTCTCGGCGGAGAAGTCCTTGCCCCGTTTCCAGACCGCCGCCGCGCCGACCTCGCGCGCCTCTGCCTCGAAGATCGCCGCGATGGAAGGGTCGTTCTCTCCGAGCACGAGTACCGAGCCCGGCTTCACGATGCCAGCCTTCTCCGCAGCGATCAGCTCTCGTGAGTTGCCGAGGATCTCGGTGTGGTCCAACTGGACGTTCGTGACGACGGCGACCGTGCCGTCGGCCACATTGGTCGCGTCATACCTGCCGCCGAGGCCCACTTCGATCACCGCCGCCTGAACGGCCTCGTCGGCGAACCACCGGAACGCGGCCGCCGTCATGAGCTCGAACCAGCTCGCTTCGACCCTGAGGAACCGCTCGAGCTCCGCCAGAGCAGCGAGTTGGGCCGCGAGGTCGTCGTCGCCGATGGGACGGTCGGCGATCGCGAGGCGCTCGTTTATCACCTCGAGGTGCGGGCTCGTGTACGAGCCGGAGTTCACACCTTCTGCCTGCAGCAGCGACGAGATCATCCGGGTGGTCGAACCCTTGCCGTTGGTACCGGTGATGTGGATGACGGGATAGGTGTGCTGGGGCGAGCCCATCGCGTCGGCGAGTACCCGGATCCGCTCGAGCGAAGGGTCGCCATGATGGCCGGCTTTGCCGGTCTCGATGGCCTCGAGGTTGATGTGCCGATCCAGCCAAGCGAGCGCTTCGCCGATGCTGGCGCCCGCGGGGCCATCGGCGGGCGGCGAGAACGGCCCGGTCTCGGTCAGCTCCGAATTCCTTGTCGCGCTAGCTCAAGACGCGGCGCCGGCTCAGGAGGCAGCGCGGCGCGACCGCTCGGGCTTCTCGGGAGCACCGCGAGGCACGAGCGAAGGAGCGACGTGCTCGAGGACGACCGAGCGGTCGACGACACAACGACCGATGTCCTCGCGGCTCGGAAGGTCGTACATCACGTCGAGGAGCACCTCTTCGAGGATGGCTCTCAAGCCGCGGGCGCCGGTGCCGCGGAGCAGGGCCTGGTCAGAGATGGCTTCGAGGGCGTCCTCGGAGATCTCGAGCTCCACATTGTCGAGCTCGAAGACCCGCTTGTACTGCTTGACGAGAGCGTTCTTCGGCTCGACGAGGATCCGCACGAGCGCCTCCTGGTCGAGGCTCGAGACGGCTCCGATCACCGGCAGACGGCCTACGAATTCGGGGATCAGGCCGAACTTGAGCAGGTCCTCCGGAAGGACTTGCATCAACATCTCGCCCTCGTCCCAACGCTTGCCCCGCCGGACCTCGGCCCTGAAGCCGATCCCTGCGCGGCCGACCCGGTTCTCGATGATCTTGTTGAGCCCGGCGAACGCCCCTCCACAGATGAAGAGGACATTCGTCGTGTCGATCTGAATGAACTCCTGATGGGGGTGCTTGCGGCCTCCCTGCGGTGGAACCGAGGCCGTCGTACCCTCAAGGATCTTGAGGAGGGCCTGCTGCACACCCTCGCCCGAGACGTCGCGGGTGATCGACGGGTTCTCGGACTTCCGGGCGATCTTGTCGATCTCGTCGATGTAGATGATCCCGGTCTCGGCCTTCTTCACGTCGTAGTCTGCGGCCTGGATCAACTTGAGGAGAATGTTCTCGACGTCCTCGCCTACATAACCGGCCTCTGTGAGGGCCGTGGCATCCGCGATGGCGAAAGGCACGTTGAGCAT
>PLDN01000116.1 GCA_003136185.1 Acidimicrobiaceae bacterium | reverse complement strand
CTAGCCAATCCGCGCGGGCTCTAAGCATGCAGAGGGGCGACCAGCAAATCTGACGGTCCAGGCGTCTGCGCGATGACGATAAAGAATGACGTCGGGAACCCTCCGCTGAGAGCCGGCAACGGCGCACCGAGTCGGCGTTGCTGTCCGCGCCTAGGCCTGCGAGCTGAGCGCCTCGGCTACTGCTTGATTGAGCTCGTCGTGGACCGCTACGTTGCGGACCCGGTCGGTGTGACAGACGAGGACGGCTGACTCACCGCTCGCAGCGCGCTCCATGAACGCGTCGAGCGCACCGTCGAGCTCACTCGCCTTTCGTACCTCGGAGACCGAGCACCCTGCTGCGCGTGCGAGCGCGGCTACGTCTGCAGCCTGGGGTGTGCCGAACAGCTGCTCGAAACGCTCGGTGGCCACCGTGCCCGCCTGCGGCAGGTACGAGAAGATCCCGCCTCCCTTGTTGTCCACGACAACGAGCCCGCAGGGGTGGCCGGTACCGAAGCTGCCTTCGGAGGCGGGGCGGATCAGGGCCGTCAAGTCATGGAGGAAGGCGAGGTCTCCCAACAGACCGACCACTGTCTCCTCTCCCGCCGGGCGGGCGAGGCTAGTGGCGACTCCGATCGTGGTCGATGTCATGCCGTCGATCCCGTTCGCCCCGCGGTTGGCGAGGACGCGCGGGTAAGAAGCGCTGGAGGCGGAAAACCACTCGACGTCGCGGATGGGCATCGACGACGAGACGACGAGGGTCCGCACAGCGGCGTGAGCGACAAGGCGCCGCGCGATGAGTGGTTCCGTCAGCTCGTCGGCCTCGTCGGCGTCCGCCAGTAAGACCAAGTGGGCCGCGATGGCGTCCTGCGCGCGTTCCTCTGCGTCCCGCCAGGAGGACGCCCAATTTGGATCGACCGGGCTGCCGCTCCACCCCTCGCTCATGGCAACCCCCTCTCCGAACAACGTCCTGAGCACGGCTGAAGGATCTCCGCGCACGATCGTCGCGACCTCGTGCCCGGGGTCCCGCCACTCGCCGAAGGGGTCGACGAGAACGTGGTGTACGCCGGCGTCCGCCGTCTCGCTGAGCCAGCTGTTGACCACCTTCGACGCCCAGGCTTCACCGAGGCGGATCACGAGGTCGGGTCGGTGGGCGGCTGCGAATTCGGGAATCCGCAAGAGCGAGTCCGCCGCGCCGACGACGGTTGCCCCTAGGCCAGCCTCGCCCGAGAGCCGGCAGCCCGAGCGGGGATCGGCGAGAACCGGCCAACCTCGTTGGGCCGCCACGTTCAGTACCAGCTCGGGCTCGCCACACCGGGCGCCCACGACAAGCAGAGGCCGCCTCGCTTTGGGCAAGAGCCGAACAAGGCTGCCGCCTTCCGCCGTCCCGCCATGCAACGAGTGCCACGGGGCACCCTCCGCGCGGCCCGCTGGCAACTCACCCGGCGCGCCGTCGAGCGGATCGCGAAAGGGCAGGTTCAGATGGACCGGCCCTGGGCCGGCCAGCGAAGCGGTCGCCTCCGCGAACACTCTCGCCCCGAGCGAACGCCACGTCGCGCGTGTGGACTCATCAGGCACGCCGGCATCGAAGGCCGCACGGACAGCGGCGCCGTAAAGCCCCTGTTGCGCGATCGTCTGCGGTGCGCCCACTGCGTGCAACTCCGGTGGTCGATCTGCTGTGCAGACGATCAGAGGGACTCGGGCCTGATGCGCCTCCACTACGGCTGCGTGCACTTCGGCAGCCGCGGTGCCACTTGTCGTCAACAGCACGGCGGGGATCCCAGACTCGAGACCGATCCCGACCGCCACGAACGCCGCCGAACGCTCGTCGAGGCGCACGTGGAGCCGGACCCATGGGTGGGTGGCGAGAGCAAGCGCCATCGGCGTGGACCTCGAGCCCGGGCAGATCACCGCATGGCGCACACCGGCGCAGCGCACCCACTCGTCGACGAGGGTCGAGCAGAACGTCGCTTGGGTGGAGGCGGTTAGTTTCGTCATTAGTGGACCTCATCGACATTGACAGCACCCTGCCGCCACTGGCATTCGAACGCAGGGGCGAGGGCTCTCGTATCGTGCTGGTGCACGGCTTTACTCAGACAGGCGAGTCCTGGCGCCAGATTGCGGACATCCTCGCAGCAAGCCACGAGGTCCTCACGCCGGATCTGCCCGGTCACGGCCAGTCGCCTGCCGCTCTCGGCGACCTCGACACTGCGGCCACGCAGCTCGGCGAGACCTGCGGCGGGGCGACTTACGTGGGCTACTCGCTCGGCGGCAGGGTGTGCCTGCACCTCGCCCTTTCTCAACCGGACATCGTCGAGCGGCTGGTCCTCGTCAGCACGACTGCCGGGATCGATGATCTCGGCCAGCGGGCCGACCGTCTCGCGACTGACGAAGCGTTGGCGAAGCGAATCGAGAGCGAGGGCGACGAAGGGGTCGCCTCGTTCATCGACGAGTGGCTGTCGGGCCCGCTGTTCCGCGATCTCGGCAGTGAGGCCGCTGATCGACCCTCGCGGCTCTCGAACACACCGGCCGGACTGGCGGGATCGCTGCGCCATCACGGGACCGGCGCCCAGCTGCCTCTGTGGGAGCGCCTCGGCGAGGTCTCGGTGCCAACGCTCCTCGTGACCGGGGAGAACGACGTCAAGTTCACCAGTCTCGGCGAGCGCATGGCGCTCGCAATCGGTCCACTCGCCTCTTTGATTCTCGTCCCAGGCGCCGGCCACGCCGCCCCGTTCGAGCAACACGTGGCGTTCGCTCGGTTGTTGGGCGACTTCGCCGACGGGGACGCTGGGCCGGGAAGCGGCGACACCCCCTGACGATTCTGGCGGCGCTGAGTCACAATGCGAGCGGGTCACAGGGCGATCCCGATCGTCAGCAGCAGCCCGAGGACGATGTCGAGCCTCGAAGTCATCTGCAGCACACCGATGAGGTCACCCCCGGCAGCGCCGCGGCGCACCTTCAGCACAGGCCCCGCTCCGAACAACGCCGCCGCGAGAGCCACAAGCGCGCCACGGCGGTAGTAGGCCACTGCGACCACCCCGAGAAACGCACCGACGATGCACACCTCATACATCGCCCGCGTGCGGCCGCCGCCGAGCCGGACAGCGAGAGTCTTCTTACCGGCGCGGGCGTCGTTGTCGAGGTCACGGAGATTGTTGACGACGAGCAGGGCCACAGCGACCAGCCCCACCGGAACGGCCGCCACGATCGCCAGCGTGCTCACCTTCTGAAGGCTGACGTAGGCGGTGCCAACCACGGCGACGAGCCCGAAGAAGACGAAGACGAACGCCTCGCCCAAGCCGGCGTAGCCATACGGCCGCGGGCCTCCGGTGTAGAACCAGCCGGCCGCGACGCACGCAGCGCCGACGGCTATCAGGTACGGCGAAGTGGCGAGGGCAAGGAAGAGGCCCGCTACCGCCGCGACGGCGAAACTGAGAAAGGCCGCCCTCTTCACAGCTGACGCCGGAGCGAGGCCGCTCGCGACGAGCCGAACCGGGCCGACCCGTACCGCGTCGGTCCCCCGCACGCCGTCGGAGTAGTCGTTGGCGTAGTTGGTACCGACCTGGATCGCGAGCGAGACTACGAGGGCGAACCCTGTACGCCACCAGACCACGTGCCCGACGGCCGCCGCGACTGCTGTACCGACCGCGACGGGGATGACGGCGATCGGGAGTGTCCGGGGCCTGGCACCCGACAGCCAGGCCGCCGGCCCCGTGCCGACGCTCGCAGCGTGAGTGCTCAAGGCCGCCGCGGGAACTTCGAGAAGTCTGGGCTGCGACGCTGCTGGTAGGCGTTGCGCCCTTCCTGGCCTTCCTCGGTCATGTAGAAGAGCATCGTCGCGTCGCCTGCCAGCTGCTGGATGCCTGCCAGACCGTCGTCGGCCGCGTTGAAGGAGGCCTTCAGCATCCGGAGGGCGATCGGAGACAGCTCGGTCATCTGGCGGCACCACTCGATCGTCTCTTCCTCGAGGCGCTCGAGGGGTACGACTGCATTCACGAGCCCCCATTCGAGGGCTTGCGCCGCGTCGTACTGCCGGCAGAGGAACCAGATCTCTTTTGCCCGCTTCAGACCGATGGTCCGGGCGAGCAGCCCGGCGCCGTAGCCGCCATCGAAGGAGCCCACCCTCGGGCCGGTCTGGCCGAACCTGGCGTTCTCAGCTGCGATCGTCAGGTCACAGACGAGATGAAGGACGTGGCCGCCCCCGATGGCATAACCCGCCACCATCGCCACAACCGGTTTCGGGAGGCGGCGGATCTGGATCTGCAGGTCGAGAACGTTCAAACGGCCGATGCCTCGCTCTGCCACCTCGTCGTCGCCGATATAGCCGTCGTCGCCACGGATCCGTTGGTCGCCTCCCGAGCAGAACGCAAGCGGTCCCTCGCCGGTGAGGATGATCGCTCCGACGTCGGGGTCGTCCCTCGCGGCTTCGAACGCCCGCGACAGCTCGAACAGGGTCTGGGGTCGAAAGGCGTTGCGCACCTCGGGCCGGCAGATCGTGATCTTGGCGATCGCCTCGGCCGTCTCGTAACGAATGTCCTGGTAATCCCCGGCTTCTGTCCAGTTGACGGGCATGGCCGAAGGCTAATGGACGAAGACCTTGCGAGGTCCAATCGGTGCCGTCGTAGTCTCGCGGCGTGAACCGCCTGATCGCCGTTGCGATTCCCGCGGGACCCGACTTCGTGAGCGAGCTCCGCCGGATCTTCGACGACGGCGATGCAGCACTGCCAGTCGACCTGCGTCTCAGCCGGCCGGCCCGACGCCGACTTCTCGATTCGATGCGCCCCGCAGCGATCGTGACCACTCCCGAGAAGCGAGAGGGGTTGCCGCTCGCCTTCCCGGTCGAGGCGGGCGACGCGATCGTGATGGCCACGAGCGGGACGACTGGCGAGCCGAAAGGGGTCGTGCTGACCCACGAGGCCGTCGCGGCCTCTGCCAGGGCGACGAGCGCACGTCTCGGAGTAGACAGTTCCACGGACCGGTGGTGGGCGTGCCTACCCCTCGCCCACATCGGCGGCCTCTCGGTCGTGCTGCGGTCGATGGTGGAGGGGGTCGGGTGTGAGGTTGTGGAGGGTTTCTCTGCAGAAGGTGCTGCCGCCGCGCTCGCCGGCGGTGCGACGCTGACGTCGCTCGTCCCGACAGCACTCCGCCGTCTCGATCCTTCACTCGCTGCGGGCTTCCGCCGGATAGTGCTCGGTGGCCAGGCGCCACCGGACGACCTCCCCGGCAACGTCGTGACCACATACGGCATGACCGAGACGGGGAGCGGTGTCGTCTACGACGGGCGGCCGCTTCCTTCCGTGGAGGTGCGCATCGCCGGTGACGGCGAGATCTTGTTGCGAGGCCCCATGCTCTTGCGGGCCTACCGGGATGGGGCCGACCCGAAGACGGGCGACGGGTGGTTGCCGACGGGCGATTCGGGCGAGATAGGACCGGCTGGGTTGCTCGAGGTGAGAGGTCGGATGGGAGACGTGGTGATCACCGGCGGTGAGAACGTCTGGCCGGCCGCCGTCGAGCCGGTGCTCGAGCGCCACGTCGCCGTGAGCGAGGCCGTCGTCGCGGGGCGTCCCGACGCCGAGTGGGGCGAGCGCGTCACCGCTTACGTGGTGGTGATCGAGCAGGTCGATCCGGCGCGGTTGCTGGCGGAGCTGCGCGAGCTCGTGCGGGCGGAGCTGGCGCCCTTCATGGCGCCGCGCGAGCTCGTCATCGTGACCGAGCTCCCGAAGACTGCGCTCGGCAAGATCGAGCGAGGCGGTCTCAGTCGGCTGGAGGGTCCTTCGGCGCTCGTTTGACCTGCCCCGCGAGCGCCCGACCGGAACGTTCCCGCCAGCACCCGAGGAGGACGCCCGCTCCGTAGGAGGCGTCGTCGACGACACCGAGCATCAGGTGGTGCCACAGTCGGGCGATCCCGCTCGATGGTGCGGTCTCTCGCAGTGCGCCGCGAATGGCCGGTGGTCCGTGGCCGGCGGCAACCGCAGTCGCGAGCAAGACGAACGTCGCCCGTCGGGTGCGCTTCACGACACAGCCAGCCAGCGCGAGCGGCCACCACGCTCGTCGCAGCGCCGCGAGCAGGCCGGCGGTGCCCCAGAGCGTCGATCGGACAGAGAGCTCCGAAGCGAGACGCACCGGGTGCGGGCATTCGGCTTGGCCTAGGCGGCGAGCGAGGCTCCGCACCGGGAACACGGTCCCGATCGTCGCGACCACAAGCGCAACTCGGGCCGCCTGTCGTGCCCGGCGCCGCCAGAGCCACCAGGCGATCAAGGCCGCGCCTGACAGCGTGCTCGCCGGCGTGCCGACATAGGGCGCCACCGTGCCTGGGTGGCGGCGCTCGATCGGGGCTGCGGCACTCCCGTAGGCGACGCGCTGGCGGGCGAACGACGCGAGGTCGGGACGGGGGCGATGTCCTACGACCGACGCTGGTTCGTAGCGAACGAGCCATCCCGCGCTCTCGAGGCGCCGGAGCAGGTCCACGTCCTCGCCGAATCGAAGTGCGTCGTCGAACCCGCCCACCTCGTCCAGCGCGGCCATGCGGGCGACGAGGCCTGCGGCGGGAACGTAAGACAAGCGGCGACCTTTGCCGACGAGGCCCGGATGACGACCAAGGTCAAGCGGAGACTCGAGCTCCTCGTACGCCTCGATCCACGGTTCAGGCCCGGCCCGCTTTCCGGCGCCGGCGCCGCTCGGCGTGCTCGCGATCCGCGGGGCGACTATCGCCAGGCTTTCGTCGGCGAAGTGGGCCGCACAGCGGCGAAGCCATTCGCCGGGGTCGGCCTCGTCAAGCACGGTGTCGGCGTCGAGGTAGGCCACGAGGGTCGAGGTGGGACTGGCGGCGTTGCGCGCACTGGCTGGCCCGCCGCTCGTCAGCCGGCCAATGACCTTGGCGCCCTCTCGTTCGGCGGCAGCCGCCGAAGCGGCTCCGCCATCAGCCGACCCGTCGTCGACGACGACGACCTCTCGCGCACCGGACCGCCGCAGTGCCGAGAGCAGGGCGCCGAAGGACGCCGGCGGGTCGCGGACGGGCACGACGACTGTGATCTCGAGGAGGCTCGGTCTGGTGCCGGGGTCGGGCAGGGGGTGAAGGACGCCGGCCCGGACGAGCCGTTGTACGAGCACCACGGTCTCGTCGTCCCGCGCCTCGTCGTCCGGCATCTCGCCCGCCGGCATCTCGCCCGCCGGCGCCTCGCCAGTCGTGATCAGACGATCAAGCGCGATCGCTCCCCGTCCGCTCAGGCGGAAGAGCCGTGCCGGCTCGCCCCCGAGGAGGAGGCGGCCGGAGCCGTAACGCCGGACGCGCCGGTCGAGGAGGTAGCGCTTAGTCGAAGGTGACGACGCCGCGGATGTTCTTCCCGTCACGCAGGTCCTGGTAACCCTGGTTGATGTCATCGAGGCTGTAGGTCTGCGTGATGAGGTCGTCCAGGTTGAGCAGCCCGTTCTGGTAGAGCTTGAGCAACATCGGTATGTCGGCGCGTGGGTTGCCGCCGCCGAACAGCGAGCCGCGGAGCTCCTTCTTGAACATCGCGAGCTCGAACAGGCTGAGCTTCACGTCGCTCTGGGTGAAGGGCGCAACAGCCGTCACGACGACGTTGCCACCCTTGCGCACGAGTGACATGACGGGAGCGATCAAGTCGCCCCGCGCGACGTCGACCGTGATGATCGCCGTGTCGGCCAGCTGGCCCCAGGTCATGTCCTTGATCAGCGAGAACGCCGAGAACACGTCGCTCGCGGTGTGTGTTGCGCCGAGACGTTTGGCGGCCTCTCGTTTCGACTCGATGGGGTCGATGCCGACGATGAAGCGCGCGCCGGCGATCTTCGCACCTTGGATCGCATTGGCGCCGATCCCGCCTACGCCGACGATGACTGCGACGTCACCCGGCTTGACGCCGGCCGTGTGTACGGCGGAGCCCCAGCCCGTCGTGACTCCGCAGCTCACGAGAGCAGCCCTGTCGAGTGGGAGGTCCTTCTCGATCTTGATGACGGAGGCCTCGTGCACGACAGCGTGGCTCGCGAACGAGCCTACGAGGCACATCGGAGCGACCCCTTGACCGCGTGCGCGCATCCGGTGCACGCCGTTCGCGATCGGCGTTCCCATCATGAGGTACTGCCCGAGGTCACAGAGCGTCTGATGCCCGCTCGAGCACCAGCGGCACTTTCCACAGGACGGGATGAAACTCATGACGACGTGGTCACCCGGTTCTACGGACGTGACTTTGTTGCCCACCTTCTCAACTACACCCGAGCCCTCGTGCCCGCCCACGAACGGCATGGCGACGGGGATGTCACCGGTGACGCAGTGCTCGTCGGAGTGGCACAGGCCGGCGGCCGCCATGCGGACCAGTACTTCGGTGGGCTCGGGATCGTCGAGCTCGACGTCCTCGACGCTCCACGGCTCATTCAGTCCCCACAAGATTGCTGCCCTGGCCTGCATTCCGGACCTCCCCGAACTCTCTAAATCCGCTGTCGGCTTTCCTACTGACGGTAGCAGGGCGCGGCTAGTTGACAACCCGTGATTACCTCGACGTCATGCCGGCGTCGACCGGCAGCACCGCCCCGGTCACACCGCTCGAGCCCGGGCTGCAGAGCCACGCGACGGCCTCGGCGATCTCTTCGGGATCGAGCAGCCGAGGATCGAGGTGGTGTACGGCGAATTCGTCCGGCGCAGCGAGTCCGTATACAGCTGCGCTGGCGGTCAGCATCTCGGTGCGGGTGGAACCAGGGGCGATCACGTTCGCAGTGACGCCCTCGGGCCCGAGCTCGGCGGCGATGCTCCGCACGAGGCCGACGACGGCGTGCTTGGAGGCCACGTACGCAGCGAGCTTGGGTAGGCCGACGACGGCACCGGCCGAGGCCACCGCTACCACCCGACCCGTTCGCGGCATCGGGCGGCGAAGCAGCTCGGGCACTGCTGCCCGGACCAGCCGCCACACTCCCGTCACGTTCACGCCGAGCATCGCTTCCCACATCTCGTCCGAGGTCTCCCACGCCGGGTCGCCACCTCCGATGACGCCAGCGACTGCGACCGCCGCGTCAAGACCGCCGAGATCGTCATGGGCCCGCACGACCGCCCGGTCGAGCGCCGCCTGGTCACGGACGTCGCCGACTATCGAGACGACCTCCGGGGCTCCCGCCTCGAGGCACTGGGCAACGACGGCCGCGAGATCCTCCGGGCGCGCGAGGGCGTACGGGAGCGCAGGCTCGTCAGCGCACGAATCGAACAACACGAGCTGCCAGCCGTCGGCCGCGAGACGCCTCGACACTGACGCGCCGATACCGCGAGCCGCCCCGGTCACGAGCGCCACCGGCGCGGTCATCGTGCACCGATTTCCGGTGGATGCGCGTCGGCACCGACGAGGCGTGCCCAGTCCGCGACCGAGCTCACGAGGTCCGCCACGAGCACCTCCATCAATGCCTCCCCAAGCTCTCGCGTCGCCCCGCGCGGATCGCCGAGCACACCGTTGGCGCTGACGGCGGCGACTCCGTCAGCCACCAGCAATCCGAGCACATCGGCGAGCGGGCGTGGGTCTCCGGGTTCGGCCAGATCGAGCCGGACAAGCCCGGGCTCGACCGCGAGCATTAGAGAGGTCTCGAACCAGCCGGCATGGGCGTCGACCGGCCGCCCACCGCACGCCTGGGCGGCGGCCTGACCAGCCAGAACAGCGCCGGGCGACCAGTGAAGACACCGCCGCCCCTCTTCGCGCAGCGCTGCCGCCGCCCGGCGGACTGCGCGCTCGTTCCCCCCGTGGGTATTGACGACGACGACTCCGGAGAGATCGTCGGCGGAGCGCACGAGCTCGGTCAGCACGGCCTCGACTGCCGACTCGCCGATCGACAGTGTGCCCACATAACCGGCGTGCTCACCGCTGGCCCCGTATCCAAGCGCAGGTGCCACGAGGAAAGCAGGCTGCCCACTCTCGGGCGCGGTCGCGTTCAGAGCCTCGGCTGCTCGCTCCGCCAAGCCAACAGCGATCGTGGTGTCGGTCCCTGTCGGAAGATGTGGGCCGTGCTGCTCGGTGGAGCCGAGTGGGAGAATCACGATCGCCTTTGGCTCGAGCGCCCCGACGGCGGGGCTCGTCATCTGCGAAAGGTGAAAGCTCATGGGAGGTCGCCCGCTCGCTCGCCGGAGAGGCCGGCCGGCAGCTCACCCCATGAACCGAGTGCCTCGAGGATCGCGACTGCGGCCTCTCGTGGGTTAAGCGTGATCGCCCGCGCCGTCCGGCCGGCAGCATCGGCTCCCGTGAGCGACCTGATCCGCTCGCGAGCGGTCGGGCCCGCCGGAGGCTCCACTACGCGGGCACGCGGTCGGAACGGCGCGATCGACGCGACAGCCGGGGCGACAGTCGTCCCTCGTGAGCCAACGCGCACCGCGATCGGCGCATCGCGCGCCACTAGGACTCCGTCCAGCGAAGCGCGCCGGAGGCGTGTCGTAGCCCCTTCGCACGAGAGCACGGCTCGTGCGCCGATACTCAGGCGCTCACGCCGCCCGCCGTCGAGCCGGCGCAGCGCCTCGAACCCGAGCCCCTTGTCCGGCCCGTCCGAACCAGCCGGCCCATCCGGCCCGTTCAGTTCGACGCCTATGAGCCCGAGTGCCTGTGAGATGCCGAGCTCGGCGGCGAGGTACGCGGGGAACGCACCGCTCCCCCGGTCTGTGCTCATGTCCCCGCACCATACGAGGTCGGCGTCTGCCAGATGCGGTGCAACCGCGCGGGCGATCCAATCGCTCGGCCAGTCGATCGGAAGATCCACACGGAGGAGCTCGGTAGCCCCGACTGCCGCGCCCTGACGGAGCGCCGCCTCGGTCTTCGCGCTACCCGCTGTGACAAGGCGGACCCCGCCGCCCCATCGCGCGGCGCTGCGAAGCGCCCATTCGAGCGCCGCCTCGTCGGACCTCGAGACGCCGAGCGAAAGGTGATCGGGCGTCACCTCACCTGTCAATGGGTCGATGCTCGAACGGAGCTCCACGACCTTCCAGCAAGCGGCGAACAAGGGCCTGCGCACGTATTCAGCTCCGCCGGTAGACCACGCCGGCGCCGCCCTCGGGATAAGCCCAAGTGATTGCGCCCTCGGTGTTGCACACGAGATAGCAGGTCCCACACTCGAAGCACTGCTCGTAGTTGAACAGGATCCCGCCGTCCGACGTCGGCACGAAGAGCTTCGCGGGGCAGGCCGTCACACAAGCGCGAGTCGTGCACCCGCGGCACGAGTCACCGTGGACGCTGATGTGCGGCTCGGACGCGATGCGGAACTCCGTCGTCGCCATGCGGTCTTCGAACGCCACCGGGCTCGACTCGCTCGACCGGCTCATCGGAACGTCCTCCATGCGCTCCAGCCATCACGGGCGAGGTCCCGGAGGCGGACGCCGGCTTTACGTCTCTCTTGGCGCGCCTGTGCGACGATCCCCTGTTTGGGGCTCGGGTTACGTACCGTGAAAATCTCCTCCACGAGATTGCAGACGAGCTGAGGGTACTGGTGCTGCATGCGGTCCGAGAGCACGAGATGAGGGGCACGCTTCAAGCGGCGGTGATCGGCAAGTACGAAGTTCGCCTCGAGTCGCTTCCGGTAGCCGCGCAGGCCACCCGCGCTCGTGTCGCCGCGCTCGAGCGCCTCAGCTGCCGCCTCTCCGGCGGCGGCACCTGAGGCCATCGCGAAGTTGACCCCCTCCAACCAGATCCCGGCAGCCAGGCACATTCCGGCCGCGTCGCCTGCGACGAGGATCCCGTCGCCCGCGAGCCTGGGCATCATCGCGAGCCCCGCCTCGGGGATCAGATGCGCCCCGTACTCGACGACGTCGCCGCCCGCGACGAGCGGACGGATGGCGGGATGCGACTTGAACTCCGCCAGAAGCTGCTCCGGACGGGTCTCGGACCGAGAGAGGCCTTCTATCGACAAGACGAGCCCGACTGAGACGGTCTCCCGGTTCGTATACAAGAAACCTCCCCCAGCGATCCCTCCCGTCCCGCCTATCACCTCGAAGTCGGCCCCCTCCCCCGGCTCGAGGCCGAAGCGACGCTCGATCTCGTCCGGAGCCAGCGCGAGCACCTCTTTCACGCCGAGGGTGTAATGCGAGGGGTCCTCGGTCGATGTCAATCCGGCTTGCTTGGCGAGGAAGGCATTCACGCCGTCGCACGCGATCACCACTCCCGCCTCGATGTCGCCGCCGGGCCGATCTGTTCGCACTCCTGTCGTCCGGCCGCGCTCGTCCAGCAGCAGTCCGGTCGCCGTCGTCGAACAGACGAGCACCGCTCCCGCTTTTTCAGCCTCGGAGGCGAGCCACGAATCGAACTCGGGACGCAGCGCGGTGGCACCGTTGTACGGCTTGGCTCCCCACGCGCTCGAGCGGAAGTCGACCGCGAGCGACTGGGTCTCGGTAAGGACCATCGTCACTCGGCGGGTGACCCAGCGCTCGATCGGCGCCTCGTCGATCCAACGAGGGAGGATCTCGTCGAGGACGCGACCGTAGATGACACCTCCGTAGAGGTTCTTCGAGCCGGGGAAGGGGCCGCGCTCGAGCAAGCAGACGGATCGACCCGCCCGCGCGAGGGTCAAGGCGGCCATCGAGCCGGCCGGACCGGCTCCCACGACTACGACATCGAATCGCTCAGTCATCGTCACCTTCCGCTGAAGCGTGCTCGCCCACGAGGGCGCCGTCCCGCAGTCCGAGGAGGTCGGCGAGTGCCTCGAGCGTCGCAGCAGCATCGCTCACGACGGCGAGATCGGCCATTGCCATCATCGGGCAGCTGGCGTCGAGATTGACCGAGACTACGTGCAGCGGTTCGCCGATTCCTCCGACGTGTTGCGCGGCGCCCGAGATTCCGAGAGCGACATAGAGCCGTGGCCGGACGGTCGCGCCGGTGGTACCGATCTGGCGGGCGTGGCCGAGGATGCCGCCGTCGGTGACGACGCGGGTGGCTCCGACGGACGCGCCGATGGCTTCCGCCACCCGCGCGAGGGTGGCGAACTCGTCGTGGCTCCCGAGCCCCGCACCGCCCGCAATGATCTTCGCCGCCTCGGCGAGGTCGACCGCAGCGGGATCGGGCGCGAGCACTTCGAGACTCATCGCGTCTGCGCAGGCCGCCCCGTCATCGCTTGTCTCGGTCTCGTCCGCCGGAGCGAGCGATATGGGAACAAGGCCGGACGGGGCAGCGGCGACCGACCTCGATCCCGGCAAAAGAGTGGCGACGAAGGGACCCTCGACGGTCAACTCGACAAGCTGCAGACCACCCCACCGCAGTACGACGGCTCCCGCCGGCCTTATCTCCTGCGCGCCCGCGAGCAGCGGACGGCCGAGACTGGCCGCTATGCGCGGCGCGAGGTCCCGTCCGTCCGGGACCGCCGGGAGGATCACGACGTCCTCGGCATCGAGCCGTCGCGAGAGCCGCCTTGCCCATGCTGCCGGCGCGTAGCTCCCGAGCTCTGCGCAGACGACCTGCCTCACCAACAAGGGCGCCTCGGACGTCAGCGCCTCGGCGGCGGCGTCCGTGCCGTCGCCGGCGAGCACGACGTTCCCGCCCGCCTCAGCGACGGCTTCGGCCGCACCGACCGGGAGCTCGCCGGCGCGCACAGGGACGACCGCGATCACAGCGCCGCTCCGATCCGCTCGCCCTCGATGACCGCTGCGTGCGCCCGCCTCGGTGCGATGCAGTCGCCGACGCGATGCACTTTCAGCGGTCCGGCCGCATCCTTCAGCTCGAAGTAGAGGCCGTCGTCTGGAGCGGGCGGAACGGCGAGGACGACCCAGTCGACCTGTCGCACCTCCTCGGTCCCCGTCAGGTGGTGAAGCAGCAGGACTCCCTCCTCGCTCACTCCCATCACCACCCGGTCAGTCGAGCGCGCTATCGCCTTTGATTCCGCTCTGATCGTGAAGCCCTCGAGATCGAGCGTCACGCCGAGGTCTTGGCCGACGACCATGCCTGGCGTCACGATCTCGACCTGGCACCCGCGATCGGCGAGAAGCTCGGCTACGCTCGTCGCCTGATGGAATCCGAGTTCGTCGACGACGAGCACGGCGCCAGCCGGCGAAGCTGAGCCTTCGAGGACGGCGCGCACGTCCACCACCGTCGCGCCAGCAGCTTGCGCCGCCCACCATGGCGCGTCAGGTCGCGAGCCTGTCGCCACGACCACCACGTCGGGATCCCGTGCGATCACCGCCGCAGCATCCGCCACCACGCCGAACTCGAAGTTCACACCGAGCTCCCGGCACTCGCGCGCCTGGTTACGCACGAGGTCGGCGAACTCTGCCCGGTTCGGCACGGTCGCCGCGAGACGTACTTGACCGCCGGGCTCGGTCGCCTTTTCGAGGACGGTCACCTGCAGCCCGCGCCTGGCAGCCGCGATAGCTGTCTGCATTCCGCCCGGCCCGGCGCCGACGACCAAAACGCGTGCCGAGGGCGCCGAGTGAGAGGATCCCGCCCGTGGCGTTGCAGCACCTGACGCGTGGCCGGCCCAGTTGGGTACCGGCCCCAGCTCGGCCTCACGACCCGTGCGAGGGTTCTCGATGCATCCGAGCCACCGGTTGAGGCCCATGCGGCCGACGCACTCCTGGTTGCACGACAGGCACAAGCGGATCGACTCGGTATGGCCAGTTTGCGCCTTGCGGGCGAAATCTGGATCAGCGATCTGGCCACGCACGACGCCGACAAGGTCGCAGTGGCCTTCCGAGAGGGCTCTTTCGGCCTGCAGCGGATCCTTGAAGCGCCCGACGCCGACGACCGGCAGCGACACCGCTGCGCGGATGGCGGAGGAGATGAAGCTCGCGTACCCGGGTGGGACGTGCATCGAGGCCTCGATCATGAACAGCGTCGCGGTCGCGACACCGATCGAGGTGTTGATGTAGTCGGCGCATCCTTGACGGTCGACCATCTGCGCGACCGCGACCGCCTCTTCGATCGTCGTGCCTCCTTCGATGAGTTCGTCGCCGCAGAGCCGGACACCGATCGCGAGGCCTTCGCCGACCGCCTCACGGACTGCGGGCAGGAGTTCCAGCAACAGGCGCGCCCGCCCTTCGAGGGCGCCGCCATAGCGATCGGTACGCAGATTCGTCACAGGCGACAGAAAGCCGCGGACAATCGAGCTGTGGCTGCACTGCAGCTCGATGCCGTCG
>PLDN01000014.1 GCA_003136185.1 Acidimicrobiaceae bacterium | reverse complement strand
GCCGAGAGGTCGGGCCAGAACGTCGGGCCGGTGATCTCTTCGAGATCAGGTGGACCGTCCGCTGCATAAAGCTTGGCGAGCGCGGACACTCGCTCACCGCGCAATCCGTCGGCGGCCTCGTCGTTCGGGAGCAGTTCTGGATCGGTGCTGTGCTCGCTCATTGATGGATTCCTTTCTTTTGGCGCAACATCGTTCGGCGCGAGGTCTTGTGGCGAAGCGCGACGACGATCAGATCGGTGGCTTGGCTGCGATCCAGGCGTCGCCACGACGGGTCGGATTCGAGGATGCGGTGCAGACGTCGGTGGCACCTTCGACACAACGGGGTCAGGTCGTGATCGGCCTCGTGGCCGAGTCGGGCGTAACTGCGGTGATGCAGGTCGTCGCGACGCAATGACCACGCGGCCCAGCAGATGACACAGCACGGCTCGCGGTTGTGTCGGACGGTCCACTCCTTCGCCCACCGCTCGCGGCGCACAAACCACGCGAGACTCGCCATGTAGTCCCGATAAACGACGCGACGGCGAACACGCCATAACGACCAGGAGATGCCGGGACGCGGATCACGCACCGCCCGACCAGCTCTGCGCGGCGACGCGAATCGTCGCTTCGACGGCGGTCCGGTTCTCCTGGAGGTGGGCCGCGTCGGCGCGAGCGGTCCACGGGCGAAGCGTCAGCATGATCGGTCGCGCCGACCGCAACAGGAGCAAGCCGTGGCCGGGGGTAATCAAGCGGATCGCGGAGGGGTCGAGGATGGCTCGCTCCCGGTTCGACGCGGAGACCGACGTGCCGCCGCCGGCCTGATTGGTCTCGCTGTACTCGCGCTCGGTTCGTTCGCCGACGAGACGGGCGATGTCCCCGAGGTCATCCGCATCGGAGCCGCCGCCGAGGATGATCTTGACGATGGCCGAGTCCCACAGTCCCTGCGCCTGTTCGCGGCCCCACCGGTCCCGCGCCTGAGCGAGCGATTGCAGGGACGCGAGCGTGGTGATGCCCGTGCCACCGCCCTCGGACATGAGCGCGCCGAGGGACGGCAGTGGGTAGTTGGCTGCCTCGTCCAAGATGAGACCGAGGGGTGGGTCGAGACGCGCGCCTGGTGACGCCGCGGCGAGGCGGCGGGCGACCTCCACGACATCCTCGACCAACGCGGCAACGAGCCCGGCGGTGGCGCTCGCCCCCGCAGCCGTGCCGAGCAGATACAACGTGCCTTTGTTTCGCAGGAAGGCAATCGGGTCGAACCGCTCACCCGCGCCCGGCGACACCGCGTCGAGGACTTGCGGATCGGCCAACGCGGCGAAGGTGTTGGCGACCATTGCCCACACCGAATCGCGTTGACGTTGGTCGGCTGAGACGATCGCGTCGAGCGCCCGATCCCATGCGAGAGCGGCGCCTGGTGTGTGGACCAAGATGTCCACCGCGTCCTTGGCGGCGGCGGGACTGAGCGACCATCGGTAGAGGTCGGCAGGAGGTCGGTCATCGAGCGCGGCGGCGTGCAAGAGACACCGCACTGCTGTCACCGTCTGTTGATGCCAGAAGCTCCCGGACTCGGTTCCTTCACCTGCGTCCGCGTACAGCGCGTTGGCCCGAATCATTGCCGTCTGCGGTCGTTCACAACCCCGCACCGGCGACCAACGGAGCGCCGAGGACACACCGGTTGCCAAACCCTGCGGGTCGAACACGCTGACCGGACCGAGCTTGCTGCGGTCCGTCATCGTGGCCGAGAGATTGTCGGCGCGCGTCGCGGTGGTGATGACCGCGCCCGGCGCGTCGAGCAGCATCGGAATCACGATGTTGTAGCCCTTGCCGCTCCGAGGCGGTCCGATCAGGATCATCGAGTCCTCGACCGACGACCAGCACGCGACCCCATGTGACGATCCGAGGTAGTAACCGACATCGGCGGGGATCGCACGATCGAGCGAAGGACGCAGCGTGGCTGACCGAGACAGCAAGGCCGCCGCTCCAGCGGCGGTCCTCACCTGGCGGCGGTCGGCGAGACCCGCGATCTTCGTCGGGTCGTCGTTTGTATTGCGGTGCTCGCGGGTGAACAGATGTCGAACCGCGAGGACGACAACGATCACTAACAAGACGAGAGCACCGGTCAGCCCCCAATAGAGGAGCGGGGGGCCGACCGGCGCGTGCCACGCCTTGCTCGGGTCACCGATGTCGCCGAAGGCGCCGAGAGTCGCGAGCAGATGACCGTGTGGGACCGGGTGGTCCGACAGCCGGGCCGCCGCCGCAGCGGCGAGCCAGAGCACGCCGACGAGCCCGACGCCACCGGCAACGCCGTACAGCGCAAGATCGCTCCCCTCGGAGGGATGGTGACGCGGCGTTTGGTTCGTCACGCCACCTCCGGCCCCGCGTAGGTTGCGACGGGCACGGCCTCCTCGCTCGCGTGGGCCATCCGGGAGCGCAGCTCGGCCAAGTGGCTCGTGTTCTCCTGGTCGACTTGGCGCATCGCCGCGACCGCGAGCGCTGTGCCCACCGGCTTGCTACCCGTCTCGTGCTCCGCCGGGGATACGGCGATGATCGTCTGTGCCGCGGAGCTGATCCGAGCTTGTGTGGCGCGAATAGCTCGGTCCGCGTGCTCACCGGCCCAGCCGGCAACGGAGGGGAAGGTAGATGCGTCGGTCGCCATGCCATGCACCGAAGCCACGACGTAAGCAACGCTCTCGGCTTCGACCACCTTCTGCGGTGGGGGCAGGTAGCGGCCGGGCGGACCTCCGTGCAACAGGACGTGAGCAGTCCCCTCGATGAGGGTCTTCACCCTCGCGGCATCGTCCATGTCGTCTCGGATGGTGATGGACTTCCCGCGGTAATAAGTACGGCTGTCCGCCCCACCGAGCGAGGCTGCGTCCGGGACCGTGGTGACCTTCCAGCCGCGCTCGTCGAGCAACGCCAGTACGGCCACTTCCAAGCCCGGCGGGGCCTCTCCCGCGCGGAGCTTCGGGTGCGGAGCATCAGGCAGCTCTCTCCCTGTCGTTTGACTCGCGTCGAAGACCGTTTCGGGTCGAAGGCCCGATAGGACCGGCTTTGTCGTTGTGGTCTCCTCGGCGCTCGGCACCTCGCCGCGAAGTGAAACGCGCGCGCTGCCCTCAACATCACGCGCCCCACGATCCGTCGAGCGCACCGGGGCCAAGATCGTGTAGCCGTGCTGGCCCCGCTCGACGTGGCGGCCGAGCGCCCTCCAAGTGTCGAACCCAGCGACGTAGCTCGGGGTCGCTTCGGGAACCCGACCCTCCTCGTGTGCCTGAGCGTGTTGGGCGAAGATCAGCGTCACGTCGTCCGCGCCGTAGTCATACAACTTGGCTTGGCAGTCAAGAAATCGCCGCCAGTCGTCGCCGGTCCCGAGGGCTGCCCGCTCAGCGGTCAATACCTCCTCGGTAGCGGCGACCTTCACCGCGGCCACCTCTTCGTATTGCTCGTTCGTCAGCTTTGCCATCTCGCCGGGCCTCTCTGGGGCGAGCTCTCGCCCCTCGGTCCTCGGCCGACGAACAGCCACGACTAACCCCTACGCGGGCTGCACGGGGCTGATCGTGGCCGGCCACCGGCAAAGAAGGAGGAACCCGCACGCATCGGAGCGACGACCATGACCGCTGCCCAGCTCGCTGATTTGGCCGGACTCGCCGCGTACGCGGCCGGCTTCTACGCGAAGACGAACCCGTCCGCCGCCCGGATGTTCGGGGACGCCGCGCAGCGCGCCGACATGCTCTCGGCTGAACTCGGCCGAGACGAGGCGCACGCCCGCGACGGGAGCGACCTCACCGTCGTCAACCCCGAGATCACCGACGCGGTGGGCCTGTGACCTGCCGCGCACAGCGCTGCTTCGTCATAGGACCGCTCCGACGCTCGGAGCGTGAGCGAGGAGACGATGGATGAGCATCCCGAGCAGCTCAGCTTCGAGGACCTTTTCGGCGCCGTTAGTGTCGAAGTTGATGACGACACAGCAGAGGACGACGGACTACGGACGGTACGGGAACCTGGCCGCGAACCACATGGCCCAGTGGCTCCCGACGGCGTTCGCGTCGATCCCGGCCGAGGAGACAGAGGCGTACTTCCGCGCGTTGGACAACCGGGTCGTCGACGCGATTGGGGACCTCGAAGTCTCTTTGACGCCCCCGAAGAGTTTGCAGCAGACGGACTTCCTGGCCTACTCGGGACAGATGCAGATGTCGCACCTGATGGCGGAGGAGCAAGTGCTGGCCGAGCTGGTGTACCTGGCCCCGGAGCCGGGGGCGGAGCCGGAGGAACTGGAGACGGATCGCGACGGGGCGTTCATCGACCCGGGCTGGACNNGTCGAGTGGCGGGCAACCTCCGCCGCTGATCTCGCTCCGGCTGGCGACAAGCACCGGGCGGAAGCAAACCTCGCTGCGCTGGCGACCCTGCGGCAGGTACAAGCCGAGGCACGACCGGCGAGTGCGGACGAGCAAGCCACGCTGGGCCGCTGGTCGGGATGGGGGTCGCTGCCCAAGGTCTTCGACCCGGCCGACGATGAGTACCGCGGGGTACGCGACCGGTTGCGGGAGTTGTTGAGCGACCGAGAATGGGCCGCTGCATCTCGGAGCACCCTGAACGCGCACTACACGAGCTGGGAGGCGACGGACGCCATCTGGCAGGCAGTACGCCGGGCCGGTTTCGCTGGCGGACGGGTACTGGAACCGGGAGTCGGGTCCGGTACGTTCCTCGCCACTTGGTCCGGTGACGACGGCGAGGCGATAGAGGCGGTCGGGGTCGAAGTTGATCCGATCACGGCAGGGATCGCTGGGCTGCTGCATCCCGAAGCGACGATCCGGTCGGAGAGCTTCGCGCTCACCCGGTACCCGGACGGTTGGTTCGACCTGACGGTCGGGAACGTCCCGTTCGGGAACTACAAGCTGTTCGACCCGCTCTACAACCGAGCCGGGTTGTCGATCCACAACCACTTCGTTCACAAGTCGCTGGCGATGACGCGCCCCGGCGGGTACGTGGTCGTGCTCACGTCGCGCTACACCCTCGACGCCGCCGGTACGACCGCGCGCGCCGCGATGGCAGAGACCGCGGATCTGGTCGGAGCGCTGCGCCTCCCGGACGGGGCGATGCAGCAAGTCGCGGGGACCGATGCCGCGATGGACCTGCTCTTGCTCCGTCGCCGGCTGCCGGGCGACGACCCCGCGGGCGAGTCGTGGATGAGCCTCGCCGCGCTCGACACTCCCGACGGTCCGGTGACGATCAATGAGGTGTTCGCTGCCCACCCCGAATGGGTGCTCGGTGAGCTTGGCGTGGGCCGAGGGCGGTACCGGGACGACGATCTGATAGTGCGCGCTCGTACGGCCTTGGTGGACGGCCGGGAGGTGCGCGAGCCGCTCGGTCCGGCGATGAACGCCGCCCTGACCCGCATCATCGACAGCGCGGTGGCGGCCGGGTTGGGGATCACCCAGCGGATCAGCGCGCCGGGAGCGAGCTTGGACGCCGCGGAGGTCGATTGGGTTGCGGACGTGACCATCGGCCCCCATCACGTCGAGGGCTCGCTGTTGCTGCGCGACCAGGGCGGGTTCGCCCGCATCGAGGGCGGGATTCCGCTCCCGTATTCACCCCCGGCCGCGCAGGCTCGCGAGCTGGGCCGCATGATCGAATTGCGCGACACCTATTTCGAGGTGATCGACGGGCAGGCTGCATCGCTCGACGACACCGGTTGGGAGGCGGCCCGCCAGACGTTGAACGCGCGATACGACGCCTACGTGGGCTTGTACGGACCCGTAAACCGCTACCGGAGCTACGACACCGGGAGGACAGGCGAGGACGGCAGGCCGGTGATCGGCCGACGATGGCCGCCAATGGGCGGTTTCCGCTCCGACCCTGGCCTGCCCGTGGTGCGGGCGTTGGAGGACTTCGACGACGCCACCCAGACTGCCATCAAGGCGCCGGTGTTCGTCCGCCGGGTGCTCTCTCCCCGTCAGCCGGTCACCGCGACCGAGCGCCCCGAGGACGCGTTGGCGCTATGTCTGGACGAGCGAGGGTCCGTCGATGTCGAGACCATCGGCCAGTTGCTCGGCTGCGACCCAGCCGAGGCGAGGGTCCGGCTCGGCACGTTGGTCTTCGACGATCCCGAAGGCGGCGTGCCAGTCCCGGCCGCGACGTACCTGTCGGGTCATGTTCGCTCCAAGTTGCGGGTCGCCCGAGCCGCGCTCGGCGAGGAGGGCGAGACGTGGCAGACGAACGTGACCGCGCTCGAAGCGGTCCAACCCCGTGACTTGGAGCCGGCCGAGATCGACGCCCGCCTCGGCGCACCGTGGATACCACCGAGCGATATCAAGGCGTTTTGTGCCGAAGTCTTGGATGCCCCGGACGTGAAGGTCGGCTACGCCAGGGTCAACGGGACGTGGACACTCGCCGGGAATGGGCGCGGCAGCTTGGCACTCACCTCCGATTGGGGCACCCGGCGGATGGACGCCATCCACCTGATCGAAGCGGCGTGCAACCAGTCCGAGGTCACCGTCACCGACCCTGACCCCTCCGACCCCGACGGGCGCAAGCGAGTGGTCAATCTGGCCGAGACCCTGGCGGCTCGGGAGAAGAAGGACGCGCTCAGCGAACGGTTCGCGACGTGGACCTGGGAGAACGCCGAACGCAGCTCCCGGCTCGTCGAGCACTACAACGAGCTGTTCAACTCCACGGTGCTGCCGGACTACGACGGCTCCCATCTGAGCTTTCCCGGCCTGGCCGATGGGTTCGTCCCCCACCAGCACCAACGCGACGCCGTGTGGCGCATCCTGTCCGAACCGTCCACCCTGCTCGCGCACGCGGTTGGGGCCGGCAAGACGGCCACGATGGTCATGGCCGGCCGAGAGATGAAACGGCTCGGCATGGTCAAGCGGCCCTGCTACGTGGTGCCGAACCACATGCTTGAACAGTTCTCTCGGGAGTACGTGCAGCTCTACCCGGAGGCCAAGCTCCTCGTGGCCACCAAGGACGACGTGACCCCGGCGCGTCGCAAGGAGCTCGTCGCACGTTGTGCCGTGCAGGATTGGGACGCGGTCATCATGACCACGTCGAGCTTTGAGCGGATACCGGTGTCCGCTGCCACCGAGGCCGCCTTCTTGGGCATTCTGATGCTCTTCAACCTGCTGGGAGAATTCCAGCGCGCCAGCGGCATGACCGGCTATCGACAGCCCGCCACCTTGCGCGCACAGGTGTTCCTCTGCGGAGCCATTCTGGGCCGAGCCGGTCACCAAGCGGTCTTGCACCTGTCCGCCGCCTGGGGAGGACTCGATCAGCGTAACTCCCTGTTCGACAAAATCTTGCAGTATGAATTCCCAACTTCGCCGAAGTTGGCCTGGCAACCCCTCAGCGGAGGCTGAACTGCCTCCCTGCAGACCGAATTACGACCATAAAATCGAAGTTCAACTTCGGAATTCGGGTACAGGGCTTTATGAAAGGGATGGTGTT
>PLDN01000186.1 GCA_003136185.1 Acidimicrobiaceae bacterium | reverse complement strand
GCGTCCCCGGTGCACCTAGTCCTTAACTGAACGGTATTGGGACTAGCTGGAATCGAACCAGCGACCTCAGCATTATCAGGACAGTTCAGTGCTGGGGTTGGACCTGGGAGTTTGTTGAAACGACCTGTTCAGATACCTTTTGTCCCGGCCCGCCGATGACCGTTCGGTACCGCCTGATACCGCCCACTCGCGCACGGATCGCGCACGCCAGGATGACCGGCTGCGGAGGACACGGGAGTTTGCAGTCCAGCCGGATATTCGCTGAGCCAACATCGGCGGTCACGGGTTGACGGGTACTGGTACCATAACTGGTACGAGTAGTCAGGAGGGCGCAGTGTCCATCACCGCCAGCGAGGCACGAAAGAACTTGTTCCCACTCATCGAGAAGGTCAACGACGACCGCCAGCCGGTTGAGATCACGTCGAAGCGCGGAGACGCTGTGCTCTTGTCGCGTGCCGACTACGACGCACTGAACGAGACGGCGTGGCTCCTGCGAGCTCCTGCGAATGCTCACCGACTCCTCGAGAGCCTGGAGCAGGCTCGGGTCGGGCAACGTGAAGCCCACGAACTGGACTGATGCGCCTGGTCTTCACTCCCCATGGTTGGGATGACTACCGGTACTGGCAGTCGACCGATAAAGCGATGCTCAAGCGCGTCAACCGCCTGCTCGACGATGTGCTGCGCGACCCGCTGAGCGGGATCGGCAAGCCCGAGCCACTCCGGCACATCCTCGCCGGGTGCTGGTCGCGGCGCATCGACGAGGAGCACCGGCTGGTCTATCTAGTGGACGGCGAGGACATCGTGGTCCTCCAGGCGCGCTACCACTACGGAACGTAGGCACAAGGCCGATCTAACTGTCAGGGCCGAGGAGCCTCCAACACGAGAGTTCGAGCCCGTGAAGCAGCCACACGTACCCGCCACTGGTTGCAGACTTGTAGTGATGCCCGTCGACGACATCGCCTTCGAGATCGAGCACGCCGACTGGCCTCCAGTCGATGGCTGGCCCACGGTGATAATCGTCCTCAATGGGGCGGACCTGCTGTGTGGCGTCGGAGGCATGGGGATGGATCCCGACGAGCTAGTGGCCAAACTCCGCCGGCCGGATGCGGAACGCGATGCCACTGTTCGGCGGTGCGGCTGCGGAGAGGTCGGGTGTCGCAGCTTGCAGGTCCGCGTGACTCGGAGTGACGACACCGTTTCCTGGCATTGCTGGACGGGCTCTCTTGAATCGCCCGATCAACTCCCGGAGTTCTGCTTTGATTCCAGTCAGTACGCGAGGGCAATCAACGACCTGTCTGACCGCGTCGCGGAGCTGCCAGCGGAACCGTGAGTCACCAGTCACCAACAGGCGAGCCAGTATTCTCGAACGACCATGGCGAAGTAGCGTGTATGCGTGCGCCAGCGACGGGATAGCTGCATCAGCGGGCAGCGTCGGCCTTCGCAAGGTTCCACCTCCGACACGCCTCGCCGGACTCGAAGTGTCCTTTGGACACGAGGCGTCGTTGTCCTCGGCGGCCTCGTGGTCACCGCCGGAGGGGCGTTCACTGTCGGCCCGTCCGTCGTGGCGCGCACTGCCGTCCCGGCGCCAACCATCGGCTTCGGCTCGACCGTGGTCGTCCCGATCGCCGGCACGCCCCTGGCCGCTCTCTCCAGTGTGAGTTGTACCGATGCCACCGACTGCACCGCCGTCGGAAGCGAGGACGCGTACGAGCCGATAGTAATGACGGAGACAAGCGGCAGCTGGGGCACGCCCACTGAGATCCCATTTCCTGCCGCCAACAACGCGGGTGCTCTCGGTGGTGTGAGCTGCACCAGTGCCGCTGACTGCACCGCTGTCGGTGAAGAAACTGTCGCGGGCAGTGAACCTGCAACCGAGATCGAGTATCCGGTATACGCCACCGAGACCAATGGCGTTTGGGTGACGCCGACCGAGATCCCGGCACCCCCGGGTTCTTCAAACCTCGGTCTCTCAAAGGTGAGCTGCAGCAGCGCGGGAAATTGCACCGCTGTCGGAAATTCGCTGGGGACGTCAGGCTGGTATGCATTTTACGTCACCGAGACGAGCGGCCTTTGGGGCGCACCTGTGGAGCTTCCGGCATTCTCCTCGGATGCCTCGAGCGGTTTCTACGACGTGAGCTGTACCGGTACCGGGGACTGCACCGCGGTCGGAGCCGACGCCGGTGCGATGTACGTCACCGAGACGAACGGCGTCTGGGGGACACCTACCGACGTCCCTGACTCCCAAGGAGAAAGTCTCAACAGCGTGAGTTGCACGATGCCGGGGGACTGCACCGCCTCGGTCAACGACGAAGGGAGTGGAGGGTTCGTCACCGAGACCAACGGCGTCTGGGGCACTCCTTCGGCGGCGAGCGGCGGGGTCGATTCGTTGAGCTGCACCGGCATCGGCGACTGCGTCGCCGTCGGCTCTGAGTACGACACGTACGACACCGAGACGAGCGGGATCTGGGGCACGCCCACTGATTTCGTCACGCCCGGGTATGGATTTGTTGCGGTGAGCTGCACCGGTTCCAGCACCGCAGACTGCACGGCCGTCGGCGGTCAGACCTACCTGGCCAGCGAGGGAGAGGTCTGGTACACAAGCGGCACTCTGGGCTGTACCCAGCAGAACATCACGGACGGCGCCTACCAGATCTCGGGTTGCCTCGACGATGGATCGGGGGGCGTGGACACGACCGATCAGCAGTCGAGCATCGACGGCGTCGACGTCTCGGCCAGTGCGAATGACGCCGTCGACTATTCGACGGACTCCGATGACGTGTCGTCTACAGGAGCGTCGATGGTATCGCTGGTGGTCGGCAGCGAGATCATCCCGATCTTCGAAGGTGACCTGTCGGACAGCCTTGCGGGCCCTCTCACCTTCGCGGGCGTGAACAGCCAGATCGCGGGGATGAACATCTCAGGGGATCTGCCGCTGACCCCCGGTGCACTTGGCACAGCATCGGGATCGGTGGCCGTGACCCTGCCCGCCGTATTGGGAGGCGGTCAGGGAACCCTTACGTTCACAACGTCGACCCCCGGAGGACTTTCCAAACTCAAGGTCACGGCGCCACGTGCGAGCTTTATGCAGCTGTTCTCCGTGTCTGATCTTGTCCTGGAGTTCACTGCGCCCGGGACATGGACAGTGTCGGGGAAAGTGGCGAGCGCCAGCAGCTCCACCACGTCCACGCTCTCGGGCACGTTCACCGTCGCCCAGAACACCATCACCGCGGCGGAGCTCAACGTTTCGGCGATCTCGTTGGCCGGCATCCTCGACTTGTCGAACCTGTCGGTCAAATACAGTCCGAAGGCCGGCTGGGCTGGTCAGGCCACCGTCATCGAGAAGGGCTCGGCTGGCAAAAGTTCGACAGCAACGGTGAGCCTCGAGTTCAGCCCGAGCGGAGTCATGACGGCGGCATCGCTCTCCACCGGACCGATCGACCTCTTCGGGGCCCTGCCGCTCGAGAAGCTGTCACTCGTCTACAAGGACGGCGCCTGGGCGCTCAGCACCGAAGCAAAGCCGGCCTTCGCCGGCGAGGGCACCTTGTCGGCCTCGCTCGCGGTGAGTGCCTCCGGTGAGATCACCGCTGGCAACATCTCGCTCAAGGACGGCACGATGCCGCTCTTCGGCGATCTCACCCTCACCCGCCTGGTGCTCGACTATTCCTCCCCCGCCGGCGTCCCCACGTACAAAGCCGACGCCGGCGTGCAATTACCTGCACCGGCGTCGAAGGGGGTGTCGGGGGTCGAGCTCGGCATCACGATCGCCAACGGGGCATTCGCGAGCGGGAAGTTCACGATCAAGGGGAAGGTTCCGCTGGTCGACGGGATCTTGTTGACGAAACTCGGCGGTTCGATCGCCGCACCCACCGCCTCGAGCGGATGGGACGTCTGTGGTTCGGTGGGGCTGTCGGCCGGGCCGGAGATCAAAGGCCACTACCTGCTCGAGGTGGACGGCGCCATGGACATGGACTTCCCCTCCGGCACCTTCGACGGCCGATTCGCTATGGCCGGAGACGTGACGGTCCCCGACCTGGGAGTCCTGGGCTTCGGAACCCTGACCACGACCTCATCCGACACGTCCGTCACCGTGGCACTCGGCCCACCCGACGAGGGCATCGGGTGTCCGCTGTCCGACCTGCACTCCGCTACTGGTCTGAGCTTGGGCCACGGCGTGAAGATCACTGCCACCTTGACCGGGACCCTGAAGGACGACACCTTCGACGTCCGCGGCAGCGGCTCGTTTTCCTACCCCTCGATCCCCTTCCTCGGATCAGGCGCTAGCGGGAACATCGACATCGACAACAGCGCCATCACGGCCTGCGGGAAGATCAGCGGACACACCGGCTGGTATGGCTTCCGGTACACATGGTCGTCCGAGGCGTTCACCGCGTACAGGGGAGACTGCCCCCTAACGAAGGCGTGAGCGGTCGAGCGGATGCCGACCTCTTGTCTTCACCGTTCGCCTGCCTCGCCCACGATGCCGGTCGGTTGTGCGACGGGCTCGTCACTGCGAGCTGACGGGGCTCGGTGGCCCTGACCTTGGGACAAACGGGGGACCACCACGGCTTGCCCACAATCCACAAGATGCTCCGCCACTCGAAGCGCCCCACCGCACTGCATGCGAACCGGCGCCGGCGTTCGAGCGTGCTGAGGTCACGGGGCCGAGACGGCCATGAGGTTGCCGCGTCTCGTTCGCGCACGATCGCGCACGTCCAGCGTGTCTTGGCAGCAGTTTGCCGCTTTACAGCAGCTCTACCTGGCCTTTTGTGGGGCTAGCTGGAATCGAACCAGCGACCTCAGCATTATCAGTGCTGCGCTCTAACCGACTGAGCTATAGCCCCTAAGGACGATCGGTCAGGCTACACCAGCGGTGAAAGCCCTTGACCGGCCAGCTCCTCCTCGCAAGGACGGGCTGAGATCACTCTCCGCCGGCAGTGACCGGTGCCACCGCGGCGACAGTCTGCCCGGCGTCGAGGTTCATCACTCGCACTCCGGTGGCGTCGCGGCCTTGGGCTGCGATCTCTCTCACGGCAGTGCGGATGACCACACCCGCCGAGGACACGATCAGGATCTCGTCGTCGAGCGCCGCCATGATCGCCGCTACGACACGGCCGCGGCGCTGCGTGAGCTTGATGGCACGAACCCCCTGGCCACCTCGGGCCTGAGCGTGGAAGTGCTCCAGCTTCGTGCGCTTCCCATAGCCGGCGTCTGTCACCACCAGTAGGTCGACGTCCTCGCGTGCGACGTCACAGGAGACGAGCTCATCACCCGCCTTCAAGCGCATTCCCCGCACGCCGGCCGCGCTACGCCCCATCGGGCGAACCTCACCCTCGGCAAAACGGATCCCCGTCCCCGAACGACTGATCAACAGCAACTCGTCGCTGCCGCCGGTCCGGATTACCCGCACGAGCTCATCGCCCGCGTTGAGGTTGATAGCGATAAAGCCCTCGCGCCGAGACTTATCGTATTCGCTGAGAGCCGTCTTCTTCACCTGTCCCGCCTTCGTGGCGAACAACAGGAACTCGTCATCGGCGAACTGGCCAGCTTCGATGATCGCCTGGACGGTCTCCCCGGGTTCGAGCGGGAGGAGGTTGACCGCGGGAGTACCGCGTGCGTTGCGCTCCTTGATGGGGATCTCGTGCGCCCGCAGGCGATAGACCTTGCCACGGTTGGAGAAGAACAACAGGTGAGCGTGCGCGGTCGTGTGCACGATCTCGTGAACCAGGTCCTCTTCCTTGAGCTTTGCTCCTTGGACGCCGCGCCCGCCACGCCCCTGGGTGCGGAACGCGTCGGCCGAGACGGCCTTCAAGTAGCCGGCCCGCGTGATGGTGATGACCATCTCCTCGTCGTCGATCAGGTCCTCGATGTTGAGGTCACCCGGATCGTGCATGAGCTTGGTCCGCCGCTCGTTCGCAAACTTGTCGCGCACCTCGGTCAGCTCCGACGCGATGACGGCGCGGAGGCGGGCCGGTTCGTTGAGGATCGCCTCGAGCTCGGCGATCGTCTGTCGGAGCACGGTCATCTCCGCCTCGAGCTCGGAACGCCCGAGTCGGGTCAGGCGGCCGAGCGTCATGTCGAGGATATGGGTCGCCTGCTCCTCGGAGAACGAGAAGGGCTCGGCCATCAAGGCTGCTCGCGCGGCAGGGCGGTCCTCCGATGCCCGGATTGCCGCAATGACCGCGTCCAGCATGTCGATCGCCCGCAGCAAGCCCTCGACGATGTGTGCCCGCGCGACGGCCCGGCGTAGGCGGTACTCCGACCGGCGCGTGACCACTTCGAGCTGGTGGTCCACATAGGCGCCGATCGCCTGAGCGAGATTGAGCAACCTCGGCACGCCGTCTACGAGCGCCAGCATGTGCACGCCGAAGCTCGTCTGCATGGGCGTGTACTTGAAGAGGTTGTTGAGGACGACGTTGGCGTTGGCGTCACGCTTCAGGGTGATGACGAGCTCGGTCGCGTCGCCGGCAGAAAGATTCTCGAGCCCGTCGATACCGGTGATGTCGCCGGACTCGACCGCCTCGGCGATCCGGGTCGAGATGCCTTCCACCGACGTCTGGTAGGGAATCTGGCTAACGACGATCTGGTCCTTGCCGTTCTTTCCTTCTTGGATCTCGGCGACTGCGCGCATCTTCACCGATCCACGTCCAGTGCGGTACGCGTCGAGGACTCCTGCCCGGCCGAGGATGATGGCTCCAGTAGGGAAGTCCGGGGCCTTCACGAACTGCATGAGCTCGTCCGGTGTCGATTCCGGGCGTTCGAGGTAATGGAGGGTGGCGTCGATCACTTCGCCCAGGTTGTGGGGTGGGATGTTCGTCGCCATTCCGACGGCGATGCCCTGCGATCCGTTGACCAGGAGGTTAGGGAACCTGGCTGGCAAGACGACCGGCTGTTCCTCGCTGCCGTCGTAGTTCGGCATCATGTTGACGGTCTCTTCGTCGATCCCGTCGAGTAGCACCATCGCGAGAGATGCGAGGCGGCACTCCGTGTACCGGGCGGCGGCTGGTCCCATGTTCGGTCCGGGGGCTCCGAAGTCGCCGTGTCCTTCGATCAGCGGGTGCCGGAGGGAAAACGCCTGGACCATCCGAGCGAGCGCGTCGTAGATAGCGGAGTCGCCGTGTGGATGAAAGCGACCCATCACGTCTCCCACGACGCGAGCGCACTTCACGAAAGGGCGATCGGGGCGAAGGCCCTCGTTCCCCATCGCGTAGAGGATCCGGCGATGCACCGGCTTCAGGCCGTCGCGTACGTCAGGGAGTGCCCGCGCGACGATGACCGACATCGAGTACTCGAGGAACGAGCGCTCCATCTCCTCTTGAATCTCGATTGGCAGCACGGCCAGCGCTGTGCCACCACCGTTGTCGTCGGGATCGTTCCCGTTCGTTCCGTTGCTGTTCGGCATGATCTCGAGCTTCCCCTCCGTCCTCAGATGTCGAGGAAGCGGATGTCCTTGGCGTTGGTCTGGATGAAGTGGCGGCGGAGCTCTACGTCGTCGCCCATGAGGATCGAGCAGATCTCGTCAGCGATGCTCGCCTGTTCCATCGTCACCTGCAGCAACGACCGCACGTCGCGATCGATAGTGGTCTCCTTTAGCTCCTGCCAGTTCATCTCACCGAGACCCTTCAGGCGACTGAAGTCCTTCGAATAGTTGGGGTGCTCCTCCAAGAAGCGCGATCTCGCGGCGTCGTCCTTCAAGTACACCTTCGCCGTCCCGACTTCAGCCGAGTAGAGCGGCGGCTGCGCGACGTAGATATGGCCCGCCTCGACGAACTGCTTCATCTGGCGCAGGAAGAAGGTGAGCAGCAAGGTCCGGATGTGAGATCCGTCAACGTCCGCGTCCGCAAGGATGATGACCTTGTCGTAGCGGATCTTCGTGAGGTCGAAGTCGTCGGACAACCCAGCGCCGATCGCCATGATGAGCGCCTGGATCTCAGCGTTCTTCAGCATCTTGTCGACGCGCGCCTTCTCGACATTCAAGATCTTGCCGCGGATCGGGAGGACGGCTTGGGTCCGCGGATCTCTCGCCTTGACCGCCGAGCCGGCGGCCGAATTGCCCTCCACTATGAACAGCTCACAGTCGTCAGGGTTGCGGGACGAACAGTCGTACAACTTGCCCGGGAGTCCAGCCCCATCAAGAGCGCTCTTGCGGCGGGTGAGCTCCTTCGCCTGTTTGGCGGCGATACGAGCGCGCTGCGCGAGCAGCGCCTTCTTCACGATCTCGCCGCCTTCCTTCGGGTTCTCTTCCAGCCATTCCGCCAGCTTCTCGTTCGTCGCGCGGGCAACGAGGGAGCGCATCGCCGTGTTACCAAGCTTGGCCTTGGTCTGGCCCTCGAACTGCGGTTCGGTCAGGCGGACCGACACAATCGCTGTCAGGCCCTCGCGGACGTCCTCGCCCGCTAGGTTGTCAGCCCCTTCCTTCACGATGTTGTGCGCCCGGGCGAACTTGTTCACGACGTTCGTGAGCGCTTGGCGGAAACCGTCCTCGTGCATGCCGCCTTCGGTCGTGGCGATTCCGTTCGCGAACGAGTAGATCGACTCGTAATAGCCGGTGTTCCACTGGAGAGCGACTTCGACTTCCTGTAACTCCTCCACGACTGAGAACGACCCTACGCGCTTGAACAACGGCTCTTTCGAAGCGTTCAGATGCCGGACGTAGTCCACGATGCCGCCGGCATACTTGAAGATCTGCGGTACTGCCTCGTGATCAGGGCGTTCGTCGGTGAAGCGGATCTCGAGGTTCTTGTTGAGGAACGCGTAGACCTGCAGCCGCTCGATGATCGTTTGAGCACGGAATTCCGGCTCCTCGAAGACGGAGCCATCAGGCCAGAAGATCACCGATGTGCCGGTACGGTCGCGCGGCGCATCGCCGATCACTTCCAACTTGCCAACAGGATTCCCGCCGTCGCGGAACTCGAGCCGATGACGCTTGCCCTCCCTGTCGATCTCGAGGAGAAGGCGGGTCGACAGCGCGTTGACCACCGACACCCCCACGCCGTGCAAACCACCCGAGACCTTGTACCCGGCCCCGCCGAACTTCCCACCGGCATGCAGGACCGTAAGCACGACCTCGGCGGCCGACTTGCCCTTGTACTGTGGGTGCTCGTCCACCGGGATCCCGCGCCCGTTGTCGATGACCCGGCACCCACCGTCCGCCAGGAGGGTGACGTCGACGTGTGTGCAGTAGCCGGCCATGGCCTCGTCGACGGCGTTGTCCACGACCTCCCAGATGAGGTGATGCAGACCACTCGAGCCCGTCGACCCTATGTACATTCCCGGACGCTTGCGGACAGGCTCGAGGCCCTCGAGCACGGTGATGTCGTCCGCGGTGTATTTGCCAGGGACCGCTTGACGATCCTTTGTCTCGACATTCATTGCCACGGGCGCGACCTTCCAACGGGGGGTGGCTTCACTGGCCGGCGACGCTCGTGGTGCGATCACGGGGAAGGCCTCAATAAAGCGGACCGGCGATGGATTCATTCTACCGTGAACCGGCACCCGATCCGAGCATTTTGGGCGTTCAGGAACGGTTCTTCTCAGCCCTCTGACCTGCGCTTCACATGGATGCTCAGCCGGTCCGCCACCTTGCCGCCTACCTCGTCGGCGAGTCGACCAAGGAGCATCTCCGAGAGGAGCCGAACCTGCGTGGCCCAGGCCGGATCGTCGACCTCGCAAACGAGCTCGCCGTGGCGGAGGGACACGGGTCTTACCCGGGCTGCGAGCTCCGGCCCGGCCACTCGTTCCCAGGCGGACATGACCTCTGCAAGGACGACCGTGGCCCCGAGCCCTCGTGACCGGAGGAGGGTGGCCATGGCATCGCCGATCGGCGTGACCGCCTGATCAGTCACGTCATCGTCCTCGGGCAAGTGCGGCCTGTCGCGGTCAGTGGGGGGAGCTGTCACGTCAAGATCACCCCGTTCTCGATTCGCACCACGAGGTCCGGGGAGGCACCTGGAGGCAGGTCGCCAGCTGTGGTGAGCAGTGCCTGGCCTGCTGGTAGCTCCGATACGAGAGCCCGAGCCGTGTGATCGTCCAGCTCGGAAAACGCGTCGTCGAGGAGCAGTACTGGGACTGATCCAGTCACTGCGCTCACGTAGCGGTGGATACCGAGCCTCATAGCGAGGGCCACGCACCTCTGCCTGCCTTGGGACAACCGTGTCCGTGCGTCGAGTCCGCCGGCGCTGATCTCGAGCTCGTCGCGCTGCGGCCCTACGGTCGTCATCTGTCTTCTTAGATCTTCGTGACGCTGTGCGGCGATGACGTCCGCCAGAGAGCCACTGAACGACCGTGCGTACCGCATCTCGAACTGCCCGCCACGCGGCGCGAGTGTCGACCACGCGGCGCTCGCATACGGAGCCAGTGCTCTAACTAGCTCTTCGCGAGACCGCGCGACGCGTTCGCCAGTCGTAGCGAGACGTTCGTCCCAAACATCAAGGGTGAGTACTGCTTCAGCTGGGAGACGACCGTTCAGTTGGCGAAGGAGTGCGTTTCTTTGGCGAAGAATTCGTTCGAGACCGGCACGTTCTGCGGCCATGCGCGGAGATGTCGCCAGGATGGCGTCATCCAGCAGATCGCGCCGGCCGGCTGGAGAACCCTTGACGAGATCGAGGTCATCGGGTGTGAAAAGTGTCGTTCGAAGCACCTCGACAAGCTCTTTCGCGCCACTAACTCGTTGAGTGTTGAGCGTCGCCTGATCGCGCCTCGCGGCTTCGATGCGAACTGCGATCTCGACTCGTCGATCGCCCTGAAGTAGGTCGCAGGCCAAGGTCGCGACCGGAGACTCCTGCCGTAGCAACGCCTCTCTCTGGACGCCACGAAACGACTTCAGGACCGAGCAGTACGTCAACGCCTCCAGCAGGCTCGTCTTACCGGCTCCGTTGTCTCCCTGGATCACGGTCAGCCCTCCAGTTGATGGAAGGAGCTCTACTTCACCAAGGTTCCGGAATTCGTGCGCGCTGAGCCGAGTGATTCTCGTGACCCGCGCGTACGGATCGGTCGCGTCTCCTGGCCCGAGCCCGTTCAGGAGACCTTGACCGGCATGAGCAGGTAGCGGTACTCGTCTTCGCCCTCGCCCCGGACAAGTGCCGGCTTTCCAGGATCGTTCACTTCAATCACGAGGATGTCGGACCGGAGCGCTTCGACGCCGTCCAACAGGTAAGTCGGGTTGAAGGCGATCATGATCTCTTCGCCGGAGAACTCACCTTCCAGCGCTTCGACGGCCCTACCGCTTTCTGGAGTCAGCACCTGGAGCTCGACGCCGCCTTCGCGAAACGAGAGCCGTACCGGTGTAGTGACATCTTTACTGTCACGAACAAGCAGCCGGACGCGACGTAGGGCGGAGGCGAAATCTTCTCGCTGCACTTTGAGGCGGTACGCGTAAGAGGTAGGGACCAAACGATCGACGTCGGGGAACTGGCCTCTCACCAGGCGAGTTGTGATACGGACATCGTCTAGATCGAAGACAGCGTCAAGGTCACTGTGCCTGAACCCGATCATCTCGTCATCGTCGTCTTTGGCTTGACCGACAAGTCGCTGCACCTCGGCGAGAGCCTTGGCGGGAACGAGGACCTGACTTCCTTCTTCAAGAGCGCTCATGCCTTCGAAGTCACGAAATGCGAGTCGATACGAGTCAGTCGCCACCAAGCGAAGGCCTTTTTCGGTCGCCTGCATCTGGACCGCTGTCAGTTGCGGTGCTCTCGAGTCGTCGACAAGAGCAGCGCGAACTACTTGGCGGAGGCCGTCAGCAAAAGTATTCGCAGGCAGGTCTATACCGGTTGTCTCAAGTGTGCTGAGGCGCGTGATCTCTGCTCCTGCAGCAACGCGAACGACAAATTCCGCTCGGCCGGCAGAAAAGCGAACTTCGTCGTCGCCTCCAACTACCGCCACAGCCCCCGACTCGAACGACCTGATGATGTCGGTGACAAGTCGCGTCGGAACGAGCACTGTGCCATCTGATTCACCCGCTACCTTGCAGCGAGCTTCGATCACAAGATCTGGATCAGAGCCCACGATTTCGAGATGCTCGCCCTTGAGCGAGAGTTGCAATCCTGGAGCGGCTCCCGTCAAAGCGGAACGGCTGGCGGTCGCACGGCTGGCGGTCACCAGTGCTTCGAGGAGGGTGTCGCGGTCCGCTCGGAACCTCACGGCAATCTCTTCTCCTTCATTATGAGAATTTGATAACAGGAGTAGTAGGGGCTGGGGATTGTGGAGAACTTGCCATTATCCCTGCTCACAGCAGGTTGTGTTGTTCGCGCGTCATCCACGGTTGCCCACAGCGAGAGCCGAGTGCGCCGTAGGGGCTGGGGACGGCTGCTCGGAAGTCCACACATTTCCGCCAGCCTTCCACACCGCCAGGGTCCGTTTGCCACTGATTCATCCACAGGTCATTCACCGTGCTTGATTTGAACGATCAGTTGCGTGACGGTGTCGTAGATCTGGCGACGCTCCTTCATCAAAGATGAGATCTTCTCGACCGCGTGAATGACGGTCGTGTGATCCCGGTCCCCGAATTCCCGTCCGATGGCCGGGTAGCTGTAGTCAGTGAGCTCGCGGAAGAGGTACATCGCTATCTGCCGTGCGATCACGAGCGGCCGACGACGGCTTGGCCCACACAGTTCCTCGACAGCGAAACCGAAATGCGTCGCTGACATATCTAGAATCTGCTTGGCGGTGATTCTCCTTGGTTGGCTGGCAGCGACAATGTCTGCAAGGACGGTCTCGGCGAGATCGCGGGTGAGGGGCTGGCGGTTCAGGCTCGCGAAGGCAGTCACTCTGATCAGCGCGCCTTCTAGCTCACGAATGTTGTCTTTCACGTTCGACGCGATGAATTCCAGGACTTCATCTCCGACGACAGCACCCTCACGCTCGGCCTTTGTGCGCAAGATGGCGATCCGGGTCTCGAGCTCGGGAGGTTGGATGTCAGTTGTCAGACCAGACAGCAGCCGGCTGCGGAGCCGATCCTCCAACGTCGCGATGGCCTTCGGCGGCCGGTCGGACGTGAGGACTATCTGTTTGGAAGCCCCGTAAAGCGAGTTGAACGTGTGGAACAACTCCTCTTGGAGGGACTCTTTCTTGTCCATGAACTGGACGTCGTCGAGCAACAGGACGTCGCACTCCCTGTAACGCCGGCGGAACTCGCCCATGTCTGTCTTGGCTCGCAGGGTCTCGACGAACTCGTTCATGAATGTCTCGGTCGAGACATAGCGCACGTGAAGGCGAGGGAAGTTCTCCCGGACATAATTCCCGATGGCCTGAAGGAGGTGCGTCTTACCCAATCCGGCCCCTCCGTAGACGAAGAGGGGGTTGTAACTACCGGCCGGAGCCTCGGCCACCGAAAGTGCTGCGGCGTGCGCGAACCGGTTCGAAGGACCGATTATGAAGGCGTCGAACGTGTAGCGCGGATTGAACGGTCCGTCGCTCGCTGCGATTCCGCCTCGTCCCGATCGACCAGCGCCCACGTTGCGATGGTTCGACGTACGGGTGGGCAGCTCGTCCAAGCGATCTGACTCTCGTGCGACGTGCGCATTGCGATCTGGGCTGGTCTGCAACAACTCGGCCGCAGTGAGCTGCTGGCCCGAACCTCCGCCCATTCCGGTCTCTTCCAGCTGCACGTCCAACCGGATCGGATAGTCCTTACCGGTTGTGTCCGTCAGGGCGTCATGAAGCAACGCTTGAAATCTGCCGTCTAAGCGATCGCGAACAACCGTGCTCGGCACAGCGAGCACGAGGGTCCCGTTCACTACTGCGACCGGTCGAATCTCGGCGAACCACGCTTTCCACGTAGCCTCCGATACCTGCGATTGCAGGGCGACCGAGCAGTCTTTCCACAGTTGTTGGGCTTCTGTCACCAGCTCGGAGCCCTTCGATTCTCTTGTTCTCCACACGGGAATCCACAGGTGTGGACGGCGTGGAACTCCATGTCGGAGTGCGCAGCCTACAGCCGTCCACCGGCACGTGCTCAAGGAAGAAACCCCAGCTCGCCGCAACTTTCACCGGCCTGAACTGGACCGCCTTCGTCGGCGAACCGAAAGACCGTTTGGCGGGTCCGGGTTGCTTTCTTGGCCGACTGTTCACTATCGTGTGGTGTCCCCAGTGACGCTTGATGTGTCGCGTCCCAGGTCAAACGAGAAGCGAGATGAAGCGCACTTTCCAGCCGAACAACCGTAAGCGGTCCCGTAAGCACGGCTTTCGCCACCGCATGTCAACCCGCGCCGGTCAGGCGATCTTGAAGAACCGGCGCCGGCGCGGTCGCGCTCGCCTGTCTGCCTGATTCGGCCGCCGGCGCACCGTGGAAGCGCCGTCCCCGTCCCTCAAAGGCGTTAGCAGCAAACGTACGTTTGCTCTGCTCAGGACGTCGGGCCGCCGTGCCAGATCAGGACCTGTGGCGGTACACTACGTGCCTGCTCCGCCCGCGGACGGGTCATGCTATGTGGCCTACGGGGTTCCTCGTCGGGTTGGCACGGCCGTCGAGCGGAACACCTACCGCCGGCGTCTCCGGGCCGTGGCCCGCGAGGCGGTCGGGGCAGTGCCCGCCGGGACGTATCTCATCGGGGTCGGACCAGGCGTCAGGGATGTCTCGTTCCAGGAACTGAGGAGACGGGTGATCGATACCATGAGTCGCGCGAGCGGGATAGAGCGCCAATGAGCGCGCCCGCGCGGATCCTGGTTCGCCTGGTCCAGGTGTACCAAGCCGCGCGTTTCGGACGCCTCTCTCCTTGCCGGTACCAACCCTCCTGCTCGGCGTACGCAATGGAGGCCATAGAGCTACGCGGTGCCTGTCGCGGCTCGTGGCTCGCCATTCGGCGTATCGCCCGCTGCCATCCCCTCGGGGGACGCGGCTTCGACCCCGTCCCATCGGAGTGACCAAATGATTCTCGGCTCTATTATCACCTCGATCATCGGACCGTTCGCGAACGTGTTCGGCTACGTCCTCGCGGGCTTCTACAGCGTTACCCACAGCTACGGAGACTCGATCGTTCTCCTGACGCTGGCGACGATGATCCTCGTCTTCCCGCTCACGCGGACCGGCACCAGGTCGATGATGCGGATGCAGCTGCTCCAGCCACAGCTTCTCCAGATCCGCAAGAAATACAAGATTCAACAGGGTATGAGCACAGAAGAGCGGCAAGCCGCTCGCGTCAAGCTCAACGAAGAGATGATGGCGCTCTACCGTGAGAACGGCGTCAATCCCACCGGCGGCTGTCTCCCGATGTTCATGCAGTTCCCGGTCTTCATCGTGTTGTACAACGTCATTCGAGGCATGACGCACGCCGTGACGGTTGGGACTGGCAAAGCGGCCAAGACCGTCCTTCAGCCGCAGTACATCCCGAAGAACACCGCTCTTTACCACGCCGTGCTTACGAGCGGCGGCAAGCTGGAATCGTTCGGTCTCAACCTGGCGGACTCGGTGAGAACACCGGGATCATTACTGCACAAGGCCCCGTACGTCGGTGTGATCCTGATTGCAGTCGTACTGCAGTACATCTCGATCTGGCAGATCACGACCCGCAACCCGGCGGCGGCCCAGGCGAACCCCCAGATGCAGGCGATCCAGAAGTTCATGCCGTTGATATTCGTGTTCATCTACATCCTGCTGCCGGCCGGCGTTGGCGTCTACTTCATCGTCTCCAGCCTTTTCCGAGTGGGCCAGCAGGAGTACATGTACAAGCACGACCCGAAGATCGTCGAGATCGCCCACTCCGTTCGTGAGATGCACAAGAACAAAGCGATCGAGACGAGTAGCAAGCCGGGCAAGGGGCCACCTGGTGGGAAGCCGGCGCTCGGGCGCCCCTCAGGCTCGCCGTCAGGGCCACGAAAGGGCTTCGCCGACCGCTTGCGTGACGCGGCCGCTGGATTCCAGGGCAACCTCCCTGGTGGGACTGACGACAAGCCGAGCTCGGACTCGAACGGGGCGACTGCGTCCGCGGCGCCGTCGAAGGGCTCGAGCCCGAACGCCAAGCCACCAACTACCGACGTGAACGGGTCTGAGCCTTCGTCTCCATTGCCAAACGGCAGAGCGCGGACCGGGACGAACGGCGCCCAGCCCAACAAGACAGAGGCGTCTCGCGCAGCTCAAAATCGCTCGCGCAACAAGCGTCCTCGGCGACCCTGACGTGGAGTGGCTCGAGTCCACGGGTCGTACCGTGGCGGAAGCAGTGGAACAGGCGCTCGATCGCCTGGGGGTCGCCGAATCCGACGCAGAGATCGTGGTCGTCGAAGAACCCAAGACGTCGATGTCCGGGCTACGCAAGACCGAGGCCCGTGTGCG
>PLDN01000097.1 GCA_003136185.1 Acidimicrobiaceae bacterium | reverse complement strand
TCAGCAGCGCCGCCCGGGTCGGAGAGCACAACGCAGTCGTGTGGAAGTTCGAGAAACGCAGCCCGTCGGCGGTCAGGCGGTCGAACGCCGGCGTCCTGATGTCAGAGCCGTAGCAGCCGAACTGGGCGTAGCCGACGTCGTCGAGCAGGACGACCACGACATTCGGGGCGCCCTTGGGGGCAGAGGGCAGCGGTGGCCACCATGGAGTCGACTCCTCGATCGTTCGGCCGACGACGCCTTCGTACGGTTGCTCGGACGGCATGACGCTCCTCCGGATCAGCTGGGAACAGAGCCCATGGGGTCGCGGTGCACCCGTAGGACTGTGGCACAGCCCGGTGGTTTATGCCAGGCACGCTGACGAAATGTGAGAGGTGCGAGCTCGATCGCGGTCGAGGCTCACGAGTGAGAGTCTTGAGACGTGACCGGGCCACCAGTGACTCTTGTCGGCGATGGATTGGAAGTTCCCTGCATCGACGGCAGTGAGCGACCGTACCTGTCGTTCGACGCCGCCGCGTCGACAGCGTCGCTTCCTTCGGTGCTCAAGCGCGTCGAGGAGTTCGTGCCGTGGTATTCGAGCATCCACCGCGGCGCCGGGTACAAGTCACAAGTGGCAACCGCTGCCTACGAAGACGCTCGCGGGGCCGCGCTGGCCTTCGCAGGTGATCGCGGCCCCGACGACGTAGCGATCATCTGCCGCAACACGACCGAGGCGCTCAACCACCTCGCCTACCGCCTCCGGCTCGACCCTCGCGACGTGGTGGTCAGCACGGTCGTGGAGCATCACGCCAACTTCCTCCCTTGGGGGCGCATTGCGACGTGCCGGTACGTCGAGTGCGGTCCTGACGGGACCTTCGGCGTGAGCGACGTCGAGCTGGCCCTCGACGAGGCACCGCGGCCCCGGCTGCTCGCGGTCACGGGGGCCTCGAACATCACCGGCTGGCTCCCGCCGCTCGATCTCATCCTCGCCGCCGCCCACGAACGAGGGATCCCGGTAGTCGTGGACGCGGCGCAGCTGGCTCCTCACCGGCCCCTCCCGCAAGCCGCCGACTTCATCGCCTGGAGCGGTCACAAGATGTACGCGCCGTTCGGGGCCGGCGTGCTCGTCGGGCCGCGGCAGGCTTTCATGGAGGGTGACCCGTTTCTCGCGGGTGGGGGAGCGGTTGACCTCGTCGACCTCGACGAGGTCGTCTGGACCGACCCGCCCGATCGCGAGGAAGCCGGCTCCCCCAACGTCATCGGTGCCGTCGCGCTGCACGCCGCCATTGACGCTCTCGGTGATCTCGGCTGGCCGGCGATCGGCGCCCACGACCGGCGGCTGGCGAGCCTGCTCCGGTCCGGTCTCGAGGCGATCGACGGCGTGCACCTGCTCGGGCCGAGCTCGGGGACAGAAACGCTTCCGGTCGCCACGTTCACCGTGGACGGCGTCTCCCATGCCCTTGTCGCGGCTCGCCTCGCGGCCGAAGATGCCATCGGCGTGCGCCACGGCTGTTTCTGCGCCCACCCGTACCTGATCCGCCTGCTCGGCCTCTCTCACAAGGATGTCGTTGCGTACCGCGAAGGCCTGCGGCGCGGCGATCGCAGCGAGATGCCCGGTGCGGTGCGAGCCAGCGCGGGCCTCAACACCACTGAGGCGGATTGCGAACAGCTCCTCGCAGCAGTCGCTCGGATCGCTGGGGGAGACCCGCCTCCTGTCCCGTACAGCCAGGACCTCCGTACCGGCGACTTCTTTCCACCCGCCTCCGCCGCGCCCTGGCAATTAGGTCTCAGGTCGCACGGTTCTTTCTGCTCGCCCGGGTAGGCGCGGCTGGGCTGACCGCCAGACAGCGCTGCCGATCACATGTGGCGACACCGGTAAGGCGATGCCCCGCGGCTCGAATTCGAAACGCCGCACATGGGTGACCGTGAACCCGGCAGCGGCGATGGCGCTCTCGGTCTCGCGGCTGCAGTGGCACCCGCCTGCCACGTAGGGCCACACCCGATCGAAGCGATCTTGGCGCCGGCCGGCGCGCACGTCTTGCGAGCGGACATGCTCGTAGTAGCGCAACTCGCCCCCGCTGACGAGCACCCGCACTGCCTCTGCGAGCGCGGCGGCGGGAGAACCCACCGAGCAGAGCACGAGTGAGAACACGGCCGCGTCGACACTCTGGTCGGCCAAGGGAAGCGCGGCCGCGGTACCGGCGACGAGGTGCACGGGCACCTCCGAGCGAGCAGCGGCCGCCCGGCGGCGGAAGTGAGGCTCGGGCTCGACGGCCACAACCTCGCTGACCGTGGCCGGGTAGTGGGCGAAGTTGAGCCCCGGGCCTGCGCCGATCTCCACCACGCGCCCCCGCAGCCCTGCGAGGAGCTCGTCGCGGTGCTCCGCCACGCCGGCTGACTCGGCTGACGGTGCCAGCCGAGCGTACGCGCGGGCGAACAGCGGGTGGTGCACCCGCTCAGGCTTGCTCGGCGTCGTCAAGACGAGATCTGAGAGTTGACCAGCTCTTGAGCCACGGGGGAGATGGCCGCCGCGAATGCGAGGGCCAAGGTGACGAGTAGGTCGTCGACCGTGATGATTCCCGCAAGATCTGTGTCCTCGAGGACCGGCAGGCGACGAACTCCTGCGGTCTTCAGCTCCTGAAACGCCGCCGCGATGTCTGCTGACCCTTGAATCGTCACGGGGTGCTCTGTCATCACGGAGCTGACTTCGGCCCCGGTCGATCTTCCGCGCCCGACTCCGCGAACTGTGATGTCTCTGTCGGTCACGATGCCGAGAAACTTATCGCCGCTCACCACGAGCAGCGCGCCCACTCCATGGGCACCCATGAGCTGGGCCGCCTCCTCGAGAGTGCATGTCGGCGGCACGGTTACCGGAGCACTTCGCAAACACTCCCTCACCAACATGACGGACCGTTCCTTTCAAGAAATCATTGGCTACACCTGACGTCCCATATTGCGGCCTGGCAGGCGACGCGTGATAGGGGCGAAGGTCACAGTTACGAGTCCGAGGCGCGCGAGGTCGCTCGGGACTGCAGGCGATCGAACGTCTCTCGGTCCTGCTGGTCGAGCCAGTCAACCGACGATGCGTCGGGTTCCACGCCGAGGCTGCTGAGCGTCATCGCCAGCATCTCGTAATGCCCGACGAGCATGCACAGCTCGACGAGCTCGCACTCGTCCAGTTCGTGGGCGAGCGGCTCCCAATTATCTGTCGTCACTACCCTGCGCTCATACAGATCATCCGTGGCGGCGAGCAGCATGCGCTGGCGACCGGTCAGGGTCGAGTCGCCCTCGTCAGCCGGCCAGCCGGGCACGGCAGCGATCGCCTCGGCGTGAAGGCCCGACTTGCGCGCGAGGCTCACGTGCTGCGCCCATTCGTACCCCGACGCGCAGTTGCAGGCGGTGCGGAGGACGACGAGCTCGACGTCGGACCTGGGCAGCCTGGTCCTCATCAGCATCGTGCCGGCGAACGGGAGGCAAACGCGCAACGGTCGGCGGTGACGCCCAAGCGTCGAGAAGATGTGTGGGGGATCGCCCCCCGTGACGTGTGCAGCACCCCAGCCGACGAGGCGTGCGAGAGGGCCGAGTCGCTCCTGGGGTAGTGGCGGCACACGAACTCACATACCTGTGATCCTCGGCGCCGAGCGGGGCTCCTGCCAGGGGCGAAAGTCATCTGGATGCACAACTTGGGGACCTTCGGCCCTGGCCTGCGACCGCCGGCGGTATCAAGCTGGCTGCAGGAAAAAGAGTCGAGGAATGGTCATGCGGAACACCTGGCTGATGATGGAGAAGAGTCCGAACGGCAAGAGCACCCCGTTCACGGCCCGCTTCGAGAGCATCGGGCGCCGGCTGCCGGAGACAAGGCTCTCGAGCGAGGACCTCATGGCGACGGTCGTCACCGCAAGAAGATCGACTTGGAACGCCTGACCCGGATCGAGGAGCGGAGGATCGCGGCTTTCCGCCGCGCTGTTGGTGCGATGACACCGAAGCCCGTTCGTCCCGGCAATGAGCTCGTCGAGCTCAAGTCGTTCGTCTACCGAGGACACCGCCTCTCCTACGAGGTGCACGGGAAAGGCGATCGCCTGCTCGTCTACCTTCACGGGCTGCTGTTGGATGCGAACCTGAACCGCCCTATCGCACAAGCACTCGCTGAAAAGGGCAACCGGGTCGTGCTGTTGGACCTGCTCGGGCACGGGCTGTCGGACAAGCCGGCGCACGCGAGCGAGTACCGCATGGACCTGTACGTCGACCAGGTCATCGCGCTCCTCGACCACATCGGGGCGGAGGAGGCCGTACTCGGAGGGCTCTCCCTAGGGGCGAACGTCAGCCTCCTCGCAGCAGTTCGAGATCCCGAGCGGGTCCGGGGTCTCGTGCTCGAGATGCCGGTACTCGAGCGGGCAGCGCCGTCGGTGGCGTTGACGTTCGTGCCGTTTCTTCTCGGTGTCCACTATGCCCGCTTGCCGGCAAGCTGGATCGCCGGTCTCATGCGTCGGGCTCCCCGGACTCGGTTCGCGCCGCTCAACAGCGTCCTCAACGCCGCATCATTGCGGCCCGAGGAGATGGTTGCCGTGCTCCACGGCATCCTGCTCGGTCCCGTCGCCCCGACCTGGGAACAGAGGCGGGCTCTCTTGGTCCCCACCATCGTGATCGGCCACGGAGCCGACTTCATCCATCCGTTCAGCGACGCGGCCTCACTCGTTCACCAGGTCCCCAATGCGAGGCTGGTCCGCGCCCGGTCGATCCTCGAGCTCCGCCTCCGGCCCGCTCGATTGATGGCCGAGATCGCCAATCTCCTTGACGTCGCCTGGGGAGAGGGCGACGCGAGCGAGTCGATGACCGCTTGAACTTCTGTCAGTATCCATGAGCCGAGGAGGCATCCAACAATGACGATCAAAGTAGGCGTGAACGGGTTCGGCCGGACGGGCCGGGCGTTCTTCCGGGCAGCAACCCGATCAGGGCTGGACATCGAGATAGTTGCCGTGAACGACTTGGCGCCAGCGGCCTCGCTGGCCCATCTGCTGGCTCGCGACTCGGTCTTCGGCGCGTTCGGACACGCGGTGAGCGTTGACGGAGACGAGATGCAGGTCGGCGAGAGCCGACCGGTGCTCATGTTGCGCGAGCCGGAGGTGAAAGCGCTCCCCTGGGGAGACCTCGGGCTGGACGTCGTCGTAGAGGCGACTGGCCGGTTCACCTCCCGAGCGGCTGCGGCCGCCCACCTGGACGCAGGTGCGAAGAGGGTCGTCGTGTCGGCACCGTGCAAGGGAGCAGACGCCACCTTCGTCATGGGCGTGAACGACGAGACCTTCGATCCCGCCAGTCACCTCGTGGTCTCGAACGCCTCGTGCACCACCAACTGCCTCGTTCCGATGGTGAAGGTCCTCGATGATGCTTTCGGCTTGGAGCACGCCTTTATGACCACGGTGCACGCCTACACCGGTGACCAACGACTCGTCGACTCGGTCCACAAGGACGATCGCCGGGCACGGGCGGCGGCCCTGAACATTGTGCCGACTACGACCGGCGCCGCGAGGGCGACCTCGGAGGTCCTGCCGCACCTCGCTGGCCGCCTTGATGGCATCGCTCTTCGTGTGCCGGTGCCCGACGGGTCGATGACCGACCTCGTCGCCAACCTCCGGACCCCTGCGAGCGCCGATGAGGTACGCGCAGCGTTCAAGCAGGCAGCGGAGTCCGCCCCACTTCGCGGGCGCCTCGAGTACTCCGAGGAAGCGCTCGTCTCGACTGACATCATCGGGAGCTCTGCCTCGTGCGTCTTCGACGCGGAGCTCACGATGTCGGCCGGGACCTTCGTGAAGGTTCTCGGCTGGTACGACAACGAGTTCGGGTATGCGAGCCGCCTGGCCGAGCTTGTCGCGAAGGTAGGCGGGTAGCGTGAGACCAAGCCGCGAAGGAGAAGCGTGACATGTCCCTGTTTCAACGAGCACACGACATAGTCCAGGCCAAGGCGAACAAGGCGCTCGACGCCGCTGAGAAGCCCGACGAGATGCTCGACCTCTCCTACGAGAAGATGCTCGAGCAGCTCACCCAGGTGCGCCGGTCGCTGGTTGACATAGCCGCGGCGCGCAAGCAGATCGAGCTGCAGGAACAGCAGCTCGATCACTCGGTGAACCACCTCCAGGACCAGGCAAAGGCAGCAATAGCGCAGGGCAAGGACGATCTTGCGAAGGAAGCTCTGTCCCGCAAAGCAGCCGCTCAGGCCCAGATCGACGCCATGGAGCCCCAGCATGTACAGCTCACCGACCAGGAGGAGAAGCTCGAGCACACCCTCGAGGCCCTCCAGAAGAAGGTGAACGACTTCAGGACGCAGAAGGAAGTCATGAAGGCGCAGTACACGGCTGCCAAGGCCGTCAGCTCAGTGGGCGAGANNGCCACGATGCAGGCTCACGCCAGCGCAGTCGACGAGCTGCTCCAATCAGGCGTGCTCGAAGACGTCGGTGGCGGTACCGACGACATCCAGAAGGAGCTCGACGAGGCGGGCTCGTCCGCCGAGATCGACAAGGAGTTCGCCGCCCTGAAGGCCGAGGTCGGTTCGAGCTCACCTGCGCCGGAGCTGAGCGAGGGCTGACGCGCGGGCGCACTACTGACTGATGGCGCCGTTAACGGGTCGTTCGCCCCTACCAGGACCGATGGCCCAGCCCGATGATTGATGTGTGAATGGGCGTCGAGTCACCCAGCTGCTCGTGACACTTGCAAGCGTGCTGTGCGTCGTGGCGATGTCGGCGTGCGGAGCGATGAGCGGCATGCCACCCACGAGCTCCCAGTCGGCGGCCACATCGACGACGCGCGGCGGTACCAGCACCACGACCACCACGCTGGTCACGAGCACCACGACTACGGTCCCGACCAGCGCTACGACCCCTCCGAGCCCGTCGTCGATATTCTCGCTCGGCGACAGCGGACCGGCGGTCCTCGCGCTGCAGAAGCGACTCACCTCGCTCGGCTATTGGCTTGGCACGCCCGACGGAGTGTTCGGCGACAGCACCCAGCAAGCTGTCTACGCGTTGCAAAAGGCGGCTGGGATCACACGTGACGGCGCGGTCGGGCCCATCACCGAAACGGCGCTGGCAAAGGGCGTAGTCCCGCACCCGCGGAGCAGCTCGGGCCGTGTCGTCGAGGTGAAGCTGGCTATCGACCTCATCATGATCGTGGACAACGGGAAGCTGATCGCGGTGCTCAACACATCGACTGGCGGCGGCTACACCTACTTCGACGACGGAGTCGCTGCTATTGCTGAGACGCCGGTGGGCGTCTTCCACGTATATCGGGAGGTCGACGGGCTGGTCGTTGGCTCGCTCGGTGAGCTGTGGCGCCCTAAGTACTTCGACACCGGTTTCGCGATCCACGGCGATTCCTACGTCCCGCCTTACCCCGTGTCGCACGGTTGCGTCCGGGTGAGTAACGAGGCGATCAACTGGATCTGGGCGAACAACCTCATGCCACTCGGCACTGAGGTCTGGGTCTACTGAATGAATGAACGGAAGGAGACTGAAATGACGGCTACCCACGACGAGGCCGAACAGGGACTTGCAGCCACGCAGCAAGCGGGAGGCAGGCCGGAGGATTTGCGCGCCGTGCAGGAGTGGGCGCTCCGCTTTCCGATCATCGATGTGATGACGCGCCCGCCGCTGTTCTGCGACCCCGAGGTAACGATTCACGCGGCTGCCGAGACGATGGCCAGCCAAGGTGTCGGAAGCTTGATCTTGCTGCGCCCGGACGGCCCCTCAGCGATACTCACCGAACGTGATCTCGTGAGGGCGATCGCGGACAGGCTCAACCCGGATCTGACCTGGGCGGTTGAGGTCGCCTCGGAGGACATCGTCGCGTTGCGGTCCGACGACACCGTGCGAGACGCCATCGAGTCGATGGTCGCGTGTGGCATCCACCACCTACCCGTGAAGCGCGACGGGACCGTCATCGGCATGGTGAGCGCGAGCGATCTCCTGGTGACCCTGTCTGACCTGACCCTCGGTGTTGCACCGGACTGAGTCATGCCTGGCCGGATCTCGTGATCCACCGCTCAGTGCGAGGCAGAGCTGGGTGGCTTACGACCCAGGGGGTCCTGTTCTCCCGAGAAGGTCGACGAAGGTGTAACCGTGATCCTTGAAGTACTGGATGACCGTGGGTAGAGCGGCGACCGTGGCGGGCATCGGGATCGCCTGGTTGTGCATCAGCACGACCGGGTGCTGCAAGGCGCTTCCTTCGGACTCGGCGAGCGAGATTATGCGGTTCACCGAGTAGCTGGACGAGGAGCCCTCCGCCTCCCAGTCCTCGGTGTCGACGTTCCAGAGCCACACGGCCATGTGGCGTTGGGCCGCGAGGGACAAAGTGGTCGAGTTGTAGTCGCCGTAGGGAGGTCGGAAGACGCACGGCACGGTTCCCGTGAGCGACTTTTGCTCGTCGGTCACCTCGTCCAGCTCCGCTGCCTGCGCGGAGGCGGAAAGCGTCTCCATATCGGGGTGGTTCCACGTGTGGTTTCCGATCAGGAATCCGTCCGCCGCTTCGGCGCAAACGTCACTCGGTCTCCTGGGTGCCGATGTCGAAGAAGGTCGCGCGCACCTTGAACGACTCAAGGATCGAAAGGATGGCTGACGTGCTCGGACCGGGACCGTCGTCGAACGTGAGAGCGACCGTCTTGCCACCGTCGGGGATGCTCGGTGCCTCCGCCTGGGCTCCCGCGGGCGGGATCGGGCACGGCGAGGATGGCGGGACCTCGGTGGTCGGCACCGCTTGCGTGGTCGTCGTGGTGGCGGACGTCGTCGTGGACGAGGTGGATGTGGAGGATGAAGTCGTCGACTCCGTGCTCGCACTTGGTCGAGTCGTAGCCGGAGCTGTGCCGTTGGTGCCACAGGCAGCCGTCAGCAGGAGAACGAGTGTCGCGAGTACGCCGGCAACCGGGGACGTCCGAGCGAGGGAGCTTCGCAAACGTCCGCTCACCGACATGTCAAACCGTCCTTAATCGCATTGCCCACACCCATCGTTCGACCTGAACGGTGGTCGAGCCCGCGTGCCTCGAACAGGGCCAAAGGGCCTTTCCTGGCAGCACCTCCTGGTAATCGGGCCCTTCGGCCCTTCCGGGCTCCAGCCGAAGTCGCCATGCTTGGAACGTGACACACGCGCAAGCGGACGCTCAGATCGCGTCTGCAACGTTTCAGGTGAGGTTTCACGGGCGCGGCGGCCAGGGCGTGGTCACAGCGGCCGAGATGTTGTCCGTCGCAGCGTTTCTCGACGGTCGCTACTCCCAGGCTTTCCCGAGCTTCGGATCGGAACGCACCGGGGCACCGGTCGTCTCCTACTGCCGGATCTCCGAGCGCGAGATCCGGACGCGTGCGCCGATCGACGCACCAGACGCGCTCATCGTCCAGGACGCGACGTTGGTGCACCAGGTCGACCTGTTCGCCGGGATACGGGAGGACGGCTTCATTCTCGTCAACACGTCCCAGAGCTTCGACGACCTGGGCCTCGGCGACCTTGCCGAGAGGTTCCATCCCGACCATCTGCTCACGGTCCCTGCGACCGAGATCGCGCTGCGCCATCTCGGTCGACCGTTGCCCAATGCCGTGCTACTGGGTGGTTTCGCCGTGATGACGGGCGTCGTCACGATCGACTCGGTCGTCGCCGCCATCGAGGAGAGGTTCCACGGAGCAGTGGCGCAAGGCAATGCCGCCGCAGCTCAGGAGGCCGCTGCATTGGTAGCGGAGGAGAGGTTGGCCCGTGCTTCGTCAGATTGAAGGCTCGCGCGCGGTCGCGGAAGCTGTCGCTCTGTGCCGTCCCGAGGTCGTCTGCGCCTATCCCATCTCCCCGCAGACCCACATCATCGAGGGCGTGGGAGTGATGGTGAAGTCCGGTCGCCTCTCGCCGTGCGAGTTCGTCAACGTCGAGTCGGAGTTCGCGGCGATGTCGGTCTCGATCGGTGCCTCCGCCATGGGGGCTCGCGCGTACACGGCTACGGCAAGCCAAGGACTGCTGTTCATGACCGAGGTCGTGTACAACGCCGCCGGGCTCGGACTACCGATCGTGATGACCGTCGCCAACCGGGCGATCGGCGCGCCGATCAACATCTGGAACGACCACAGCGATGCCATGTCCGTGCGGGACTCCGGATGGCTCCAGCTCTTCGCCGAGACGAATCAGCACGCCCTGGACCTGCACATACAGGCCTTCCGTCTTGCTGAGGAGCTCTCCGTCCCGGTCATGGTCTGCATGGACGGCTTCGTCCTCACCCACGCGTTCGAGCGCGTGGACGTGCCGAGCCAAGAAGAGGTCGACGCGTGGCTCCCCAGCTTCGAGCCACGCCAGGTGCTCGACCCCGACAACCCCGTCTCGATCGGCGCCATGGTCGGACCGGAGGCGTTCACAGAGGTGCGCTATCTCGCACACGTCCGGCAGCTGCAGGCGCTCGTGCGGATACCGGAGCTGGCAGCCGAATTCGAGACCGCCTTCGGCCGAGGGATTGGGGGCCTCGTGAGTCCCTACCGTCTCGAGGGAGCCGAGACCGTTGTCGTAGCCCTCGGGTCGGTGCTCGGGACGATCAAGGACGCAGCTGACGCTCTGCGGGACGAGGGGATACCGATCGGCGTGCTCGGGATCACGACCTTCCGCCCGTTCCCGGCCGAGGCAATCGCCGAGGCTCTCGAGGGCGCCCGGCAGGTGGTCGTGGTCGAGAAGGCATTCTCGATTGGCGGCCACGGCATTCTCGGCGCAGACGTCTCCCTGGCCACGACTGGCCGCGGGCCGTCGGTCTACAACGTCATCGCAGGACTTGGTGGTCGGCCGATAACGGAAGACTCGCTCCGGCGAATGATGCTCCAAGGGATTGAACGGTCGCTCCCGCCTCTCAGCTTCCTCGATCTCGACAGCGGCCTGGTCGAAAGGGAGCTCGACCGGATGGAGTCCGAGCGCCGCTCCGGACCGAGCGCCGAGAACCTCTTGCGCGACGTGGGCACAGTGCCCGCGAGAGCCAGCTGAGAGTAGGGGCCATGGACGATCAGCAAGTGAAGTTCTACCAAGTAGGCAGCTTCGCCGTTGGCAACCGGCTTCTCGACGGTGGGAAGCACACTGTCCAAGCGGACCGGGCGCGCTCCAACTCGCTCACCTCGGGCCACCGGGCGTGCCAGGGCTGTGGCGAGGCGCTCGGCGCCCGCTACGCACTGGACGCGGCGATGCGCGCAACAGAAGGCCGGCTCATCGCCGCGAACGCGACCGGCTGCCTCGAGGTCTTCTCGACGCCCTACCCCGAGACGTCGTGGCAGATCCCGTGGCTGCACTCGCTCTTCGGCAACGCGCCGGCAATCGCGACCGGGATGGCAGCCGCGTTGAAGGTGAAAGGCCGCAGCGACATCCGCGTCGTCTCGCAGGCGGGCGACGGCGGGACGGTCGACATCGGATTCGGCTGTCTTTCTGGCATGTTCGAGCGGAACGACGACGTGCTGTTCATCTGTTACGACAACGAGGCGTACATGAACACGGGAGTCCAGCGCTCGGGTGCCACCCCTCCGGCGGCTCGGACAGCCACGACCGAAGCGGTGGGCGCCGAACCGGGCAACGTCTTCGGGCAGGGAAAGAACATGCCTCTGCTCGCGGTCGCGCACGAGATCCCGTACGTCGCGACCGCCACCGTCGCAGAGCTGCACGACCTCGAGCGGAAGGTCGAGAAGGCGATGAGCTTTCGCGGCGCGAGGTACATCCACATACTCGTTCCCTGCCCGCTCGGTTGGGGCAGCGCGACCTCGGACACCGTGCGCCTTGCCCGACTCGCCTGTGAGACCGGTGTCTTCCCGCTCTTCGAGGCCGAGAACGGCGAGATAACAGCCACCTCGAAGATTCGCCACCAGGTGCCGGTCGAGGAGTACCTCAGGCCGCAGGGTCGCTACAAGCACTTGTTCACACCGACTCCGCGGCCCGAGATCCTGAAGAAGATCCAACAGCTCGCGGACCGCAACATCGCGAGGTTCGGGCTGTTGGCCGGCTCCGACGAGGCCGAGCTTGTTGGCGCGGAAGGCTCATGATGCAGAAGCCTTTTGCCATCACGCTCGACGTCGGCTCGAGCCTCGCCAACAAGACGGGCTCATGGCGCGTCGAGCGCCCTGTCTACGTCGACCGGATGCCGCCGTGCAACGACGGTTGCCCAGCCGGCGAGAACATCCAGGGCTGGCTTTATCACGCCGAGGAGGGAGACTACGAGGCTGCCTGGCGCGGGCTCGTCGAGGACAACCCCTTGCCCGCCATCTGTGGCCGCGTCTGCTACCACCCGTGCGAGACAGCCTGCAACCGCGCCAAGCTCGACGAGGCTGTCGGGATTCACGGAGTTGAGCGCTTTCTTGGAGACCGGGCCATCAGCCAGGGCTGGCATGTGACCGTCGACCGCCCGCCCTCGGGTAAGCGGGTGTTAGTGGTCGGCTCGGGGCCTACAGGCCTCTCTGCCGCCTACCACCTCGCGCTCCTCGGGCACGCGGTGACGATCTACGAGGCTGCCCCGGCGCCTGGCGGCATGATGAGGTATGGCATCCCGAAGTATCGCCTGCCGCGGGACGTGCTCGATGCAGAGATAGAAGCCATCTGCTCACTCGGCATTCGTCTTGAGCTCGAGCACCCTGTGGGCGATGTGGTCGAGGAGATGCAAGACGGCAGTTACGACGCCGTGTTCCTCGCCCTCGGGGCCCAGCTCTCGAAACGGGCGTACATCCCAGCTGCGGACTCCGCACGGATACTCGACGCTCTCTCCTTTCTCGCGAGCTCGGAGGATGGTGAGCCACCCCGAGTCGGCCGCCGTGTCGTCGTCTACGGAGGCGGCAACACCGCGATGGACAGCGCGCGCACGGCGCAGCGCCTCGGGGCGACCGAGGCGGTCGTCGTCTACAGGCGGACGCGAGCACAGATGCCCGCCCACCCGGTCGAAGTCGAAGAGACACTGGCCGAAGGCGTGAAGATGACGTGGCTGTCGACGATCTCACGCGTCGAGGACGGCAAGATCGTTATCGAGAAGATGGTGCTGGACGAGACTGGGTTCCCGCAGCCCACGGGCGAGTTCGAGACGCTCGAGGCCGACACGGTCGTGTTGGCTCTCGGCCAGGACACGGACATGTCGGCGATAGCGCACATGGGTGACATGAGCGTCCGCGACGGGGTCCTCCAGGTGGACGACGACATGATGACGGGCCACCCGGGCATCTTCGCCGGCGGCGACATGGTGCCAGCGGAGCGAACGGTGACCATCGGCATAGGGCACGGCAAGAAGGCTGCCCACAGCATCGACGCATGGTTGCGAGGCGAACGCCACGCGACGGTGGCACGTCACGAGCTCGCGACCTTCGACCGGCTGAACACCTGGTACTACAGCGATGCTCCGAAGACGGTTCAGCCGGAACTCGAAGGTATCCGTCGCCGGTCGACCTTCGACGAGGTCGTCGGTGGCCTCGAAGCCGATAACGCCCTGTTCGAGGCACGGAGGTGCCTCTCGTGCGGGAATTGCTTCGAGTGCGACAACTGTTTCGGCGTCTGCCCGGACAACGCCGTCGTAAAGCTCGGACCCGGACTGCGGTACTCCTTCGACTACGACTACTGCAAGGGATGTGGCATGTGCGTCACCGAGTGCCCGTGCGGCGCGATCGTCATGGAGCCCGAGCGCGTCTGAGCCGACTCGTCACCACATCCCAGCGACCCTGACCTCCCGGGCGCGATCACGCGCCAAGATGTCGAGATGCGGGTAGTCGTCGCCCCTGACTCCTTCGGGGGGACCCTCAGCGCTCCGGAAGCGGCGGAGCTCGAACACCGCAGCGCGATCATCGTGACCGAAGTGCCGCATGGGGTAAGAGCGTCTCCAGCCCGTGCTGGCTCAGGCAGCTGAGTCCGACTTGCCGTAACGTCGGCGGAGAGATACCCACGGCACACCGAAAGCGCGACCGAGGAGAGACTTCGACATGGCGTACGACATCGCAGGTGACGCCCGCATCGACCCTCGGATCAAGGCGATCCTGTTCGCGATACCGCCCTTTGAGTCGAGCGACGCCGAAAGCCGCGAGGCGCTGCTCGCCGAGGCCAACTCCGACGAGGCGCGCGAGGCCGCCGAGCTCGCCCGGGCGTTCATGGACCTATGCGACACCGAGGAGGCAGCGCCGTCGGCGGGACTTCGGGTTCATACCGAGAAGGTCGTCTCGTCACCAGACGGCAACACCATCAACCTGCAGGTGATCCGCCCTGACAACGACGCGACGATTGCATGCGTGTACTACATCCACGGTGGTGGGATGGCGAGCCTGTCGTGCTACGACGGCATGTACCGCGGGTGGGGAAAGCTGATCGCGGCGAACGGCGTCGCCGTGGTCATGGTCGACTTCCGCAACTGCGTGGTCCCCTCCTCGGTACCTGAAGTCGAGCCGTTCCCCGCTGGGCTGAACGACTGCGTCTCGGGGTTGAAATGGGTCGTCGCCAACGCATCACAACTCAACATCGATCCAACGCGCATCGTCGTGGCTGGCGAGAGCGGCGGCGGCAACCTGACGCTCGCGACCGGTCTCAAGCTGAAGCAAGACGACGAACTGGGGCTTATCAAGGGTCTTTACGCGCTCTGCCCGTACATCGCCGGCGAGTGGCCTCTCCCCGAGAACCCATCCTCCATTGAGAACAACGGGATCCTGCTCGACCTTCACAACAACCGGGGTGCTCTCGGGTACGGCATCGAAGCCTTCAAGGAGCGCAACCCTCTCGCGTGGCCGTCGTTCGCGACGGTCGACGACGTCGCTGGCTTCCCACCCACGGTCATAAACGTCAACGAGTGCGATCCGCTGCGAGACGAGGGCATCAACTTCTACCGCCTGCTGATGCGCGCCGGAGTCGCTGCCCGGTGCCGGCAGATGATGGGCACGATGCACGCCACCGAGATCTTCACGATCGCGTGCCCAGAGATCAGCTGTGACACCGCTCGCGATATCGCTGCGTTCGCGAAGGGCTAGGGAGGACGTGGTCCGGAGGTACGGCGGTTGGCGCTGAACGCGGGCGCGAATCGTGGTGAAGACGCCGTCGCCGTTGCAGAACAGATAGCCGAGCGCGTGCTCTTCCCAGCGGCCATCGCAACGGACTTGGCCCCGGCAGTTCCGAGAGAACTGCTCGACGCCCTTGCCAAGGCCGGCCTGTACGGCCTGTTCGCGAGCCGCGAAGTCGGTGGGCTCGAGCTCGACCGCGAGGTGGGGGAAAGGGTGATCGAATCCCTTGCCGGCGGCTGCCTCACGACCACGTTCGTCTGGATCCAACACCTGTCGACCGCAGGGCTGATATCTCGCCTCGAGGGGCCCGTTCATGACGAGTGGGCGCGACCGCTTGCCTCGGGCGAGCGCAGGTCCGGCATCGCTTTCAGCCACCTGCGCCACCCCGGTACCCCGAGCTTGACCGCAACCCCGGTGGCCGGCGGGTACCGCGTTGACGGCGTCGCCCCGCTCGTGACCGGTTGGGGACTAATAGACGTCGTCCACGTCGCCGCCCGCCTCGGGCCCGACATCGTGTGGCTGCTCGTGGACGCGGTCGCCTCGCCGACTCTTGATGCGTCCCGCCTCGAGCTCGCAGCGGTGAACGCGTCGGCGACGGTCGCACTTCGCTTCTCAGGTCATGAGGTACCGAAGTCGCGATTGACCGAGATCCAGCCGCTCGACGAGTGGCTCGCGAAGGACGCCGCCGGGCTGCGGACGAATGGCTTCCTGTCACTCGGCGTCGCCGGACGCTGCCTGGCCCTGCTGGGTGAGAACGGTGGGATCGACCTCGAACACGTGCGAGCCGGCCTCGTGTCGGCGTCGCCGGAAGAGCTTCCGGACGCGCGTGCCCGCGCATCGCTTGTCGCGCTCGAAGTTGCTGCCATGCTCATTGCCGCCGGCGGCGGTCGCAGCATGGTTCGTGAAGCGAACGCGCAGCGGTTGGGGCGCGAGGCGCTGTTTCTATTGGTTCAGGGTCAGACAGCGGCGATCCGGTCCGCCCAGCTCCGCCAGCTGGCGGCGCGCGGTCGTAGTCCGCACGGGGAGGAAGATTGAATCACCCAATGTTCACTTACGACGCGCGGATGACCGAGCTCGTGCTCGATTTCTGCCGGCGCCGGCTTGCACTCGATCCAGTGCCGCTTGACTACGGGGGTCTCGAGCCGCCCCGCCAAGGCGCGCTCGACGGGCTGATCACCGAAGAGGGGCGTGATGCTGAGGAGGTGCTCGGGATCTTCGTCGACGAGCTCTCGACCTCGATCCTTTCAACCGACTGCTCGCGCTACATGGCGTTCATCCCCTCGGCGCCCTCGAAGGCCTCTCTTCTGTTCGACATGGTCGTTTCGAGCGCGGCTTACCCGGCCACGTCGTGGTTCGAAGCGGCCGGCGTCGTGGTGGCGGAGAACCAGGCGCTCAGGTGTCTTGCCGATCTTGCAGGATTACCCGACGGTTCCGGCGGGTGTTTCGTCGCCGGCGGCTCGGCCGGCAATCTGTCCGCACTCGTCGTTGCGCGTGAGACGGCGGCCGCTCGCGGCGGCGCCGCTGTGCACAGGGCGCGTGTTGCTGTGAGCGAAGAGGCCCATGCCTCAGTTCAGCTCGCGCTCCGTGTTGCTGGGATGGAGGCTTTGGTCGTGCCGGTAGCCGACCACCGTCTCACCGGCGCCGAACTGGCGACAGCTCTCGCTTCCAATCCGGCGAGCCACGACGTCGTTGCCGTCGTGGGTACTGCCGGGACGACGAACGGTGGGATCGTGGACGACCTGGCTGGCATCGGGGCGGTCGCGGCCGAACACCGGTTGTGGTTCCATGTCGACGGGGCTTATGGCGGCGCTGCACTCCTTTCTCCGGGGAAGCGGGGTCTCTTCGAAGGAATCTCGCTTGCGGACTCGCTCGTTATCGACCCCCACAAATGGCTGTTCGCGCCATACGATTGCGCCGCCCTCATCTACCGGGAGCCGCGGCTCGCGAGCGACGTCTTCACCCAACATGCCTCTTATCTCGACGTCATGCACGAGGAGGACCAGGCAGCCGAGGCGTGGAACCCGGGAGACTTCGCGTTCCACCTGACGCGGCGCGCCCGAGGCCTCCCGTTCTGGTTCTCGCTCGCCGTCAACGGACTCGCGGCTTACCGGGACGCCGTCGAGCGGGCACTCGAGACTGCCCGTCAGGCAGCCGTCCTCATCGACGAGGCGCCGCACCTCGAGCTGATCAGACCGCCAGAGCTCTCGGTCGTGTTGTTCCGCAGGCCGGGATGGGACGCGGCCGGATACCGGGCATGGTCGTCCGAGCTCTTGCGATCCCAGCGAGCGCTGGTCACTCCGAGCGCGTGGGAGGGCGAGGCGGCGGCACGGTTTGCGTTTCTCCATCCAGACACGAGCATCGACCTCGTCCGCGAGATAGTCGACTCGATGGCTTGACGAGCCGAGCCGCTGGCAGAAAGCTCATTCCGGGAGCTTGGCTCCCGACTGAGGGCGGCGGTCATGTGGGTCTCATCATTCGGTTGCCAAGGTTCGGCGCTCTCGCCTGCGATGTGCTTGCGGGTCAATGTATGTAACGCGCGGCGCCGACTCGGCTAACGGCGAACCCCCGGGCTTTTCCCTGCGACCTGGCAGGCGGGCGTCCCCCCGGGCAATCGGTAACGCCATCGCACGACGAGCCGGTAGATGCCGGCCGCGAGCCAGCTGGTCGGCGGAGTCAGCGCGAGCCAGCCGACGATCGCAGGCCACCCGCCACCCGCCTGCAGAACCCTCCCGGCCGCGCGATGACCGCGTTCACAGTTGCCTTCGGCGTCCACCCACCAGGCCGCTTGTTGGACGTCGGCGAGCGTGAGCCCGAACGATTCGAGGGCTTGATCGCCGAGCAGCTGCCATGGCTCTGCGCGTTCGCCGTGGCGGAACCGTCTCTTCGCCCAGTTGGCAGAGGTGGTGCAAAATCCGCAGTCGCCGTCGAAGATGAGCAGGTCGCCGAGGACCCGCCGCTCGGGTGGGCTTGCAGCCGGCATTACGGGATTCTCACGGCGCGGCCCGAAGCCCGGTTGTTGTTAGGTCGCGTGAGCAGCTGATGACGCCGGGCGAACCATCTCAAATCAGCGAGCCGGAATGGCCCAGCCTCTGGCAGCTCTGCGCGAATTGAGGTCTCGTCGAACGCTGTTGCCGGTGTCAGATCATGGGGTAATGGATCGGGTGCGTTCGTTGGTTCGACGACCTCCTCTTTGATCAAGAGCCTGCGCTCGATCGTGCCCACCATGGTCGAGGCCCGTCTCATGGTGTGCTTCGCGTCCGCGAAGGCTTCTTGCGCTTGTGGCGCATAACGACCTGCTCGGGGCACACAACCGACAGGAAGTTGCCCAACGATACGGCCAGACGCTCCTCAACGAGGGAGTAGTAGATCCTATTGGCTGCTCGCCGCTCTTCGACTAGGCCTGCAGCTTTCAGCACGGTCAGGTGTCGTGAGATCGATGGTCCGCTGATTGGAAACCGTGAGGCGATCTCGCCAGCCGCAAGTTCCCCATCGCGCAGATCCTGAAGGATTTGGCGGCGCGTGGGATCGGCGAGGGCCTTGAAAACTCCGGTTTGATCGTCTGCCATAATAGCTATTTAGCCATAGAGCTACATAACTTGCAAGTCAGGCCGGCGCTGGAGGCCGCCGAGGATCACGTCCCGACTGTATGAGCGCCGCTCAGAAACCGCAGCGCTGCTGGAGACTGGCAAGTTCCGAATTCGGTGATCCGTCCGGGAAGAGCTCTTGGAAGGCGGACGCCGCGAGGGCACCGCCGTACATGTCGAAAGTGTCCTCCACAAAGGGGTGGTCCGCGACGTACTTACCTACGGTGTCGCCGGCGAGCGAGCTGGCGAAGTTGGAGAACGTCTCCTCTGCGCCTTCCACCCCGAGCCAGCCCATGATCTCGCCCGGTCCCGGGATACCGAGGGACAGCGTGCTCAAAAGATCGACGGCTCCAGCGCCAGGCGAGACCGGAATGCCGATGCTCGCGTCGATGGTGTCCCGGAAGTCGTTGTAGAAGGGGTCTTGCTGGATTACCCACCCTGCCACGGGGGCGTTGTCGAGCGCGGCTGAGTTTGCCTCGAAGTTCTGTTCGTCCTGCTGCAGGCTCGTGAAGGGGTTGTCCAGGCACCAAGAGGTGAAGGGGATCGCCACGCCGTCCGGGCAATAGCCAAGGCCACGCGGGTCGGTGATACTGACGGGGTTGCCGGAGGCATAGGCGTACGGTGCCTTCGTCTGTGCCACCTGAGGGTCGACGCTCAGGAACTGCGCGATCGCCGGATCGTAATAACGCGCACGCATGTAATACAGCCCCGTCGTGACGTCCTCGTACTGGCCGGCGTAACGCAGCGGGTTCGTGATCGAGCCGGTGCTCGAGACAAGGTTTCCATATGCGTCGTATGTGTAAGTAGCGACGGCCGCTCCAGCCGCGTCGGTTAAAAGTCTGGTCGAACCGAGCACGTCGTGGTGGTAGTAGAGCACCGTGTCGCCCGTTATCTTCTCCACGGGCAGTCCGCCGGGACCATAGATGTAGTCGCTCGTGCCGTCGGTCATGAGGAGGGGCAGCGACCCGGAGACGTCCCAGGCGTCGTTAGTGGTGACGCCGCCGATCTTCTGTGACATTCGCAGGTCGTTGCCACTGTAGGCGTAGGTCTCGTCCGTCGACCCTTGCTGGTAGCTGACCAGCTCGCCGACAGCGTTGTAGGTGAGCGCCGTCGGGGTGCCGCTCGCCGGCGGCGTGATTTTCGTGAGGTTGCCGTCGGTGTCGTAGCTGTACTTGGTCGCGTCGCTCGTCGGAGCAGAGCACGTCCCGGCACTCGCGCCGACAAGGCTGGCGCAGAGCTGGTCGGCCGGGTCGAAAGCCTGCGACGTCTCGGTTACGACACCCCCCGCGGAGGTTGGCAGGTCGGCGAGCGTCGTGACGTTGCCGGCCGGGTCGTACTCGTAGGAAGCAGCGCCCGTCGGCGCCGAACTGCAGGGGTCTCCAGCCGAAGAACCGGCGTAGCAGAGCTGATTCGAGTCGGTGTATCCGAAGCTGTCGGTCGAGGCCGGCTGCGAGGTGTCGCTAATGATGTTGCCGCCGGCATCGCGGGTGTAGGTGGCCGAGAAGAGCGTGGTCGAGGCGAGTCTGTCGTCGACCGACACCATCTGGTCATCCGCGTCATAGCCGAATCGGTCGACGTCGCCCGTCGTGGCCAGGAAACTCTCGGAAATGAGGTTGGAGTCGGCGTTGTAATCGAACGTCGTCTCGTTGCCCAATCCGTCGGTGACCGATACCTCGCGGCCGGCGGCGTCGTAACCGATCGCTACAGAGGTCCCATCCGGATAGAAGATCGAGGTGAGGTGCCCGTCGAGGTCGTAGCCGTATTCGACAGTCCCGCTGCTGCCTTCGGTGACGGCGGTGAGCTCGCGCAAGGAGTTGTAGGTCCATGACCACAGTCCCGTCCCGTTCGTCATCGAGATCTCTTGACCATCCGAGTCGTAGCTCATGGTCACGGGGCTCGTCGTGCTCTTCGGGTATGAGATGCCGGTCAAGTGATAGTCGGCGTCGTATGTCATCTTCGTCACCTGGCCGTCCGGCGCAGTCGTCGACAGTAGGTTGCCGGCACCGTCGTACGTGTACTTTGTCATGCGCCCGTCGGGATTCGTCCCAGTGGCTTCGTGGCCGAGCGGGTCGTAGGTGTAACTCGTAACGTGCCCATTGCCGTCCGTGTCCGAACTCACCTCTCCGTCTGCGTTGTAAGTAGTGCGGAGAACGTCTCCGTCCGCCTGGGTCACCTCGACCTGCTCGTCGTCGAGGTTGTAGATGTAGTTCGTCGTGTGCCCGTCGTCATCGGTGACAGACGCCAGATTGCCGTCCCTGTCGTAGGTGTCGGTCGTCGAGTTCCCGAGTGGGTCGGTCGTCTTCGTGACCTGGCCGGCGTCGTTGTAGGCGTAGATGGTCGTGTAGGACCCTGCGGTGGCGCCGGAGACGTTGCCGTTCGGGGTCGTCGCGCTCGTGAGCTCGCCATCGGCGTCATAGGTCGAAGTGGTCTCGTTGCCGAGCGGATCGGTGGTCGAGATGCGGTCCACGTCTGCGTCGAAGGAGTACGACCAGGTGTTGAGCTCCGGGTCGGTCGTCGAGGTCAGGTCGCCCGGGTCGACGTAGTTGGCGTAGCCGTATCTCGTGGCTGCTGAACCAGA
>PLDN01000049.1 GCA_003136185.1 Acidimicrobiaceae bacterium | reverse complement strand
AGGAGGGAAGCGGGGTGACGCGCAACTGGCGCGACCAGCCCGCCGCCCGCTCCGCCGCAAGTCGAGTCCCGCCGGCGTTTAGGGCCGCGACCATTGCGCCGAAGCTCGCCATCGAGACCATGAAGTAGGTGTTCCAAGTCGTCCCGGCAATGCGAGCGGCCGGCTCCAGGCTGTGGAGGAACAGGCTGTAGAAGATCACCGGGAAGCCGACGGTGATGGCCACATACCTCGGGTTGCGCAAAAGGCGCATCACCTCGAAGCGCAAGAAGGACAACAGACCGGTCATGCCGCGGTCCTTGCCTGGGGGGCCGGAGGCGTCGCGACGGCCTCGTCTACCGTCTCGGCTTGTGCAAGGTCGCACGTGAGCGCCATGAAGGCCTGCTCGAGATCGGCCCCTGTGACCTCGATGTCGCTGAAGGTCACGCCCGATGCCACGAGCGCCCGCACCGTCGCGTCGGCGTCGAGAGAGTCAAGAACGACCTCGGACCCGCGCACGCAGGCCGCGTTTACACCGTCGAGCTCGCTCAAGCGACCGGCGTGGGCGCCCTCAGACACAAAACGCACCCGGCGCGTGGGAACGGCCGCCTTGATGGCCGAAGCAGCGCCGTTTGCGACCACCACCCCTTGGCGGATGACGGCGATCCGGTCCGCCATCGCGTCGGCCTCGTCCAGGTAGTGAGTCGTGAAGACGATCGTTCGCCCCTCGCTCGCAAAGTCGCGCATCATCGTCCAGAAGCTCCGCCGACCCTGCACGTCCATGGCAGCCGTTGGCTCGTCTAAGAACACGAGGTCGGGGTCACCGGCGATCGCCAAGGCAAAACGCACCCGCTGCGCCTGCCCGCCCGAGAGCCGCTGCACCTGGCGATCCGCAAGGTCGGTGAGCCCAGCACGGGCGAGAGTGCGCGCGACGGGCGCTGGACGGCGGTACAGGCGAGACGTCATCGCCACGAGCTGGCCGACTTTCACCCCGTGAGGGAGCCCGCTCCCCCGGCCGACCTGCAGCATCGCTCCGACCCTGCCCGACTTCATCGCCGAGCGCGGGTCCGTACCGAGGACGGAAACCTCACCCTCCTGCGGGCGTAAAAGGCCGAGGAGGAGTGATATGGCCGTCGACTTGCCGGCCCCGTTGGCGCCGAGGAGGGCGAGCGTCTCGCCCCGGGCTACCTCGAGGTCGAGGTGATCCAATGCGACCAAAGAGCGGTATCGGTGAACCACGCCCGAGAAACGCACGGCCGGCCCTTCATCGTCGTCACCGGAGCGCGCGAGGTCGAGACGGAAGGTCATTAGGTGACCATTATCGACGGTCTTGGATGGTTTCTTTAGGCGGGTGACGCCCTATTTCATGATCCCGAGCTTGAGCGACGCAGTGACCAGCCTCGGAGCGACCCGATTGCTAAAATAAATCGACCAGCTCGCGCCAGGCAACCTATGCCCAGTGCGGACAGCCCCCCAGCATGCGCCAACCCTCACCAGCCCTTCACGCCCGCCCCTTAGCCCGCACCCGTCTCCTTGACAGGGCGCGGGGCTGGCTGGCCCACCCGCTCGTTCAGCACCCTCTCGTGCGGCGGATCACCGGGTACAGCGCCGGATCAGCCGTTGCGATCATCATCAGCGAGCCACCTTCGTCGTGTCCGCCCTCGTCACTCACTCGGCAGAGGGTGCCGCCCGCCGCCTGACCGCCGACCGCAGCTTGCAGGTCGCTCTCGACACCGCCGCCTTCCTGGCGGTCTCGGCCGTGTTCTTCGTCGTGAAGTTCGTGATCTACGAGACGCTCGTGTTCACGAAGAAGGCCGAGTCTGTGGAGACCATCGCCGTCGAGCTCAAGCCCTCCGCGCTCTAACAACCCTCGTAATCAGATCCCTTTGTCCACGAGCCCGTCGCCCACCCGGGCGCCGGCTTCGGCAGGTGATAGAGCGTCGTAAGGTCGGCCATGAGCGCAGCCGCATAGCGAGCGGCGCCAGCAGCACAGAAGTGCACGCGGTCGTACATCCGGACCTGCACCCACTCCTGCATTGGCAGCGACCACCGGTCGCCCGGCGGCAGGAAGAACTGGAAGCGCCCCGCGCGTTCGACGGCCGGACCGAGCGGCAGGTACATGACCCGCTTCGGGGCGAGCACGACGAGTGACCGAGCGAGATTGGCCCAGGCGTCGATGGGGATGTTGCTCGCCGCCCCGTCCCGCGCCGCCACGACAGGATTGGCGACCAGAGGCGGACCGAGTTGCGGGAACTCCTGGAACATGAGTCCCGCGACCCCCCGCTCGCCGACGACGAGCCTCACGAACTCGCTCAGCCAACCCCGGTACTCAGTCGGGTGGCGCATGAGGAACGACCCATCGAAACTCCACATAGCGATCACCAACGCCGCGTGATCACTCTCGATCGCCGGGGGCACGTTCTGGCTCCAGTCCTTGTCCGTTGTCAGTCCCCACCCATCAAAGCCCGCATCGTCCACCTGCACGACCCCCGTCGACTCGAGCGCCGCGGTGATGGCGGGAGCGTCACCGCGCATCACCGAGTCCCCGAACAAGATGATCCGGAGTGGATGGGCCTTCGACGGGGCGTGGGCGAGACGGATCGGACCGCCTGTCATATTGCCTGAGCCCGGTACGGCGAGGGCGCCCGCGTTGGCGTTGTTACCCGGTTGCGCCGTTGTTGCCCGGGCGGGTCCGGCGGCGTCGCCGAAAACATAGACTCGGCCAGCGACGTCGGCGTGGTTCGGTGCGACGACGACGACGGTCGTGCCTGAAATGGCCACTGATACACCGAGAAAGTCACAGGCGGCGGTGTCGTCACCCTTCAGCTGAGCAGTCTGTGTCCACCGTGTCGCCTGTTGTGTGAACACGTCTGCCCGACCGGCGTTTCCAACCTGACCGGGATCTCCTACGACGGCTGTCGTGCCTGAAATGGCCACCGCTGAGGCGAAGTAGTTGTCGAAGGCGGCGGCCGAGCTCTTGAGCTCGGCAGATTGGGTCCACCTCGTTGAGCCCTTTTCGAAGACGTACGCTCTTCCCGCATCGTCCGCGTGACCTGGGGCCCCTACTAAGGCTGTCGTACCTGAGATGGCGACGGACAGACCGAAGAAGTCGTTGTCGACGGTGCCTGAGCCCTTCAGCTCGGCGACCTGTTTCCAAGCGTGCACCTGTTGGCTGAACACGTACGCGCGCCCGGCATAGTGCGCGTGACCGTAAGCGCCCACCAAGACAGTCGTACCCGAGATCGCTACCGCAGAGCCGAAATAGTCGCGGGCCGCGATATCGGAGCTTTTCAGCTCGGCGACCTGTTTCCAACCGTGCACCTGCTGTGTGAACACGTAAGCGCGACCAGCGCCGCTTCCTCGGCCGGGTGCGCCCACGACGATCGTCGTTCCCGAAATGGCGACGGCGCCGCCGAAGCTGTCGCTCGTTGCGGTGTCGGAGCCTTTCAGCTCGGCAACCTGCCGGCGGCCGGATGCCGTCTTGGCGAAGACGTAGGCCCGACCGGCGTCCTTAGCGTGACCCGGTGCGCCCACCAGGACAGTCGTGCCCGAGATTGCGACCGCTGAGCCAAAGTTGTCATTGGCGACAGTGTCGGAGCCCTTCAGTTCATTCGCCTGTCGCCAGCCGGAGGCCGTCTTGGCGAACATGTACGCTCGCCCCGCACCACCGTCATGATCGGGTGCGCCCGCGACGATGGTCCTGCCCGTGATGGCTACCGAGCTGAAGAGGTCCCCCGCGACCGTGTCGGTGCCCTTCAGCTCGCCGAGCTGGGTCGCGACCGAGGGTGTGGCGNNGCTACTGTCGGCACTCCCACATTGTCGCCTATCGAGCACATCGTCGCCTATTGAGCCGCCGCCCCGATGAGTCCGTGGGCGACCAGTGCAACAAGGTCGTCGACGAGCTGTGCTCGGGGTCCGTCAGGGTCACGCGCCCACCTCGCGCCGGCAAGATGCACCATCCCGACCACACCGTGCGCCCAGGTCGACGAGGGCCGGGGATCAAGACCCCGAATCTCGAGCGCGCCGCGGATGACCTGCGAGATCGAACCCGCCACCCGGTCGAAGACCGCCACGAGCGCTGGGCCGCCGAGGGGGGCTTGTTGGGTGAGGAAACCGTAGAGAGCCGGGTCCTCCTCGATGAAGACGACGTAGCTCTCGATGGCCGCTCGGATCCGCACCTGTGGGTCCTCGCTCGAAGTGCCTGCGAGCCGCCCCTCGAGCTGCGCCATGAGATCGGCGGAGAAACGCTCCGCCACCGCCGCGATCAGGCCGTCACGGTCGCCGAAGTACCGGTAGAGAACGGGCTTCGTGATACCTGACTCCGCCGCCATCTCCTCCATCGAGGCGCCGGGACCCTCGCGGCGGATGACGTCGAGGGCGGCAGCCAGGAGCTCCTCGCGCCTGCCGGGCCGGCGGCGACTCACCCGGCCCGACTCAGCGGGCACCTCGCTCAGCTGCACGACTCCATGTTCCCCCATCTCCCGGCTCCGAGCAGCGAATTCGACGGGTGGCCGAACCAGTTGACAGAAATGTAACGCCCAGTAATATCATTCGCAGTACTAGCCCGATCAGATCTAGGAGCACAGGAACCACTCAGAAGCGCAGCGGGACGCCATGGGGACGACAGGGAGGATGTCAATGACGTCACGATCATTGTTCGCGAAACTTCCACTCCGCGGAGCCCTACGCGCAATTCTCGCAGGGTCCGTTATGGGGGCCATGGTGGCCGTCGCCGCACCAGTCGCGACCGCGACCGCCGGCGCCGCACCGACGGTGACTTGCACCTTCGCCGGGAAGGCTGCACCTGCTGCCATCACAGGGGTGGTGCCAGGCAAGACCTCCTTCGCGATCATCTGCACCGGCACATCCGGACTCGGTCTCGCAGCCATCATGGCGAGCCCTCTCGGGGGAATCGTGATCGCCCCGGGTACGGCGACCAACGAAGCCGACATCTCCAGCTTGACCTCATTCAAACAGTCGCCCGCCGGTACATACAAGACCACCTTCCTCGTGCCGTCGAAGTTCAGCGCGGCGGACGCCAATGCCCTTTGCCCGCCTTCGGCCGGCCAGTTCAACGCCGGCCTCCTCGGCTGCCCAGTGGCGGTCATCAACACCGCCAACCTCACGCCGTTCCCCAACCAAGAGGTCATCCTCGAGACGACCGCTCAGAAGAAGCCTCCCAACTCCCCCACCCTTGCAACGGCGCACAGCACGGTGACAGCCGGGGAGCACATCACGTTCTCGGACGCGATCGGGGCCTGCCCCGACAGACCGACCGCCGCCAGCCAGTGCTGGTGGGGCGACGGCCTCGCGGCCTCGTCCACGTCGGCGAGGACGCTCCACGTCACGCTCGACGGCAAGTCGGTGACCGGCGCCACAGCGACGGTGTCCGGACCTGGGACGGACGGCCGCGCGACCTACAACGGGACCACCCTTGTGCTCCAGAGGCTCAGTGGCTCGCTCACCTTGCCGGGCACCCTGTCGGCCGGTAGGCACACCCTGACCGTGACCCAGACCAACGTCACACCGTTTGACGGCAATGGGCATTCGCCAAAAGGCGGTTCGCCCATCTCCGCCAGCACCACCCTCGTGGTCGGAGCTGTGTCGGGGCCGCTTGTTACCGGCGTGAGCCCCTCGACTGGAACCTCTGCCGGTGGCACCTCGGTCACCATCTCCGGCAGCAACTTCACCGGGGCGAGCGCTGTCCACTTCGGCACCGCAGCCGCCAAGTTCACGGTGAGCTCTTCCACTTCGATCTCCGCCACCGCCCCTGCTGGATTAGGCGCGGTGGACGTGGCCGTCACGACCTCGCACGGCACGAGCTTCAGGTCGGATGCCGACCGCTTCATCTACGTCGCTCCGTCCGCCCCGGTTGTCACCGGCATCGATCCCACTTCCGGCACCCAGGATGGCGGCACGACTGTGGCCATAAGCGGCTTGGGCTTCAAGGGGACAACAGCCGTGCATTTCGGAGGGGCTCTCGCGAAGTCCTTCAAGGTCCACTCGGACTCCGAGCTCGTGGCGACTTCGCCGAGCGGATCCGGCGCGGTGAACGTAACCGTTACCACCAAGCTCGGGACTTCGAAGCACACCACGGCCGACATGTACTCGTATCTGCCGGGATCCGCGGGGCTCCCGACGGTGACCGCAGTGTCTCCTTCAGTCGGAACTAAGGGGACAGTCGTGACCGTGACCGGCACGGGTCTCTCGCGCGCGAAGGCTGTCGACTTCGGGTCGACAGCCGCAAAGGACGTGACCGTCGACTCCGATAATTCGATAACCGCCACGGCGCCTATCGGTTCGGTGACCGGCAACCCGGTCGACGTGACCGTCACGACGCCGGCCGGCAAGAGCGCGACGAGCAGTGCCGACCAATTCACGTACGTGAACGGACCGGCGGTCACGAGCGTCAGCCCGAACGAGGGCTCCCCGCTCGGCGGCTACTCGGTCTCTGTTAACGGCTCTGGTTTCACAGGAGCCACGAAGGTGAAGTTCGGCTCGGTGTCAGCGTCGAGCTTCAGCATCGCCGGCGACTCCTTGATCACCGCTACCGTGCCGGCGGGAACCGGCACTGTGGCCGTGACTGTCAGAACACCAGCTGGGCTGAGCGCCACGAGCATCAACGACGAGTTCACCTACGGCGCGCCGGTTGTCACGAGCGTCAGCCCCAGCGCGGGCTCGCCGCTTGGTGGCTACTCAGTCAGCGTCAGCGGCACAGGCTTCACCGGAGCCACTGCGGTGGACTTCGGCGCGACGCACGCGACAGACGTCGTGGTGTCTTCGGATGACTCGTTGACGGCGACGGTCCCGGCAGGAAGTGGGACGGTCGACGTAACGGTCAAGACTGCCGCCGGAACGAGCGCCACTTCGGCGGCCGACGAGTTCGACTACGTCGGTCAGCCAACGGTGAGCGCCGTATCGCCCAGCCAGGGTCCGGCCACCGGCGGCAACTTGGTGGACGTCACCGGTACGAGCCTGACAGGAGCGACCGTCGTGGACTTCGGGACGGGCAACCCCGCCAGCGACATCACGGTGATCTCCGACACGTTGCTGACTGCCGAAGTGCCAGCAGACACCGGCACGGTCGACGTGACCGTCACCGTGCCCGGCGGAACGAGCCCGACCTCGGTAAACGACGAGTACACCTACTTCGCCGTTCCGACCGTGACGGGCCTTAGTGTCTCGAGCGGGCCGGCGCCAGGGGGCACGCCGGTGGTGATCACCGGCAGTGGTTTCTCGAGCGCTACCGCAGTGGACTTCGGGACGGACAACGGGGCGAGTTTCACGATCACTTCCGATACCTCGATCAGCGCCACCTCTCCGTCGTCGCAGTCCGGCGCCGGCGCGGTGGACGTCACCGTCACCAACCCGGGCGGCACGAGCGTCATCTCGGGCGCGGACGCCTTCACCTACCTCGCGCTCCCGTCGGTGAGCTCTGTCTTCCCGCCCGCCGGCCCGCTTGCGGGAGGCACCCAGGTCTATATCAGCGGCACGGGATTCACGCCCTCCACCACGGTGGAGTTCGGGTCGAGCGCCGGTACCGATGTCACCTACCTCACATCTGGCTTGATCATGGCCACCTCGCCCGCGGGCACCACGACCGTCGACGTGACTGTCACGACGACTGTCGGCACGAGCGTCATCTCCGGCGCTGATCAGTTCACCTACCAGGGTGTCCCGACGGTGACCGGCGTCAGCCCAGGCGACGGGCCGGTGAGCGGCAATGTGAGCGTCAGCATCACCGGCACGAACTTCCTCACCGCCAGTGAGGTGGACTTCGGCGGGACCGCTTCGGCGTCGTTCACCGTTACCTCGCCCACTACGATCACCGCCACTGCGCCCTCGACGGTCTCGCCCGGCACGGTCGACGTCACGGTGATCACCCTGAGCGGCACGAGTACGACACTTGTCGCAGACCAGTTCACGTACGTTGCGGTGCCCACCGTCACTGACGTCAGCCCGCCCAGTGGGCCTGTCACCGGGGGGACCGTAGTGACCATCACCGGCACGGGGTTCACAGGTGCCAGCGCTGTCACCTTCGGCGGCGTAGCTGCCACGACCTTCATGGTGAACTCGGACACGTCCATCACCGCCACGGCGCCCGCACAGACCTCAGCGGCCCCCTTCGGGGCAACGGTGCAGGTCACGACGGCAGGCGGCACTGCGGGCGACGGCTCGGTCGACGACATCTTCAACTACACACCGGTCGTGCCCACGATCACCTCGGTGTCGCCGAACGAGCAAGGCACGATAGGTGACAGCACCATCACCATCACCGGTACAGGCTTCACCAGTGACGCCACCGTGAACTTCGGATCGGCTGGTGCGGCGTCCGGCGTCACGGTGCTTTCCCTGACCTCGCTCACTGCCGTCAGTCCGCCTGCGCCGGCGGGAACGGTGGACATCACCGTCACGACCTCTGGCGGCACCAGCGCCGTGACCTCGGCCGACCACTTCACCTATGTGACCGAGACGCCTACTATGACGGTCAGCCCTCAACTCGGTAACAGCCCCGGTGACACCTTGACCGTTACCGGTTCGGGCTTCCCGACCGGCACCGTGCTCCTGCTGGAGGCCGACCCGCTGGCAGGAATAGCGGGTGAGTCAACCATCGGCAACATCACTCTCAGCACGTATGCGGATGCGACGGTCGACAACAACGGGAATTTCACCGAACCCTTCACTCTGGCCAACCCCTTCTCCCCTCTCGAGGACACCGGAGGGGCATGTCCGCCACCTCAAAACGAGGTCGATATGGGCCTGGTCGGGTGTGCAATTGCAGCCATCAACGTCAACAATTTGTCCGTCCTGGCGGACGTCCCGGTCATCTTCAGTGGCACTCAGGCCGATCCGCCCACCCTGGCTGTTCCTTCGACGGTGGTGCATGTCGGCAACACCGTGAGCTTCAGCGGCTCGGGCTGGTGGGGCTCGTACCCCGGAGGCGGGGCGACAGCCAAGATCTGCGGGATCAAGGGCAAGTCCACAGACTGTTCCGCCACCACTGGCTCGGGGGTGGTTGCGCCAGTGGTCGACTCAGGGGCGGGAGGTCACCTGCAAGGAGCGACAGTCTCCGGGTCCATCAAGGTGGCTTCGAGCCTGGCGGGCTGTACGACGTGTTTCTTGCGCGTTATCCAGCCCAACCTGACGCCCCTGCCTGGAAAGGTCGAGGCTGAGATCGCTCTCACGATCCTGCCGGACGCGCCGACAGTGATCTCGGTGTCACCGAACAGCGGCCCGACCGGCGGCGGCACCAAGGTGACCATAAGAGGCACCGGGTTCACGAAGGCAACCGCTGTGCTCTTCGGTTCCACTCCGGCCACGAGGTTCACGCGCGTGCGCAGCACCGAGATCACCGCGACGGCGCCGAAGCACAGAGCGGGGATCGTCGACGTCACGGTCAGCAACTCGGGCGGCAGGAGCGCTACCTCTGTCCGTGACGGCTTCACGTTTAAGACCTAGGCCTGGGCGGTCCCAATCGGCTGAACAGCCCGGCAGGCGCCTCAGATCGAGATGGCGTCGAAGAAGACGATGCGAGGCTCGGTGCTGCCGGCGAGGGTCGGCCAGCTCTGCTGCTCCCAGATCACGGCCCGGTAGGTGCCGGCCGCCGTCGGGCGTGCAATCGATCCCTTCCAGGTCGTGAGCCCGCTAACAGAGTCGGTTGTCGCCACGAGCGCTTTCATGTCGCTCGGGCTGATCGCCCGCCAGGACAGCTCGTCTGTGAGACCGGCTGTCTGGCTCTCGATCTGGGCGTACATGAAGCCGGGCTCGCTCGAAGGTCCGGCGTTCCCCGAGACCGACGTCTCCTTGTACCAGTAACCCGTCACGGTGACGCTGACGGAATCAGAGACCGAGAGATCGACGACCGTGGAGCGGGTTGGCAAGGTCTGTGAACAGTCCGCCAGCACGACACCGGAGATGTGAGCCGTGGTGACCGAGGTGGGCTGGTAACGAGCGAGCGCCAACCTGACGAACGGGAAGTACGCCTGATCCGTCGAGAGCTGGATATCGCAGAACCACAGGTCGCGGACCGGGTCGAAGTGGACATCGTGACCCGCCACGCCGTAGGTGCCGGTCGCCTCGGCCAAGGTGATACCGCTCGAGATCTTCGTCACTGCGAGGGGGAAGCTGTCGGCAGTCGGGACTCCGGTGGAGGTCAACGGAGCGGCGTTCCAGAGTGGGTCGGCCCCCCACTGCGTGTAGTACGGCAGGACCGAACTGCCCGTCGGGTCGAGCAGAACGACGCCGAGCTGCTCGCCACCGCCTGATGACCACCATGGTCGCCGTAGGTACACCCGGAGTGCCCCGCCGAGTCGTTCGCTCTTGACCGACTTGCCGTCTTCCGTCGGCCCGCTGTTGGACCAAGCAGGCACGGCGTAGAGCACGTCGGGTGCCGATGGGCGCGCCGTGCTCGGGACGGACTTGCTGACACCGAGGTCGCCGGTCGCCTTTCCCTCGAGGCTCGAGCGCGTGACCGGGAGTGGGACGAACGCGACCGTCACGCTCTCGCCCTTCGAGATCTTTCCGGCCGGCCGACGACTAATCGTGCCCTTTACGTCGTCGATGGTGTAGTCCTCGCCGAGTCCGAACGTATATGCCAGCTTCTTGTAGGTTCCGGTCACGACCGCCGAGCCCGGCATGATGCCCTTTGGGTAGATCGTGACTGGCGCGTCGCGCAGGACGAGCGTCGTGCGCTCGGTGAAGTACTCAGCGAAACGGGTCGTCGCGACGACCGAGTAGGAGACCTCGCGAGCCAAGGTGTCGTTGAACTGCTGCGCGAGCGTGATGGCTTGGCGATCGTCCCCGCCCGTGCCGAGCTGGACCTCGCCGACCGGGGCGGCGGTGGGAAGCGGCTTGTCCGGGTTGGCGTTCTCACCGTTGTCCACCCACTCGTCCCACTGCGCTCCGATGTCGATCTTCACCGAGCTGGCTCGGTTGACAGACAGGCTCGGGTCGGACAGAGTCGCCGTCGTGTCCGCCAAGGCGCGTGGCTGGATCGCGAACGAACTGCTGAAGGCGGGGGCAGTGAGCGGCTGGCGCACCGCGTGAACCAGCAATACGGTGCGCGGCGGCGTCAGCATCCAGACGAGGCCGGCAAGAGCCGACGCCTCGAGCTTCGATGTGGCGATGCCCTGTTGCTTGAACCATTCCCACAAGCCGAGAAGGTCCAGGTCGGACCGCTCGATGCCGCTTGCGCACTGGATCTCGACGACGGCCGCCTTCGGCAGTGAGACCGTCAGCAGGTGCCCGTTCTTGGCGCTGGGCAGCACCGGCTTGGCCGAGCCCTCGCCGACGATCCGGAGCTGGAAGGCCTGGGCATCCGGCCAGACCTGCGCCGCGGTCGAGAACGGCACCCGAGTCACCGCACCTGCTTTGGCGCCGGGGACGTTCTGGAAGGTGGCGCTCTTCGCGAGCACGTCCGGCAGGTACGGGACGGACAGATCGTCGGTGTCGTAGTACAGCCCGCTCGTCTGGCCCTTTCCGTGCTGGCTCGGGAGGTGGGGGTCGCTCGACGGGCGGTTCGCCGCCACGCCACCGATCACGGCGTTCGCGTGTGCTTTGATCAGGTTGTAGGCCGCTGCGTCAAGGCCGCCGGCGTGGTCGAACATACCGTGCAGCTCTGCCAGCAGCTCGGCCATGGCGGGCGGGACGACGTGGCGGGCACTCGGCGTGATCTTCGGGTGAGATGTCCCCGCCTTGTCGTCTTCGATGTCGTAGTTGCTGCGAATGACGAGGCGCTCCAGCCGCTCGCCCTCGCTGACCGGGCGGCGCATCAGCAGCACCGGCGACGGCACCGGTTCGAAACGGCCGTAGGTGACTTCAGCCGTGGCGTGCTGGAACGACCCCGTCGTGGCGGCCTTATCGAAGCTCGGTCCTCCGCCGCCGAGGTCCGCCACCCGCGCACGGGCCCGGTAGGTCCTTCCGAAGCGCAGGACGGGCAACGTCCCTGGAGCGGGCACGTAGTCGATCTCGACCGGGAAGTCGGAGCTTGCAGCGGGCGGGTTGCCCGGCTGGTCTTGCACAGGGAGATCAGGCGACTCGCCGAGCGTCTTTCCCGGCCGCGAGCCGATGAGGCTCCAGCCGTTCCAGCGAAACAACGTCTCCTGCAAGTACATATCCGTCGACCCGTTCGGGGTGGAGTCGCCCGCCGACACCGTCGTTACGAAGCCCTCGTCGCCACTCGGCACGGGCACCGTGACCTCGCTCGACCCCTTGCCGAGCACGTAGCCACTGGCGGCTCCCGGCTTGCCGTATGCGTCTGGGGCGCTCCGGGCACACAACGGGAACCAGCGGTTCAGCGTCTTGTCGTAGATGTCGACCCGCACCCCTTTCGTGATGTCCTCCACCCCAACGGTCGGGTTCACCACCGGATCGGCCTCGGCGCCTGCGTTCATCGAGTCGGCATAGGGCAGCTGGCCGGACGTGGTGTTCCCGAGCGTCCACGCCCGGTCGAGTTGGGCGACGGCGATGCCGCCCTGGCGGAGAGCAGGTATCGAAGAGGCTGGCGACGTGGCCTGCGTCTCGATCCCGTTGATCTCGAGGCGCCAGAGCGTCCGCGCGAGGTCGAGCAGCTTCACCGAGGCGCCCTCGGTGTCGACCTCCACCAGCGTGAAGTCACTCGCCTGATCGAACTCGACCTCGCCAGATGTCACGAGGGTCTGGGCACTGCGGGCGGCGGGCCAGCCGGTCGGCTCGAGCATCGTGAGCGGCGTGACGTTGAAGCTGTCCGCCGCCGCGAGGCGCGGCGTCCAGCTCGGGACGAGCCGGACGGTCGCGGGAAGCGTGCCCGAAGGCACCGGCACGGTTAGCTCGACGACGAGCCCGAGTGCCCGCAGCAGGCCGGCGTGATCGCTCATCCCTGCGATCACCTGATGGAAGTCCAAGATGTTCGGCTGTAACTGATCAGGCGGCGTCACTGTTCCCGGCGGCGCCGGCGGCGGCACCGGCTGGAGACTCCCGGAGTTGCCATCGGAGGGTCCCGGCGTGCGGGGCTGCACGAAGTTCTGCACCTGCAGCATCGCCATCTGATCAGGCGTGTAGCCATTGCCGGCGTTGTTGGCGATCTCGGTGAGATCCCGCGTGCGAGCGGCAAGATTGGTGTTCAGGAACTCTTGCAGCGTCCCGAGCGCTTCTTCCACGCTGTCGGCACCGAGGTCGCCTCCTTTGACTGACCCTGTGCGGCCGAACGCGATCGAGTTCAGCACGCCCGGCGGGTCACTCGGGCCTCCGAAGAGCGCGCTGCGCGACGGGAAGGCGAGCGGCGATTTGCTCGCGATCTGCCCGTATAAATTGTAGGCGAACTGCCGCACGTACGAGTGGGGATACGAGTTCACGACGCGCCCGGAGAACGACTGGAACTCGTAGGGTTGGACGTAGCTCGTCTCGGAGAACACTGCCTTCCAGGCTGCTCCGTCGGGTCGCGGGGACGTCACTGTCGCAGCGACGCCTGCATGGGACCCGAAGACGACCTTCCAGGAGATCTCCGTCGATGGCCAGTCGACGAAGTCCGGGAAAAGGCTCAGGTGCGGCACGGTAGGGCCGTCCACGATGTACAGCCGGGGGCTGATGAAAGCGAGCAGGCGGAGCTGGCTGCCGTCTAGGCCCTGGGGCAAGGCGGTGAAGACGACCCGCTGTTGGAGGTTCATTCCGGCCGCCTCACGATGCGAACGCCTTCGCGTAGTTCGTCCAGTCGGTCTCGCTCATGAGCTGCTCGAAGGTGGGGTCGCTCCCCCCACCGAGGGTCCTTCTGCAGGTCGCAGTGACCGACTTCGAGAAGAAGGCGACCGTCACGTTGACGGTGACCGAAGCCTCGCCGTAGGCCTTGCCGGGATCGAGGTACGTCAGCCCGAGGTAGAGGTCGACCGAGATGGCGACGATGCCGAGGAACGTGAGCTTGCCGTCGGCCCTAAGGAAGCCCGTCAGGTTGATCGCTTGTGAGCCGTCGTCGGCGATGGTGACCGAGAAGTAGATCCCTGCCTCGATCGAGGCACTGCCGCTCGCGACCCCGAGATCCAAGCAAGCAATGAGCCCCACTTCGAGCGAGGCCTGCAGTTCCTGCACCCCGGCGACGGTGAGGCTGATCGCGAAGAAACCTCCGCCCCCGAAAATCCCGATCGCGAGCTGGAACGGATTCTCCTGCGAACAGAAAGCGAACGTCACTGTTATGGGAGTTCCGTCGAAGGGAATGTCGAGCTCCGCGTTGAGCGACATGTTGAAGATCGAGACTGCCCCGAGGGTGGCGTCAGGGATCGGGAGGCCGTAGCTGACCGTGATACCGCTCGGCTCGACGTCGATGGCGGGCCCTCCGTCGCCGTCAGAGGCCGAGAGGAACTGCTCGAGGATGTCGACGAACGACAGCGCCTGGCCGAAGCCGACGGACCGGATGGAGACGTTGACGGCCGACTTCTTGCCGGTCTGGGCGGTGAAGGAGACCTTCTCGACGTCGATGATGAAGAACTGGTCGGACGGGTCTGATCCGAACAGGTCGACGTCGAACTCGGACAGCGTGCCGGTGACACTGGAGATCGCTTGTCCCGGGTTCGCCACCGGCACGGTTACCGAGGCCTTGATCACGAGGCTCGCGTCATCGTGCGGGTTGAACAGCCCGATCCCGCCCCCGTCCTTGTCGTTCTGGAGGTTCGGCTTCAAGGTGTAGGAGACGATGAACGACGTCGGGAGGTTCGTCTTCGGGTCGTTCACCTCTTGGACGGTGATGTTCGGGGCGCTCGAGAGCAGCCCTTCGCCGACCACCTGCTTGATGATCTGACCGAGCGAGATGCCGCCGAGGATCATCGCGTCGTCGCCGAAGTAGCTGAGCGGGTCGAACTTGCCGGTGAGGAAGCTCGCCGCGTCAGCCAGAGGGCCGAGCTGACGGCTGAGGCCGGTCGGGCCGAAGTTCGGTGTCGCTACGCCCCCTCCACTGCCTGATCCGAAGACGATGGCCAGCGCCGTCAGGATGTCGGCGAAGACCTCCGCCGCGTTGGCCTCCGAGTAACCATTCGCTAAGTAGTCGGCGTTCGGCGAGATCGTCGAAGCGCCGCTCGCGCCTGCGAGCTCCGACAGGCCAGTGATCTCGACCTCGGCGGTGGACCACTGCGGGTACCAGGCCGGCTGGTCGGCCCCGATGAGTTGGGTCTCGCTCACCGACGGATCGGGCAGTGCGGCGCCGAAGGTGAACGACTTGGTCGAGTGTCTCGTGTTCGAACTGCCTGCGGCCGGCTCTGCGTACGTCAGCTTCTGGCCCTTCAGGTCCACGACGGCGCGGGGATCTCCGGCGTAGCCCTGGATGATGTCGTAGGGGTCCCCGGCCNNCCCGGCCGACCCAGGAGGCCGTGATGGGTCATAGGCGTTGACGGTGCTCCCGGCCGTCGCAGCCGAGATGAACGCAAGTGGCATCTGGAAGTCGATCGTCTGTCCCGCCCAGTCCACGGCTTTCATGTTGAAGGCGATTTCTGCACCCGATGCCGCGTCAGTGATCCAGAACGCGTCGCTCGCTTTCGTCGGCGGATAGCTGAGGCCGGCGAGTTCGGGACCCGAGGTCGTGTTGATCGGTGGCGTCACGATCGTCGTCAGCGTGATCTTGCGGAACGGCTGTCCCCGGGCAATGTCGGCCTGGGCGAACGGATCTGCCGCGTAGTTCTGCAGCGGGTCCCGGACAACGAGGTAGGAGAAGTTGACGAGGCACGCCTCGACTTCATGAGAGGCGCTGTTGTAGACGAATTGGCGGTCGGTGATGGTGATGAGGCTCGCTTTGTGCCCCGTCGGGAACAGGTAGCCGGCCTGCTCAACTCGCACGTAGCTGTCGCGACCTTGCGCCGAGCGCTGCAACCAGCTGACGAGCCCGGTCGCCGTCGCCGCGCCGGGCCAGTCCCCGATCACGTCCATGCTTGCACCGAGCGCGGAAAGGTGGAACAAGGTGACGCTGGCGGGTGCGGCGACGTAGCCATGAGGCGGGCCGCCTGTCAGATAAGTCGTCATGTTGTAGACGAGGTCGAACAGGTTCTGTGTGGTGAGGGCTATGGGGTCGAAGGGATCGAGTGGCACCCCAAAGTCGAGGCCGTAGCCAGGCGTCCAGATCGCGCGCAGGTTCGGAGTCGCGAGCGGCGGCTCGACGACGACCTTGTTGCCCTTCTGCGTGGTCACGACGCCAAGGCGCGTATGCCAGAGCTCGGTCCACTCGCCGTGGGTCACCGGCGTGAGCGAGTGGTCCCAGCCGCCCGACGAGTCAGGCGTCACGATGAGCTGCCAGGGTGCCTCGATGGCTGTCTGGTCAGCCGCCGGCGCCGAGGATGGCGGGGAGGGATAAGGACCCTTTTCCGGCGGCTGGTCCGCGTACGGAGACAGGCTCGGCGTGAAGTCGTCCGACAGCCAGCTGAAGAGGGTGTCGAAGGTAAAGGGGAGCTCGAAATCCTTGCCCTGGACCTGGAAGACGAGGCGCGTCGGGCCCGAGAGGAGTGCACCGGGCGGTTCGGTCTGGTCCGTCTGGCCACCGGAGACGGCCGAGCTCGAAAGCGCTTGTTCGAGCACGTGCTGACCCTGGAAGTTCACGACCAGGTACGACGGCATCTTCGCATCCTGTGCCACGAGGACTGGCGGTGACTTGGCCGAGCTCAGCTCGAGATTGACGTATTGCAGGTAAGCGAGCATCAGGTCCTCGGGCCGCCACACCCTCTGAATCGATGGCAATGCGCTGAGGCCGTCGAGCCCAAGGCCGTCCGCCACGAGCGTCCGCCGCAGCTCGGCCAGGATCTGGGCACGAGTTGCGGTGTCGAGGCCAGGCTGATCGAGACTGAGGACGCCGAGAAGCCCCCGGGATGACGAGAGGCCGAGCAGCGTTCCCCCGCCGATCATCTTGAGAAGGGTCCGTCGCGAGACGGGCGGCCCTGCGCGTGGAACGGGAAGGAAGCTCACGTCGAACTCGTCACCAATCTCGGGACTGGCTGCAGACCTGCGGCCACAGTCAAGACCCGTGTCACCGGGGTGTCAAGCGATGTTTCCGCCGCGCCCGTTGCGCAGGGGCCACCCGAGCGCGATGCTCTGTTCGCCAGACGCGCAGCGGGCAGGGTACGAGCAGGTGATCGGAGATGTCACATGCGCAGGAGCCGCTTAGCCCCCTTGCCTGCAATCGCGACAGGATTGATCTTGCTGGCACCGGTCATCGCAGCAGCAGCCGGCACAGCGTCGGCGACAGACGGGCCGCCCGCCACGCGTGCGTGGTCCATCGCCGCCAGCGCAGATGTGGACGCCGGTGACGGCCTGAATGGGCTCGCCTGCACCAACTCGACGAACTGCATGGCGGTGGGCAGCTACCTCGACGATGGGAACTCCGAGACGCTGACCGAGAGATGGAACGGGACCACTTGGTCCGTCGTGGCGAGCCCCGACCAGACCACCAAGGGCGACAGCCTCACCGCCGTCGCCTGCCCCGGTCCCACGAGCTGCATCGCGGTGGGCACGTACCCGAACACCGACGGCCTGGGTTCCACGCTGGTCGAGAGCTGGAACGGCGCCAGCTGGTCGATCGTCTCGAGCCCTGACGACGGAAGTGGTTACAACGCGCTTTGGGGAGTCTCGTGCCCCACCTCCACGGACTGCGAGGCCGTCGGGCTCGACGCGGGCGGGACCCTGATCGAGAGCCTGACCGGCACGACATGGTCGATCGTCTCGAGCCCCAACGCGCTCGGAGCACAGGATGCGCTCGTCTCGGTGACGTGCACGAACGCGTCGAGCTGTGTCGCCGCGGGCGACTACTTCAACGGCTCGGACATAGACCAGACGCTCGTCGAGAGCTGGAACGGGACCGCCTGGTCGGTAGTCCCGAGCCCGAGCGAGCAGGCCAGCAACAACGCCCTCGCGTCGGTCGCGTGCGCAACGCCGACCAATTGCGAGGCGGTGGGCTACTACGAGAACGGCGCCGTCGCACAGCAGACACTCGTCGAGAACTGGAACGGCAGCACCTGGTCGCTCGTGTTGAGCCCCAACGAGGGAACCAACGCCGCCAACGTCCTTTCTGGCGTGGCCGAAGCGGGGACGAACTGGGTCGCGTCAGGCGCTAACAACGCCTCGGCCTCGTACCAGACGCTGGTGGAGACGACGTTCCCGACACCGAGCACCACCTCTGTCGCCTCGGTGACCTCGAGGCTGGTAGCCGGCCAGCCCATCGCCTTCAGCGTCCAAGTGATCGGCTCCGGCGCTTCCCCGCCCACGCCGACGGGCCAGATCACGGTGAGCGACGGCGCCCGCAAGTGCACCGCCACCCTCAAGGGCTCCCTCGGCACCGCTGATGCGAGGTGCTCGATCGCCGAGCAAGCCGCTGGGCACTACTCGTTCACGGCCAGCTACGCGGGTGATTCGGTATATGCGGCGAGCATCACCGCCGCACCGACCTCGGTCACGGTCAACAAAGCCACATCCGAGACCACGCTCAAGCTGTCAGCCACAAAGGTCACCCTTGGCAAGGAGCAGACCGAGCATCTGTCGGTCGAGGTGACGCCGCAGTTTGCGGGCTCGACTCCGACCGGGACAGTGACGATACGCACCGCCTCATCGAAGCTATGCGTCATCACATTGTCGTCCGGGAAGGGATCGTGCTCACTCTCGAGCAAGCGGCTTGCGGCTGGCACTCATCACCTCGTCGCCACATACGCCGGCAGCAAGAACCTGCTCTCCTCGGCCTCGGCCCCCGAGACGCTCAAGGTCACCACTTAGACGCTGCGAGCCGACAGACAACTGGGTTGCATACTGCTGAAAAACTCGCTATAGTGCCTCTCGCAAGTCCGCTTTGAAAACTTATTCAAGGCTCTGAGGGAGCCGGTACTTCCTCTATTGGGTCACTTGCATCGAGCAATATTGATGAGTAGTTTCGTCGGCATGTGCCGGCGTATTTGCGCGTCCGTAGGTCGGCCGCGCCGCGCCTGCGACGGGGACGCCCGATGAGCACCGACGGCCTGCAGACGCACGAGACAGCGATGGCCGACCCGGAGATCCACGCCGAGCAATTGCACCTGGATCGCTCGCATCGCGGCCTGCGCATGATGCGCGAGCGCGCCCAGCAACTGCTCGCAGAGCTACGGGCTGCCGGCAAACCGGACCTCGACTACGAGGAAGCATTCCTGCGGCGCATAGCTCTGCTCGGTGAGAGCCGGCGACCGCTCCTTTTCGGCCGGATCGACGAGGTTGGTGGACAGAGCTGGCGAGTCGGGCGGCTCCATGTCGAAGACCTGAAGGGTGATGTTCTGGTAGTCGACTGGCGCGCACCGATATCGACCTCCTTCTACCGTGCACGCCCCGGGGACCCCCTTGGGCTGAAGAGGCGGCGCCAGATCATGGTGGATGGCACCAAGGTCGTCGCTGTCGCTGACGATCTGTTCGGGCCGGGCCACGAGGACGCCGACCGGACGCGGCTTCGAGGCGGCGACGCGCTGCTCGCCGAGCTGGAACGGGCACGGACCGGCGAGATGCTCGACATCGTCGCCACCATCCAAGCCGAGCAGGACGAGATCATCAGGAGCCCGCTCGATGGACTGCTCGTCGTGCAGGGTGGGCCCGGTACCGGCAAGACGGCCGTCGCCCTGCACCGGGCCGCCTACCTGCTCTACACCCACCGGTTCCCGCTCGAGCGCCAGGGCGTGCTCG
>PLDN01000178.1 GCA_003136185.1 Acidimicrobiaceae bacterium | reverse complement strand
GCCGCACCGAAGAAGACGACGTTGACGCCGTGCTTTTCCGCCGTCTGGGCCGCCACGCGCTCGCTCAAGGACCAAGACTCGTCGTGCGCGAGCGAGAGCAGCACCTTGTGCTGCAACAGCCACGTCGGGTGCTCGCTGATCGTGACATCCGTCGCGTACGTGACGTCGAGCCCGTGCTGTTCGCAAAAGCGCACCAGCGGATACTCGTTCGAGAGGAAGTCCGATGCCCCGTTGCCCGAGTCGTACGGCCGGTCGAAGGACACGACGCGTGCACGATCGCAGACAGGATACGAACCCGATCCGGCGGGGCATGGACCCTCGCCCTGATAGTAGGAGTATCCGCCGAAGGCGTTCCAACCCTCCTCGGTGAAGGAGCGGTTCATGATCACGTAGGTAGCATGACTCGAGGGTTGCCAAATCGTCAGCTGGACGTAGCTCTGCTCGCGACCGCTGCCGGTCAGCTTGAGCAGGTAGTCACCGGGGAGCCACGCAGACGTCACTCGCAATGAGAGCGACGCCGCCCAGTTGGCGCACGACACCATATTGATTCCCGGAGTCACGGGACACGCCGGCTGGACGTGACCGGTCTCGGTTGGCGACGTCCAGACGAGGCGCCCGCCGTCGCCGCCGTAGTAGCCCATGCGGAATGCTTGGACCCGATACGTCCGAGCTGTGGAAGAGACGTACAGCTTGACCTGGTCGCCGACAGCCGCGTAGGTAGTGTTCGCGAACGCTTCGATGTAGCCGGTCTTCGGGGTCCACCAGATATGCCAGGCCGTGGTGCCAGGCAACTTGTTCTCGGCGACCACCCACGAAGCTTCCTCTCCGTAAGAGCCTAGAGACGTCCGACCGCTTCCCGGATCTATCGCCGACCCGGTCCGTCCCGCCGAAGTTGACGGAGTTGAGTTACCCGCGCCTGCGCTTGTACGTCCGGGTTTGGAACTGCCCGGGCCGGAGGTCGATAGCGCGACGGCGGCCGTGACAACGATGATGAGGGCCGCCCCCGCTGCCAGAGCCGCTCGGCGGCGCGGCGGCAAAGTCTGGCGGGGCACGAGGTGATGATACCGACAGGTACTCACTCCCCTCGGGCAGATCAACAAGCCTGTGCCTCGCCACGCCACGTGCCTCGACGGCTTCGTGCCCTACGCTCCGATCACATGGCCTCGCGCTTGTACACCGTCGTCGTCGACAGCCGGGAGCCCGCCTCGCTTGCACGTTTCTGGGCTGCGGTCCTCGAGTGGCAGATCGTGTACGAGGTCCCCGCCGAGGTGGCGATCGCAAAGGACGACGACACCTATCCAGGCCTCGTCTTCGTTCCCGTCCCAGAACACAAGGCTTTGAAGAATCGCCTCCACATCGATCTCGCTCCTGACGATCGGGACAGCGAAGTAGAGCGAATCTGCACGCTTGGAGCGACGAAGACAGACGTCGGACAGTCGGAGGAAGCTACCTGGGTAGTCCTTTCGGACCCGGAAGGCAACGAGTTCTGCGTGCGTCGAAGCCGCGATGGCGGGGTGTAGAGTGTTGCCGCCGTCGTAACATCGGCGAATTCGGCCTCAAGTCTGCGGGCTGACGGGCCGATGAAATTTACTAGTGGCTGCCACGACGGCATGTGAGGTAGCTGCGTCACAGCCCCCGCTCAATCGAAGGGACTGGACACGTGCTGATGGAAGCGGGAAGCAGAGAAGCCGATCACGAGGCTCGCAACGAGTATTTGAGCGAGATCCACCAGACCTGGCAGGAGTTCCGGGACACCGTGGAAGGTGTTCAGGGCGCCTACGAGGACTCGCTCGAATCGTGTAGCGCAGTATTCGAGCGTGCGAGAGCTGAGGTTGCGACCGAGCACGCCACGGCCATCGAAGGTGCATGGGCGAGCTACAAAGAAGAGGTCAACCAGTCCGGTTCGAGGAACCGGCGGGATGTGATCATCGGCGCTCGTGCAAAGTACCGAGAGGCCTCGAGCACGATCCATGCCGAGTACGACCACAAGGTCGCAACCGCCCGCGAGAGCTACTCGGCCAGTCTCGAAGAGGCTCGGGTGACATACGACGCTGCAGTCGATGGAGCCTTGGCGACGTATCGCAACGCGGTCCAGAACGTGGATCATTTCATGGATGCACCGAGCGACGAGAGCCTCGAATCTCTCGAGATCGCAGGAGCCATTGCAGCCCGGACGTCGGGCGGGCAGGGTGCTGACAACGATGCGGCCAGCGCGAAAGACGAGGAGGCCGCGTTGGACGCCATCAACGACGACGACAGCCTCGTCTCGATTTGAGCCAGTGTTCACCTCGCTCGCCGGCACCATGTCACCCCGGCGCCGCGGACGGCCCTGATACTGCATTCTCCTCTCGCTTCCTTCTGACCAGCGCAACGTAGGCTGACCAGGTCGGTCAGAACCGACGGATGAGGGGGGAAGCCATGTCCGAAGTGCTGGTCGATACCAACGCCGGTCGGCTGCGGGGACGTCCCGCCGGAGCGGTGCTGACGTTCCAGGGCATCGAATACTCCGCACCGCCTGTCGGACGCGATCGCTGGCGAACGCCGCGACCCGTCGAGCCCTGGGCTGGCGTACGAGACGCGCTCCGGTTCGGTCCCTCCTGCCCACAGCCCGTTCAACGTCCGCCGGATTGGGCACGCGAGACGGACGAACAAGAGGACTGTCTCGTACTGAACGTCTGGACGCCTTCGCTCGGCGACGGAGGGAAGCGACCCGTGATGTTCTGGATCCACGGCGGCGGGTACAGCATCGGGTCGGGCAGCTGGCCGATCTACGACGGCGCGGCCCTCGCTACCCGCGGCGACGTGGTGGTCGTGACCGTCAACCACCGGCTCGGTGCGCTCGGATACCTGCACCTCGCCGAGATCTGCGGCAAGGAGTACGCCAGCTCGGGCAACTCCGGGATGCTCGACCTCGTCGCTGCGCTCGAATGGGTGCGGGACAACATCGTTGCATTCGGCGGCGACCCGGCCAACGTGACCATATTCGGCGAGTCCGGTGGGGGCGCGAAGGTCAGCACGCTCCACGTGATGCCGGCCGCACGCGACCTCTTCCATCGCGCGATCGTCCAGAGCGGACCCGGCCTACGCCTCCAGACACAAGAGGCAGCGACCGAGGTCGCTAGCCGGTACCTCGCCGAGCTGGGTATTGCCTGCGACCCCGCCGCGCTCGACGCCCTTTGTGCTTTACCGCCGGCTCGTCTCGTCGAGGCACAGCAGGCGATGTCGCCGGGCGGGATGATAGGAGGCTTCGGCCCCGTGCAGGACGGCGCCACGGCGCTCGCACACCCGAGTGCCGCCTTCGCAACTGGGACTGCCACCGACGTGCCCCTGCTGATCGGACGCAACAAGGACGAGGGCACGATGATGCTGGCGGGCGATCCCGCTCTCACAAGTGGGGCTGACATCGCCGAGGACGAGCTGCGCTCCGGACTCGCAATGCTCGGCGACCGGCTTGATGCCATGCTCGACGGCTACAAGGTGGCGTACCCCGAGGCGACCCTGACCGACCTCCTCATCGCAATCCGCACTGACTCCTTCATGGGAATCGGCACGAGCCGCCTCGCTGAGCAGAAGCTGCTCGGCACAACCGAGCCGGTCTACATGTACCGGTTCGAGTGGGGCAGCGGTCCGCTCCGCTCGGCGCACGGCTACGAGATCCCGTTCGTCTTCGACAACGCCCGGGAGCCCATCATGCACGAGAGCCTCCGGAGGACTGAGTTAGCTGAGCGTATGAGTGAGGCTTGGATCGCGTTCGCCCGAGATGGCGACCCGAACCACGGCGGCTTGCCGAAATGGCCGGCGTTCTCGCTTGACGAGAGAGCGACCATGGTTTTCGACGCCGACGTGTGCGCCGCTCTCCGCGACCCCTTCGAGGCGGTACGTGGCCTCTGGGAGCACTAGGAGCAGGCCGAGCGGGACACACCGGCGGCTTGCATCTGCGCGTCAGAGGCACTCAGATAGTGGTCGCGGGGTCCGCTTCGAGGAGGAGCGACATGAAGAGCAACGTCATCAAGCTGGATACCGGAGCTCATGCGGAGGATGAGGCGATGCTCGCCGCCGAGCAAGCTCGCGACGAGGCTCTACTCGCCGCCGACGAAGTGGCGACCGCTGAGCTCACTCGGGCGCGGCTCGTTCGAAAGGCCACGGTCGAACGAGCGAACGTCATTCGTTCGGCGACCGTCGCGCGCGCCGAGGCGCTGAAGCAGCTCACGCGTCGCCACGACGACGAACTGCGTGAAGCCGAGGCCGCCCGTGCCGTAGCGTTCCGCTCCGCCGAGGAACGCTACGGAAGCGCTCTGCAGCGAGCTGAGACAGTCGCTGCGCGCTCAGTCGAGCAGGCCTACCAGGAAGAGCTCGGGGCAGCTCAGCGAGCGCACGAGGAGGCGCTCCGGGCCGCCGAGGTAGCGGCCCAGAGCGCTACTGAGAGGGCACAAGCAATCCAAAGGTCGGGCGCGTTGAGAGCCGAATCGATCCATCGTGCCGGCGTAGAACGTGCCACCAATCTGAGAGACGCCGTGAGCGAGTACGGGTCGGCAGTCACCGCGGCGTCGCACTCGCGTGCTGAGCATTTGCGGGAAGCTTTGCACGATGACGACGAGGCGATGTCAAGTGCGACGGAAGCATTCGAAGCGGCCTTCAGCGAGGAGCCCAATCCGGCCGGCAAGGACCTCGCCGAGGACGGCCGCGTGCTGCCAGATGCCTCTCAAACACCAGAGCGTGACGGAGACGACGCGAGAGCCCAATCCAGCTGACAACGTTGGTGAGTAGGGATTGCCATCTTTATAGAGGACTACGTTTGCGCAATGGCGGCAAGCGCTATCCGGACTGAGGGCTTGTCCAAGCGATATGGCGGCCTTGACGCGCTGAAGGATCTCGACCTCGAAGTCGGTGAGGGCGAAGTCGTCGGCTATCTCGGTCCCAACGGGGCTGGCAAGACCACGACTCTCCGACTCTTGCTCGCCCTGATCCAACCAACGGCGGGCCGCGCCGAAATCTTCGGGCTCGACTGCCAGCGCCAATCTGTCGAGGCACACCGGCTCCTCGCCTACGTGGCTGGCGAGGCGAGCCTGTGGCCGGCCCTCACCGGCCTCGAGACGCTCCATCTGCTCGGGCGGGTGCAGGGCCGGGTGGACGAGAGCTATCGGGACGAGCTCATAGGTCGGTTCGAGCTCGACCCTTCCAAGAAAGTCCGTGCCTACTCGAAGGGCAACCGGCAGAAGGTCATCCTGATCGCCGCACTCATGACTCGGGCAGACCTCCTCATCCTCGACGAGCCGACCAGCGGATTGGACCCGCTTATGGAGCAGCAGTTCCGGCACTGTATCCACGAAGCGAGAGACCGAGGCCAGTCTGTGTTCCTGTCCTCCCACATCATGAGCGAGGTGGAGGCGTTGTGCGACCGGGTGGGCATCTTGCGCGAGGGCAAGCTCATCGAGATGGGGACGCTGGCCGAGATGCGCCACCTTTCCTCTCTGAGTGTCGAGGTCACCTTCGACGGAGTCCTCCCAGACCTGTCGGGAGTCCCAGGCGTTAGCGCGGTGCACGCAGAAGGGCACGTCGTGCGCTGCCAGGTGCGAGGCAGCGCCGAGCCGCTGCTGAAAGCCATCGCGACCTCAGGTGCAACGAGGGTGCTGAGCCGCGAGCCCTCCCTCGAGGAGCTATTCCTCGCGCAGTACGGCAGGAAGAGCGAGGAGGAGATGCCCGCGGCGGAGACAAGTGGAAACTGAGGCCGCGCTGCTTGGGGTCGCCAGGATCGGGCGCTCGCCCGGTTCGGTTGTCGCCAGGTTGACCGCACGCAAGGCGATTCGCTCCGGGATCTTGTGGGGATACGTATTCGGCGTCGTCGTCGCATCGTCGGCGATCAGCTACGTGTCGATCTACAAGACGCAGATCGCGCGGGACCATCTAGAAGCCGCCTTCGGTGCGAACCACGCGACGAGTGCGCTGTTCGGGCCCGCCTCACAGCTACAGACCGTCGCCGGTTTCACCGTCTTCAAGGCGTCAATGACTCTGATGCTCCTTGGCGCCGTGTGGGGACTCTTGATAAGCACCAGGCTGCTGCGGGGTGAAGAGGACGCCGGGCGGTGGGAGGTCCTTCTAGGGGGCCAGACGACTCGAAGCGGCGCCACCTTGCAGACCGTCGTCGGCCTGGCTGGAGGTGCCGCCACACTGTGGGCGATCACGGCGATCATCACGGTGGTCGCCGGACTGTCCTCCAAGGTGCAGATCTCTGCCGGGCCGGCGCTCTTCCTAGCGCTCGCTCTCGTGGCGACCGCCGTCATGTGGCTTGCGGTCGGGGCCCTCACCAGCCAGCTGGCGGCTACCCGACGCCAGGCTGCCGCTTACGCCGCCACCGTTCTCGGAGTGAGCTATGCCGTGCGGATGGTGGCAGATTCCGGCATAGGCCCCAACTGGCTCCGCTGGGCGTCCCCCCTCGGATGGGTCGAGGAGCTCCAGCCCTTGACCTCGCCCCGCCCAGTCGCGCTTTTGCCGATCGTCGCCTTCACGGCCGCACTGTCCGCTGTCGCCGTGCACCTGGCCGGGACAAGGGACCTCGGTACAAGCACGCTGCCGGACCGGGCGAACGCCACACCGCACCTGCAACTTCTCTCTGGACCAGTGGCGATGACGATGCGCCTTATCCGGTCCACCATCGTCGGATGGGGTGTCGCGATCTCACTCACCGGGCTGCTGGTCGGGCTCGTGGCCAAGGCAGCGGGAGCCACGATTTCGGGTTCGTCAGTCGAGCAAGTGTTCTCGCGCCTCGGGGCGCCGGGCACAGGCACCGCAACGTACCTCGGCGTGTCCTCGCTCATCGTTGCCGTGCTGATCGCCTTTGTCGCAGGTGGCCAGGTCACCGCGGCACGTGCCGAGGAGGCCACAGGCCGTCTCGACCACCTCCTCGTGCGGCCGGTCTCACGCGAGCGGTGGTTCGCGGGACGATGCCTCGTCGCGGCCTCTGGGCTGGTGGCGTGCGGCGTCCTCTCCGGTGTCTCCACGTGGCTCGGCGCGGCGAGCGAGCACGCGGGTTTGGGCGTGGACACGATGCTGGGAGCGGGCCTCAACGCCGTCGCCCCAGCGCTCTGTCTACTCGGCATCGGCCTGTTCACCATGGGCGTGTGGCCCCGAGCCACTTCGGTCAGCACTTACGGCGTGTTGGGTTGGTCACTCCTGATCGAGATCGTGGGGGGAGTCGGCGCACTGAACCATTGGATCCTCGACACGTCGCTCTTTCATCAGATGTCGGCTGCACCGGCAGTGCCGCCGAACTGGGCGACCGGAGGCATTATGTTGCTGATCGGCCTCGGGTGCATGGCGGCAGGTGCTATGGCCTTCAAACGCCGGGACTTGACGGGCGAGTGATCCGGGGTTCGCCAACCTCGAGCCACTCGGATCTCAGCGTGAAACGAGACCGCCCGAGTCAGGTCGCGGCGGCCGACCCGAAGTTTGCAGCTGCCACGCTCTTTGTCACGACCATGCACCAGACGTCAAGCACGAGCTCAACTTCACGTTCATGAATCTCGGCCGCTCGATATTCTCGGCTTGCTAGCTGGTAGCAAGGACTTCGAGGAGCTTGCGGTCAACGCGGCAGGTTCGATCTGGGTGGCGACCTGGCCGTACTGATCTGCGACCTCGACGACCTCATTCGCATAAAGCGAGGCACCAGAAGGCCGAAGGACAGAATCGAGCTCGAGATTCTCGGCGCAGTTAGAGAAGAACGTGACCAAGCTGAGCGGGCAGCACAACATCGCGCTGACGGTTCCTGATCTGGCGTCGCCCGGCGCTGCGTCTCTGCCAGATTTGGCTCAGACGGAAGACAGTCCGCGTCTTCGGCGTCATTTGTCGTAGCCTTGGCCTGGTGGATGATGCAGCGGCCATCGGTCACCAGGTTGCGGGCTTGATCTTGCGCGAAGCGACAGACGATCCTCGTATCACTTGGGACGAGGACGGCGCGCAGGTGAAGGTGCATTCGACCCGGGCCCTCAGCGCCTTCGGCCAGTCTCCCGAGTCCGAGCGCAACCTCTACCAGAGGTTGTTCTACGCAGCGCTCGAGCATCGCCTCGACGGGTCGGGTTGGCAGCGATCCGGATCCGACACCTACCGACACGGCCTCTGAGTCCGCTCTTCTAACAGACTCCCCGCTGGCACCAGCAATGCGGTCCTTGCGTTGTGCTCCCGCAGCAACCACAAGTACTCAATGCTCGTCGGCTTAACCTCAAAAACGGGATCGTCGACGTCGTACGAGCACAAGACGCTGAGGATCAAGTCGACGGAAAGAACACCGAGCTCACGACGACGCTCACCGACTCGAAGACCACGGAGCCAATCCCAGACGTCGCCGTCTCGCTCTGGTCGCGACCGGCTCGAGCGGTCCCTTCAGCAAGGTGGCGCCGGCGAGGACCAACTCGAGCGGCACCGCCAGCCTCAAAGTGAGCCAGAAGGCGGAGACCCGCTACGAATGGCAGTTCGTCGGCTCGAGCGGCCACAATCCGGCGACGGACTCCATTGGGATCGTATCCGTCGCCAGACTGTGCAAGTGGCCGTCACGAAAACGAGCGTTGCTTCCAGACAGCCAGACAGACAGTCGTTCTCGAAGAGTTCGTCTCTGGCAATAGGCGCCAGGCCGGTGAGTCCGCGTGATCAAGCTCCAGACGCTTCCGAACCGGAAGAGGGAGGTGAGCTACGAGATCGGTTACTCCACGACGAAGCCCGGCACCTATGTCCTTCGTGTGGAGCGCGCGAGCACCGCGACGAACGCGGTCGGCGACCAAGCGGGTCCAGTCACCGTCAGCTCAGCACACGTCAGCTCAGCACACGTCAGCTCAGCAAAGATTCCAGCACCTGGCGACTCCACACGATGCGCGACCTCCCGAGGACATGACCGACGTCGAGAATCTGCGACTGGCGTGAAGTGCGCTCGTGCAGATCACAATCTGCTCGCGTGCTAGTGAGACATCATGGCAGAACGCAAAGTGCTGACCGTCCGAGTCGACTCCGACGAGGCTCGGGCAGCCGAAGTTGCGGCTCGAACCGACGGGGTGTCGGTGAACGAGTTCGTACGCCAAGCGTTGTCGTCGCACATCGAGGCACGTCGTGGCAACGAGGCGTTCCGGCGCCGTATAGCAGAGATGATCGCCGAAGACCGGGAGATCCTCGCCCGCTTGGCCGAGTGAGCGAGTATCTCGATCTCGTCGACTTCTGGCACATCGCCGAGGCGGTGACCGGTACCCGCTCGGAAAGGCTCGCGCTCGCATCGCGAGTCGTTCCGCCGAGCATCCGAAGGATCGACCGGGTCGTTGCCATGTACGTCACCAGGTAGTGGGCTGGTACTAGCTCACTACCTCCCGGGGGATTCGAGTAGGATATTGAAATCTTTACAACCATTTTGCGCCGGTGACCTGGAAAGTAGTCCGAGTCGGTACGCATTAGGAAACAGACAGAACAAGCCCCGGGAGGGAGACTCCCTTGACGATCGAGACGAAGGGCTGGAAGGGACCCCGGGTGGGATTCCACCCCGGGAAACCTTTGATATTCGGAGATGATTCAATATGGGCAATGGACGACTGGGACAACCGGATCCACGCCCTGAAGGGCTGCTCGCACACGCTAGAAAAATTGCAAAGCTCGCACAAAGAGCTACAGATACCGTAAATAGCAGCTTCCTTATCGAAAAGACTGAGGAGCAGTACGCGTTTGCAATCCAGGCGTTCGATAGCAAATACAGGACCCGGGAAGCAACTGAGACAAGGGCGGAGTTAGAACAGTTTCGCACAGAGTCAGGATTCATTATACATGCTGCACCGCTCCTGTTAGAGCGTTCAGCGTTTAGAAAAGCCTTCGATTCCTTAGCCGCTTCTAACGAAGTAGGACAGTTCTTCAATGGAACGGACAATATTGATGAAATCGTCGCTCTCGCCAGAGCACGCATGCGAAATCGGGACCGGTTAGCTGCCGCAGAGGATGCTACAAGAGCTGCATCATGCATGTTATGGCGCGCCCACAGAGAGGAAGAGGCAATTGTCCTCTACAATGAATTCACCGATGCATTAGTAAGAGAAATTACAATAAACATCAGGGAAGGCAACCTTTATCTTGTGGCGGCGAGATCAAAAATAGCAAGAAAGCGACTTTTGCTGACTGGTCGGCAAGATGATGCCCGACGATTGCTCGTAACCGTATCTGAAGCATTAGAGGCCCGCCCTATGAGTAATCCAGGTCTATAATTCAAAGCGCCTCTCGGCACTCTCCACGAGGCGCTGCGCCGAACAGCCGAGAATCGACCCGCGCTTATAACGGCGGCACTGGACGTCCTGGCTAGCTCCGACCTTGAGGACCGGTCGAAAGCGTGGCGTTGACCCATTTGCTCGATACCAGTGTGCTCAAGCGACTGCACGAGCAAGCCGTCAGGGACATCGTCGAATCTGGCCTCACCGGTAATACCCTAGGTCGACCGCGCATCTGCGCCCTCGAGGTCGGGTACTCAGCGCGCAACGCCGCCGAGTGGGATCGACTGCAACAAGCGCTCGAGGCGTTGACCGTCATCGAGACCACGGTCGATCATGTCCGTCGTGCACTACAGGTTCAGCGCCTCCTGGCCGACCGCAGCCAGCGAGGCGGGAAGATCCCTGATCTGCTTGTCGCCGCGGCCGCTGAAGAGCACGGCCTCGTTGTGCTTCACTACGACGCCGACTTCGACATGATCGCCGGCGTCACAGGTCAGCGGTGCGAATGGATCGTCACGGCTGGAAGCATCGACTGAGCTCCGACCCGACTTCGGCGCTCTTCCGCCCACAGTCGCAGATCTGTCAGATGGTGTCGGAGGTCCGACGGCGCGACTCTACGACTGGGTCTGATCAGCACTTCCTTCGCACGTCTGGGAAGATCTGTATCACGTTCTGCGATACACTCTCTCCATGGCACGCGCTGTTTCTGTTCGGCTTGACGATGAGGTACAGCGAGCGCTGAACACGCTCGAAGCCTCCGGCATGACTCGTTCTGACGCGATCCGAAGGTCCATCCTTGATGCCGCCTCAGCGCTACGACGAAAGGACGCGCTTCGAGCTGAGGTCGCCGCGCTGGAGGCGGATGACGAGGACCGTCAGGAGATGCAAGAGGTCGCATCAATGATGGAGAGCTTGCGTGCAACGCGGTGACGTCTACGAACTTCGCCTGCCGAAAGGCATCGGGCGCGAGCAGCGTGGCCGCCGGCTCGGGGTGGTCGTACAGGCAGATGAGTTCCTCCCTCGGTCCGTCGTGCTGATCGCGCCAACGTCTCAGAGTGCACGGTCTGCAACCTTCCGGCCCGAGATAGTCGTCGATGGTGAGACGACTCGTGTGCTTGTCGAACAAGTCGGCGCGGTGGACCTGAGCCGGTTAGGAAATCGAGTCGCACACGCGAGCGCAGAGGAAATCTGGGGCATCGACGAAAGTCTCGTGACTGTTCTCGGTCTGCGCTGATCTCGCGTGACCTGCCACAGCCGACGAAACGGTGAGCTTGTGTCGGCAGGGGACGCAACAGACCTCGTACCGCCCACTGGCGCCTAGTGGGCAGCGAAGGAAACTCGACCATCAGGTAGCCCCGTGACAGGATTGCGGGGTGGACGTGGAGCCACGACCCCAAGAGCTTCATCACGATGATCATGCTGGACAGAGCTGGCATCGCTCCGTCACTGCCTTGGGCCAGTTGACCCACGAAACCGGCAGAAGACCCCTTTTGGCGCCCTACAGCTGGGTTTTGGGCGGCACTGAAGCCGACGGTGCTAGCGATCTGAGGCTCTCCTTGACAAAAGAACTAAAGTGGTCTAAAGGTGGTGAGCGAAGACGCTTCGCAGAGGTGTTTCACGAGTATGTGCTGCTTGGATGGCCGTTGTGGGGGAGGTGAATCGTCGCCTCCTTTTGGACATGGTGGGCACGGGCTCGGTTCGGAAAGTGTGAAAAAACATGCAGGTTAGCCGACGAGACTTTCTCAAAGGCACTGGCGTCGTCGTGGTGGCGGGCGTCGTCCCGACCCGGCTGCGTCGCCTGGAGCATTCGACAGCGCCGGGACTGGGCTACGAGGATCAGGAAGCCACCGCGCTCCTCGCTGGCCAGATGGATCAGACCAGCGGGCTCGCCAACCTCGCTCACCTCGACTTCCTTCGGACGGAGGTTGCGCCGCCCAGCCAAGCGGGTCACAGCACCTACAACCTGGATGCAGAGCCTTCGATCGGGGTTTTGTGGGCTTACGGCAATTACGAGTCATCCGGGATCTACGAGGTCGTCGGGGGCGGGAACTATGACGCCGCGACCAACACCTATGGCCAGGGTGCCTACGACGCCGACGACATCTCTCGGGCTGCGGTGGTTTACGTGCGTCACTGGCTCCAATATGGGGATGACCACAGCCGCACGGCCGCGTACCAGTTGTTGAGGGGTTTGACCTACCTGCAGACGGCGACGGGGGCCAACGCCGGCAACGTGGTCCTGTGGATGCAGCCCGACGGTACCCTCAACCCCACGCCGACGCCACCGGACAGCCCCAACCCGTCGGATTCCGGGCCTTCATACTGGTTAGGGCGGACGATCTGGGCCCTCGGCGAGGGATACCGCGCCTTCCGTACCGCCGACCCGGCCTTCGCTGCGTTCCTCTCCGACCGCTTCATGCTCTCTCTCGTCGCGCTCGAGCGAGAAGTCCTCGACCGCTACGGGACGTATCTCAAGGTCAACGGGCGGCGGACCCCCGCATGGCTCCTCGTCGGCGGCGCCGACGCCTCGTCCGAGGCCTGCCTAGGCCTCGCTGCCTATGCCGAGGCTACCCGGGACAAGCAAATCGAGACGGCGCTGTACCGCCTTGCTAGTGGGATCGCCGAGATGGCTTCAGGTTCCCCAACAGGTTGGCCGTTCGGTGCGATCCTGCCTGACGTGACCGACCTGTCACTCTGGCATGCTTGGGCAGATCAGATGGCGGGCGCCCTTGTGCTCGCCTCCACCGTGCTCGGCGATTCCTCGCTGCTGCAGCCGGCGTTGACCTACGGGGCACAGTTCGCGCCGCATCTGATGATCCAAGGCGGTCCGGACAACACGTGGTTGCCCGCTCCGGTCGCGACGGCCGGGCAGGTCAGCTACGGTGCTTATTGCATTTTTGAGAATCTGCTCCTGTTGAGCGAACAGGGGGGTCGAGCCGGTTACGAGGAGCTTGCCGCCTTCGCTGCATCATGGTGGTTCGGCAATAATGTGCTCGGCGCGCCTATGTACGATCCGTCGACTGGCGTCTGCTTCGACGGGGTTTCGTCGACTGGCGTCAACATGAACTCGGGTGCCGAGTCGACGATCTGTGCGCTGCTCGGGATGATCGACCTCGACGCCGCGCCCGTTGTCGCGCAAAAGGCGATGGTTCACGCCCGCCAATCCCAGATCTCCTGGCAACTCGTCGATGCGGCGAGCGGACGGCTGTCCGGCAACGCCACCCTCGTCACACCGGCGGCTGCAAGTGCGGAAAGCCAGTGGGCTGGCCAGTACGTGCAGCTGGGCCCTTCGGGCGCAGCTGCGCTCGACGTCACCCTTCCCGCTGCCGACCAGTACCTGGTCCTCACCGTCTTCGACCGCCGCACGATCGCGTCACGTGCCTGCGGTACTGTGCAGCGGCTGGCGGGCTTGCCCGCCGGCACCGCTTACGAGGGCGGTGGGGCTCCGCAAGGCGACGGGGCCTATCCGGACGAGCTGGTCATGGCGACTGGACCGGCCACGCCACCCATCGCTGCAGGGTCCGCGAGCGTGCAGGCGACCTACACCGGAGATGGGACGGTGGCCGAGCTCAACGCTTTCCTGGTCCAGCCGGAAGCGGAATCCCTCGTTCTAGCCGACGGGGAAAGCTTCAGGGCGTTGCTGCGCAGCTTTGCGCCGACGCCGAAGTTGACAGCTCTCAATCTACCGAAGTCCGCTTACGCGACGATTTCGATCTACGACGGCGAGGGCCGTCTCGCCCGGACGAGTCGGGCATCTGGGCGCACACTTCTCGTTCGGGTGGAGCCTGCCGGCTTCAGCGTGGTCACTGGCCAGTTCATCACCGCCACTCGCGTCCCGCCGGTCAGCTCGATCATTCCAACCTCGGCCACGACCACGACATAGTCGCCCGGAAGCGCGCTACCAGCTCGCGACGTCCAGGCGGCGTTTGGCCTCTTCGTAGAGGTCAGTGGGCAGCGGCCCCTTCTCCGCGATCGCCACGTTGGAGCGAAGGTGGTTGATGCTGGTGGCACCGACGATGGTGTTCGATAGGTGTCGGTGGCGAATATTCCATC
>PLDN01000146.1 GCA_003136185.1 Acidimicrobiaceae bacterium | reverse complement strand
CACGCCTCGCAACGGAGGCAGCGATACCAGCGGATGCCGTCGGCCTCGCGGGTGAACGGCGAGTGCTCGCCGAGCACCTCGGCTGCGTCGGTGCCGACCAGCTCGTGACCGTGTAACCCGCAAGCGATCAGGTCCCAGTCGATGCGCGGGCGCAGGCGCTTTCGTGGCTCGGTGCCCGGGACCGGGAGCAGGAGCCGCGGCGGTTCGAGCGATGCCCTCGGATGCGTGGGTGCCGGCGGCGGGGTCTCGACCTGGGTCTCGGCCTCGGGAGCGGTCGCGACCTGGTCGTTCGTCGGGACGGGAGTCATAGCGGTGGACCTATCGCCGCCATTGGTTATTCGGCCATCCGATGCTCGGGCACGACGCGTACGGTAATGCGCACTTGTCCGGCTTGCCGGGATGGGGAGAAGTCCTGGCCGGTGTATTTCACCGCCAACCGGTCGATGTGCTCATCGGCACCCTCTTCGACGATCTCCGCCCTGCCGCGAACCGACACCCAACGGTGGGCGTCGTTCGTGTCGACCACGAGTACCGACACGTTCGGGTTGCGCTCGATGTTCTGGTGCTTGACCCGGCCCTTGGCGGTATTGAAGAGCACCGCTTCGCCGTCGGTGTCCACCCACACGGGCGTGAGCTGGACCGATCCGTCGGCGTTGACGGTTGCCACACAGGCGATCTGCGGCTCGGTCAACAGGGCGATGTCCTCTTTCGTGAGTCCTGTCGTCATGTGTCGAAGGTACCGGGAAGCACCTAGCTTGGCGGACGGGCGGCTGGACGGTTCGGGCACTGGACGCAAACCGTGTGCATATGCCGCACCCGACCTGCGTCCAGCACTGGTAACCCGATCCGACGCAGCACGGGACAGGACATCACAGGGAGGGCGAACGGTGGTTGACCGAGACCGAGACCGAGACGAGGCCAGTGCGGCCAAGGCCAAGCGAAGCGGCCGCCGCCTCGAGGGCCGCCGCCTCCTAGTCGTCGGAGCCGGGACTCAACCCGGGTCGCCCGAAGCACCGACAGTTACCGAGCCCGACGCCGGCGAGACCCAACCGGTCGGCAACGGCCGTGCCATCAGCTGCCTGGCAGCCCGAGAGGGCGCAGCTGTTGCCTGCCTCGATCGCGACGTCGCGAGCGCGAGAGAGACGGCCGGACTCGTCGAGGCTGAGGGAGGGCGCTCGCTCGTGATCGGCGCAGACGTAACCGATCCGACAGCCTGTGCCGCCGGCGTGAAAGCCGCTCTCGATGGTCTCGGGGGCCTCGACTCGATCGTGCTCAACGTCGGGATCGGACGAGGCGGCCGCCTCGCGGGTACCACGGTGGAGGATTGGGACGCGACCTTCTCCGTCAACGTCCGCTCGCACTTCCTCGTCTGCCAAGCGGTCTTCCCCCACTTAGAAGAAGGTTCGTCCATCGTCTTCATCTCGTCCGTTGCAGGCCTGAAGCCCGGAAGCAGGATTCCCGCCTACGACTCGTCAAAGGCAGCCCTTGCGGGACTCTGCCGCCACGTCGCAGCCGAGGGAGCACGCAAGGGAATCCGGGCGAACGTGGTCGCGCCGGGCCTCATCGACACGCCGCTCGGTCGCTTCGCATCCGCTGGCCGCCCGAGCCGCGATACCACACCCGTCCCGCTCGGCCGCCAAGGGACGGCGTTCGAGGTTGCCGAAGTCGTCGTCTTTCTGTTGTCGGACGCCGCTAGCTACGTGACCGGCCAAGTGATCGCTGTCGACGGGGGCTTGAGCACCCTGCTCTGACTGGCGCCCGATCGACTCAGGCCACGGGGATCGACTGCGGGAAGCTCCACAAGTCGCCCGGGTCGTAGCGCCTCTTCACCTCTTCGAGGCGCGCGAGATTCTGGCCGTAGTAGGCGTTCGCCCAACCTTTGAGGGCCGGGTCGATGTAGTTCTGGTACGCCTGGCCAGAGACGTACGGTCTCATCGAGCCCCAAGCCTGCGCCAACCAGGTTCGGTTCGCCGCAACGACGCTCGCCGGAGCACCCTCGTTCCAGGTGGCGCTGTACTGGACAGTGAACAGCCCGTCCCGGTGGACGAAGGCAGTGGCGGTTGGCGAGACACGATTTATGGCGCCCCCTGCGGCGTCGAGAGCAAGACCGCCTCCCGACAGCACCGGAGAGCTCTGGCGGGCCTCGACGGCTGCCATCATCGCTCGTATCCCGGCAGTCGGCAGGGCCTTTGTGACGATGTCCGACTTGGCGGCGAAAGGTCCCCGGGTCAGTATGCCGGCCGGGTTCTGGCTGGGAAGGTGACACTCCGCCACCGAGTCGCCGTCGCATCCGGCCTCGATCAGCATGGTGTCGAGATAGCCGGCCGACCCGACGAAGTTCGTGAAAGGGCTCGCCGACGTGACCGCCCGGAGGAACGGCTGAAGCTCCGCTTCGAGTGCCGACTGCGAGCCGACGTACACGCCGGTCACGCGTGCCGCGGGCGCCTCGCCCGACGGGGTGTTCTGGCTCGCGATCAAAAGACAGTTCGACCACAGTTCGTCCGGAGCGTGCGGCGCCCACTCCTGCCAGGCCGCCGCCACCTGGGCGGCCGACGACCATGGCCACACGAGAGTGAAGATCGCGAGCTCTCCGATGGCATGCGCCAAGAAACGAAAGCCTGTCACCGCCCCAAAATTCCCCCCACCCCCGCCTCTCAGGGCCCAGAAGAGATCTGAATGCGAGGAAGCGTCGCACGTGACCAGCTCTCCGGACGCAAGCACGACATCCGCCGATTGCAGGTTGTCGCACGTGAGACCGAACTTCCGATCGATCACTCCAAGCCCTCCGCCCATCGTGAGGCCGGCGAGTCCTACCGACGGACAAGAACCACCGGGGACGGCGATGGCGTGGGGAGCACAGGCGGCGTAGAGGTCGACCAGTCGGGTGCCCGATCCGGCGGTCACCTGTTCGCCGTTGACCGACACAGCCGAAAGCTTCGAGACGTCGATCACGAGTCCGTTGCCGGTCGACCAGCCGCCGTAGCAGTGTCCGCCCGAGCGAATCGACAGTCGCACGCCGTGATCACGGCCGAAGCTGATCGCTTTCGCGACGTCGCTTGGAGACCCGACGTAGGCGATCGCCTGCGGATGGGCGCCGTCGAAGACCGGGTTGTAGGAGAGCGCGTCGGTTGGGTAGGCACTCGAGTCCGGGAGCACGAGGCGGCCGTCGAGGGACTTCGAGAGAGATGTCCAGTCGGCCGGTGACGGACGCGACACTGTCGTGCTGGTCTTGGTCGCTCGAGAAGACGTGGTCGTTCGAGCCGACGTCGATGACGGGCTCGTCGTCGCAGAGTTGCGAGAGGGCGACGCCGCCTTCGACTGGTCGGAGCACCCAGCGATTGCCCCACCGGCGAGCACAGCTCCCCCGAGCTTCAAGAACTCTCGGCGTCGCACGGCCGGAGGCTACTTGGGGAGAGTGACCCTCAGGAGTCATGCCACATGCTCCAGCTCGCGTTACGGTGACTGTGGTTCGTGCTTCGGCTGCGATGGCCGCAGTGAGAGGTACAGCGCCAGAGGGGGATGTGATGGGTACTCGTCGCATTCGGGTCGTCCGGGGGATCTTGCCGGTTGCCGCTGCGAGCGCGTTGCTCGCGAGCGTCGTCTTCGTTCCGTCTTCCGGCGCGGGCGCCGCGGGAGCGGCGGCGGCGGGTGGATCGAAGACGATCGTGGTAGGTCACGGCTCAGACAAGGCCACGATCTCACGGGACTCCTACGGTGTGCCGACCATCACTTCATCGACCATAAACGGCATGTGGTTCGGCTCCGGCTACGCGCAGGCACAGGATCGCATGGTGCAGCTCGAGCTCGTTCGCCGCACGGTCGAGGGGACCCTGTCTGGGATCGGAGGCTCGAGCGAGCTCTCCCAGGACGAGGACATCCGCAACTTCTTCTACACCCCGGCCGAGCTCGAGAAGCAATACCTCTCGCTACCGGCGAGCACCCGAACAGCCCTGCAGTCCTTTTCCGATGGAGTGAACGCGTACGAGTCGCTCGCCTTCGAGCCGGTGCACCAGAAGTCGCTCGTGCCCTACGAGTTCTTCGTGTTGGGCTCGGTCGTAGGGACCAAGGGTCCCTACCGCCCGGCGCCGTGGACGCCGACGGACACAATCGCTGTCGGCAACTACCTCGCGCGCGACTTCGGAGGCGGGGGGGGTAGCGAATTGTCGAACCTCGCATACCTTCGCTATCTCCGGGCATACCTTGCCCGCAAGCACGACCCCCACGCTGTGGCGGATGCGGAAGCTGTCTTCAACGACACGCGGTGGATCAACGATCCGACTGCGCCGACGACAGTCCCGAGCGTGGCGCCAGTGATCACGAGTCGACGGTCACGATCCTCCTTGGTCGCCACCGAGGCCAGCCTGGCGGCGCTTGCCTCGATCAGCAACAAGGACATCCTGGGCGCGGCTGCGACCCTGCACGCCGACCGTCAGCGGATCCTTGAGACAGGGATCAAGTTGAAGGTTCCCTCGCACGGTGGATCGAACGCGTTCGTCGTCACGCCGAGCAAGTCGAAGGACCATCATGCTCTTCTCTGGGGCGCTCCCCAAGAGGGATTCGGTACGCCGAGCATCGATGGTGAGGAGTATCTCCACGGTCCGGGATACGACGCCGGTGGCATGTACATCGCGGGCGAGCCATACCTCCTCATCGGCCGCAACGCCGACTTCGCCTGGACTACCACGAGCGAGGAGCTTGTGGACCAGAGGGCTTATTCCGAGAAGGTCCGGCTGAGCGCCAGCCCGCCGACCTACTGGTACCACGGCAAGTGGACGCCGTTGCAGGTGTTTCACGAGTCCATCGCTGTTCTCGGTTCCAAGCCGGCGAGCTACACCGTCTATCGGACGATCGACGGCCCGATCTTTTATACGGACCCGAAGCACGGCGTGGCGTTCGCGATGCGATTCGCGTCGTGGGGACGTGAGACGGGATCTTTGCTGGGTTTCTCGCAGCTGGGCAGTGACAAGAACCTGCGCCAGTTCGAGGCTTCCATGAAGCTCGTCACGACGCTCCACAACTTCCTCTTCGCGGACAAGCTCGGCAACATCGCCTTTTTCGGCGATGGTCTCGTGCCGGTGGAGCCCTCGGTCCACAAGGTGGACCCCCGTCTCCCGGCGGTGGGGGACGGCACGCAGCAATGGCTGGGATACGTGCCCTGGAGCCAGATGCCTCGGAGCATCAACCCTGCGCAGGGCTACCTCGACAACTGGAACACAAAGCCGTCGGAGTCGCAGTACTACCAGCAGAACGGCGGCGACGAGTACTGGGGGACAATCTTCCGCTCGTCGCTCATCTCGAAGATGCTGGCGGAGAACAACTCGATCACCGTCTCGTACCTCGAGTCGATCGAGCACTCGATCGGCCAGATCGACAACGGCGACAACACCCGTCCTGCCGCGCCGTTCTTCATCCCGTACCTCGAGAAGGCGTACTCGGCCCTCGTGGCTGCGAAGAACCCTCTCGTCAGCACCGCGACCCATCCTGATCTCGCAAAAGCGATGAAGGATCTCTCGACCTGGAACGACACGACGACGCTCGGCAACTCCGCGATGTCGATCTTCATGAACACCTTGGAGGCGCTCGAGCGAAACGTGTGCGAGGGAGGCGTCAACCCTCACGAGCAGTACGTCGGAGCGATCGACATGAACAAGGCGTCGATCGGAATGGGCACTTACGGAGGACTCGGCGGCGACTGCACCTACAACTTCCTCTACCACGTGCTCGACCGCACGCCCGGCATGGTGCCATGCGGCGTCCTCTGCTATCACGCGAGCTACTTCTCCGGCCGCCAGAACGAGATCCTGATCGAGAGCGTCAACGACGCCATCGCGATCCTGTCGGGCAAGGGGACACAACTCGGCCAGAACGTGCCCGGCTTCGGCACGACCGACGTGTCGAAGTGGGGATACAAGCCCGCGCAGGACGAGAACTGGGACAGCCTCGATCCGGCTGCAGCCGGCTTCACGACGCACTGCGGCACGAGCGCATCTCAGAACCGCAGCACGTTCATGATGGCGGTCGACGTCGGCCCGACGACGCTCAGGGGTGCAGACGTGCTGCCGCCGGGACAGAGCGGGTTCCTCGGGGATAACGGTGTGCCGAGCCCGCACCTGTGCGACCAGCTCAAGCTGTTCAACACCTTCCACTACAAGACGATGCCCCCGGCCTGACCGCAGGTCAGCCGACCAGCTCGGCGGTTGCGCTGCAAAAGACCTCGATCAGGCGATCGACCTGCTCGTCGGTCGTGGCCGGGCACGTAAGCGCCATGTTGTGGAAAGGCGTGAGGAGCACGCCACGGTTAGCGAGGTAGAGGTGCATGTACTCGTCGAGGTCCTCGTCCTCAGCCGCTTCGGACTCGGCACCGTTCCGCGGTGCCGGCGAGCAGTAGCGGAACTCGGCTCGAGCCCCGAGCCTCGTGATACTCCAGGGAAGGCCTGTCGTTGAGAGGTTCTCGTTCACGGCTGCCTCGTAACGTTCCGTCAGGCTCAACATGTGCCCGAACGCCTCGTCCGTCAAGACGTCGGTAAGCGTTGCCCGCATGGCGGCGGTCGAGAGGGCGTTGCCTGCGAGCGTGCCGCCTATACCACCAACGTCGATCAGATCCGCCTCCCCGTCCCCCGCGATGCGATCCGCGACGGCGGCCGACAGCCCGTAGGCACCGGCGGGGATGCCGCCGCCGATCGCCTTTCCGAGGGTGACGAGGTCAGGGTCGAGGCCCCAGGCTCCTGTGGCGCCTGACGGCCCAGCCGAGAGAGTGTGGGTCTCGTCGATCAACAGCAGCGTCCCGGCATCGCGGGTCAGCTGGCGAAGGGCATCGTGGAACCCGGGCTCGGGCAGCACGATCCCGATGTTAGTGAGAGCCGGCTCTGCGAGCACCACGGCGACATCGCCGGCGGAGAGCTCTCGCTCGAGCGCGTCGGTGTCGTTGAACTCGACGACCCTTGTGGTGAGTGCCGGGTCGACTGGCGGCCCGACGTTCCCTTCCCGCGGGCGGACAACTCCGCCTTCGAGTGTTGCGAAGCTCTCGTCGACGCTTCCGTGGTAGCAGCAGTTGAACACGAGGATCTTCGGGCGTCTCGTGACCTGGCGGGCGATCCGGATCGCCCATCGGTTGGCATCGGTGGCCGTGAGCGTGAAGCTCCAGAGAGGAAGCCCGAAGCGCCGAGCGAGCTCGCTGCCGGCTAGTGCGGCGTCCTCGGAGGGCAGCATCGCAGTGATGCCTCCGGACTCCATCACCCGGTGACGGATAGCGGCCAGGGTCGCAGCGGGAGAATGCCCGGCCATCGCCCCTGTGTCCCCGAGACAAAAGTCGGAGTAGGTGATCCCGTCGATGTCGGTCACTTTCGCTCCGTGTGCTCCGGCGAGCTGCAGGGGGAAGCCGCCTGCCCATTTCGACATCCAAGTCATCGGGACGCCACAGAGCAGGTTCTTCCCGTTCCCAACAGCAGCGTGGGAGGCCGGATGGCGATCGGTGTAGAGATTCGTTTCTCGCTTGATGAGAGTCGCGATGCGTGAGCGGTCGATCATGGCCAAGTCTCTAGCATTGGATTCATGCCCCTCGATGGAGAATACGAGCCGAGCCCAGCCGAATGGGTACGTAACCAGGTTGAAGAGTATGAGAGCTCCGGCGGCCAGCGCGGGAATACGCTGCGCGATACCGGATTGCCGGTCGTCGTCGTCACGACGAAAGGCAACAAGAGCGGGAAGATCCGAAAGACGCCGCTCATGCGGGTCGAGCACGATGGTGAGTACGCCCTCGTCGCCTCAAAGGGCGGGTCTCCGGCTCACCCGGTCTGGTACCACAACCTTGTTGCCGACCCGAGCGGGGTGACGGTGCAGGACGGGCCCGAGCCACTCGAGGTGACCGTTCGCGAGTTGAGCGGCGAGGAGCGGGCCGCCTGGTGGGAGCGCGCTGTGGCGGCCTACCCGCCGTACGCCGAGTATCAGGTCAGGACTGAGCGGGAGATTCCGGTCTTCCTGGCGTCGCCGCGGGACTGAGCGTCGTCCTGAAGCGGTACGCCGCGATGACGCACCAGATGGCCTCGACGACCCCGAATGGCCAAGCCTTGCTGAGGAAGCCGTAGCTGCTCGAGAGGGCGCATCCGAGCGCGAAGGCGAGGACGTAGCGAGGATCGTGGCGTTCGAGCGCGTACATCGCCATCATGAATGTCAAGACGACGACGCCGTAGATGGTCAGCATGTCGCCAACATAGGCAGAAACGGTCGCCGCCGAACGGGGCTGGATCCGCCGGTAGGCTGGTTGCTCAACGCGAGTGACTGCATCCCCGTCAAACGGGGAGGATGGGGGTTCCGGGTGGAAACCCGAGCGATAAAGTCAGAGGTTGACGATACGGCTCAGCCGTTGCGTTCTGCACAACCGCCGCGTTTCGAACCGGCCTTCGAGCCCCCGAGGCGGGATCGGCTCGCCGAGATCGATCTGATCCTGCAGCGACGAATTGTGGAAGAGGCAGAGTCCACCGAGAGGACCGCTCAGGTGGCGCAAGAGCGGGCGGAATTTTCTCATGGCTTCGCGGAGGCATGCGGCTCACGGGTTCGCCCGGCGATGGAGGCCATCCTTGAGCGTCTGCGCGAGAACGGCGGCGGGGGTTTCATCGACGAGCGTGAAGAGGCCAGGAGTCGTCTCTGCTCGCACCGGCTCATCTTGTGGATGTCACTCAGCGGAGAGATCGAGGGTTCGCCGCGCCCGAACCGTCACCCGTACCTGCAGCTCGACGCAGACCCCGAGAGCCACATGGTGATGATCTCCGAAGGAGACATGTGGCACGGCCGCGGTGGCAATCGCAGCGGGTTGACTGGGCAGTGGGCGCTGCCGGAGGTCACAGGGGCCCGGGTGACGGAGACGGTCGTAGATATTCTTCGCCGCTCCGCCCAGTCGGCGGCCTAGCTAGCAGCAAGCACGACAAGTCTTGACGGGCTCGATGCGGTATGCGGAGTTAGTCGGCGAGCGCCGCCTATAGTCGCGTTAGACCGCAGCCCCGCGTCGGAAATGCGCGTTCGAACAGGAAGGGGCGACGTGTCTGACCCCAGTCAGGATCCGCACGATTCGCAGGATGTGCCTGGGAGGAAACACGTCGCAATCTCCGCGGCGAAACAAGTTTGCCTGAGCTCGAGCATGAGAGCCTCCGGGCCGTGCTGAACCCCACGAGGACCCAAGCGCCCGGCACCGAAGACCGGGACTACTGCGTCCTCATCATCGACGATGAACCAATGAACGTGAAGCTCCTCGAGACGGTTCTGAAAAACGTCGACAACCTGCAGACGGTTTCGACCTCGCGATCGACCGAGGCGATCGATCTTTACAAGGCAACCTCTCCCGACCTTGTCATGTTGGATTTGCATATGCCGCAGATGGACGGCTTCGAGGTCATGTCTGCCATCCGCAGGTTGATACCAAGTGAGCGCCGGCGCAGACGACTTCCTTCTCAAACCGCTCGATCAGACCGAAGTCGTACTCCGAGTACGCAACTTGCTTCGCACGAGGTCTCTTCATCTCCGCGTCCAGCACGAGCGCGCTGAGCTCGAAGAGCGCCTCCGCGAAAAGGAGGCAGCCGAGCGAGCCGAGGAGAAGCGACTCGTAGAGGCGGCCATCCGGATCCGCGACGTGCTCGACCGAGGTGCCCTGGATGTCGTATTCCAGCCGATCGTCGACCTCACGGGTGGGGAGATCGTGGGGATGGAGGCGCTATCCCGTTTCTCCGTCGAACCATTGCGATCTCCCGATAAGTGGTTCGCGGAGGCCGCCGAGGTGGGGCTGGGCATGGAGCTGGAGCTCATGGCCATCGATCGAGCCCTCGAACTCATCCGGCGGATGCCCAACGGGGCTTTTTTGTCCGTGAACGCCTCGCCACAGCTCCTCGCGAGCGGTGTTCTCATGAAGACCGGGGCAGTCCGGCACGGGTCTCAAGTCGTCGTCGAAGTCACCGAACACGCTCGGATCGATGACTACGCACCACTCACCGAGAGCCTGGCACAGCTGCGGTCGCGTGGGATCCGCTTTGCCGTTGACGACGCCGGCGCCGGCTTCGCCAGCCTCCAGCACATCTTGAAACTGCAGCCGGACCTCATCAAGCTCGACATCACGCTCACCCGAGGAATCGACGCCGATCCCGTCCGACGCGCGCTCACGGCGTCACTGGTCATGTTCGGAGACGAAGTCGGTGCTCGACTCGTCGCCGAAGGAATCGAGACGGAAGCCGAGCAGACGACCCTCTGCTCGCTCGGTGTTCACCTCGGCCAGGGTTATCATCTCGGCCGCCCGGCGCCGCTTCCCGAGATCGACGGCCTGTGACTCCGGCGTCAGAGGACTACTCGTCTGCGTTGGACACCGAGACCTGGCGCATGCTGTTCGAGCTCGGTCCAGGTGCAAGCGTATTGCTCGACCGGCACCTCAACGTCAGGGCGGTGAGTGACCAATACCTGAGCGCGACGAACACAACTCGCGATGCCATGCTCGGTCGGCACCTCTTCGAAATCTTCCCGGACAACCCGGAGCTCGGCGCCTCCCTCGAGCGGGTGTTCCGTGACGGTGCAGCCGACTCGATGGCTGCCCAGCGTTACGACATCCGGGGTCCGATCTCCGAAGGGGGTGCGTACGAGGAGAGATGGTGGAGCCAGTTGAACTGGCCGGTGCTCGGACCCGATGGAGACCTCGCATTCGTGATCCACCGTGTCGAAGACATCTCTGCATACGTGCAGGCCCTAGGAGCGGCAGTCATCCGATCGGGTCATCCGATCGACCGGACGGCCGAAGTGCAAGCGGAGATACTGCGTCGGGCACAGGAGTTGCAGGTGGTGAACGAGCAGTTGCGGGACGTGAGCCAAGCCAAGAACGCTTTCTTGTCAAGGATGAGCCACGAGTTGCGCACGCCGCTCACTGCGGTGATCGGCTTCGGGGAGTTGCTGGAACTCGCTGACCTTGAAGACGATCATGCCGAATGGGTGTCACTGATCCTCCGGGCCAGTCGCCATCTCCTCGAGCTCATGAACAACGTCCTCGACATCTCACGCGTGGAGACGGGTGCCATGTCGCTGTCGCTCGAGCCAGTCTCGGTCGCCGGGTCGATCGCTGGCGTCATCGACCTGCTCCACTCGGTCGCATACGCCAGCGACCACGCCATCGACACTGATCTCACCGATGCCGCGAACGCCTATGTCCTCGCCGACCAGCAGCGACTTCGCCAAGTGCTCACCAATCTCGTGTCGAACGCCCTCAAATACAATCGACCAGGCGGTCGTGTCGATCTACGTGCCCTTCGCGTGGGCAGCCGCGTGCGGCTGGAGGTCGAAGACCAAGGCGACGGCCTGTCGGAGGGTGAGATGGCGCTCCTCTTCGTGCCTTTCGAGCGGCTCAATGCGGCGAGTCATGGTATCGAAGGCACCGGTCTCGGGCTTGCTCTCTCGAAGACCCTGACCGAGACAATGGGAGGAAAGATAGGCGCCTCAAGCACGCCCGGCGAGGGAAGCACGTTTTACGTCGAGCTGGCTGCTATTGAACCATCGACACTCGACATGACCGACGCGACTCACCGCAGGCTCGTCGTGTCACGGGACTACGAGCGCCGCTTCGTCCTGCTCTACGTCGATGACGTCTCGGCGAACGTGCGACTTGTGACGGAGATCCTGAAACGTCGTCCCATGATCGAACTGGTCTCGGCGACGTCGGGTGTGGCAGCGCTCGAGCTGAGCAGGCAGCGACCCATCAACCTGGTGCTGCTCGACTTGCACCTCCCGGATATTGACGGCGAAGAGGTGCTCCGCAGGCTGAGGGCTGACACGACCACCTGTGACATCCCTATCGTGATGCTCAGTGCAGATGCGGTGCCGAACCAGGTGAAGCGACTACTCAATCTGGGGGCGCAGCGATACCTGACGAAACCCGTCTCGGTCGAAGCGCTCTTGGGCCTCGTCGACGAGGTGCTCGCACAGCAGAGTTAGCCTTGCGGCTGATGTGGAACACTCCGCGTCGACCACGAAGCCGAAACGTCAGACGCGGTCGTTCACGATAGCGCTGAGAGCTTGGATCTTGAACGGTTTGTCGATCCGCATGTTGTCGACTTCGTCGAGGAACTGGCGAGCCTGAGGAGTGAATGCTCCACCTGTGAGGAAGATCACTCGTTGCGCCTGCTCGGGAGCGATTCGTGTGAGCTCGGAATAGAAGTCCATCCCGGTGAGATGCGGCATCATCAGGTCGCAAAGGATGACGTCGTATCGTGCCCCCTGCGTTATCCACTCGAGAGCCTCCAAGGCGGTAGTGGTGCTTGTCACGTCGTGGTCCTTGCCAAGAACGCCGGTCACGAGCAAGCCGATCGCTGGCTCGTCGTCGACGACAAGGACGGAGCCTCGCCTGTCGGATGCCCGCAGGGCGGCTGCAGGTGCGACGGGATCCGCTACACGCTCGGCTGGCAACAGATGTACTTCGAAGACCGAGCCCCTTCCGAGATCGCTTTCGACTGTGATCGTGCCTCCGAACGAGGTCACGATCCGGTGACAGATCGACAGCCCGAGCCCGGTTCCCAAACCGAGCGGCTTCGTCGTGAAGAATGGGCTGAAGAGGTGCTTCATCACGTCTGCAGACATACCCGAGCCGGTATCGCGCACCTGAACCACAACGTGCCCGTTCGGCGCAAGCATCGTTGCCACAGAGATCTCGTTCACATCGGCGCGCCCCTCGGGGATTGAGTGGGCCGCATTGACGATCAGGTTCAAGAAGACCTGGCCAAGTCTCGATTCGTTCGCCTCTACAGGCGGGACCACAGCGAAGCTCGTACGGAGCCGAGCCCTATGACGAATCTCGTTGTGAGCCATGCGTAACGACGATTCGATGACGGGGCGTACGTCGACACCCGTGTGCTCCTCGCTGTCTGCGCGAGCGAAGAGTATGAGGTCGTTGGCGACATTACGGATCCGCTCGGCTGCTTCATGGGCATCGCGCAGCTGCGCGGACACGTCCCGCGAACAGGGGTCATCAGCCGTTTTGTCTTCCAACAGACGAAGGGAGAGTTCGATGTTGCCGATGACGACGGCGAGCGGGTTGTTGATCTCGTGCGCGACCCCGGCCGCAAGGAGGCCAACAGAAGCCATGCGGTCCCCGATCATGAGCTGCTCTTGCATGTGCCTTCGTTCGCGACGCAGGGCTGCCTCCCGGAGCTCGCGCTCGACGGCGGGCGGCAGGAGCGTCAGCCTCCCCTTGACAAAAAAGTCGTGGGCGCCGCTCCGGAGCGCGTCGATGACGACGTCCTCCCCGATCGAGCCCGAGATGATGATGAAGGGCAGGTCGAGCCCTCGCTGCTTGACGATCTCGAGCGCATCGGGAGCACTGAACCCCGGCATCGTCCAATCCGAGAAGACGATGTCCCAGTCTCGGTCACGGAGCGCCTCTTCGACATCGGACCCCGTTTCCACCCGCTCCGACACAAGCTCATAACCGGCGCGCTCGAGCTCGAGCCGGAGCAACCGGGCATCATCGAGCGAGTCTTCGATCATCAGTGCTCGTAGCTTTGACACGTTCAGGCGTCCTTGGCTGACTTACGGAAACTTCGGTGGCTCGTTCAGTACGAGCCAGTAGAGCCCGAGCTGACGAGCGGCCTCGATGAACTGAACGAAGTCGACCGGCTTTCGCACAAAACTGTTGGCACCGAGGTCATAACTCGTGATCACGTCTATCTCCTCGTTGCTCGAGGTAAGCACGACTACAGGGAGGCGTCGCGTCCGCTCGTCGTGTCGCATGCGCCGCAGCACGTCGAGACCGTCGACTTTGGGAAGCTTCAGGTCGAGTAGGACGAGCGCAGGCATCAGACTTGGGTCGCGTCCTGAGTGACTCCCCGTGGCGAAGAGATAGTCGAGCGCCTCCTCGCCGTCCCAGGCAACCACGATCTCGTTCGCGACGTTGCTCTTCCCAAAGGCTCGAATGGTCAGTTCGACGTCGTCAGGTCTGTCTTCGACAAGAAGGATGAGCTGGCTGTTCACGCTGCGTCACCGGTTCGCGACGAAGAGATCGTAAACGACACCGTGGCACCCTCGCCTACAGCACCGCTCGCCCAGACCCGACCTCCATGCCTGTCGACGATGCGGTGCACGGTCGCGAGCCCAATGCCGGTTCCAGGAAACTCCGCTTCGCTGTGCAACCGCTGAAACGGGCTGAACAGCTTGTCTGCGTACTTCATGTCGAACCCACTTCCATTGTCGCGCACGAAGTAGACCGTGACTCCGTCACGATCTTCCGCGCCGAATTCCACCACCGCGCTCTGCACTTTGCTGGTGAATTTCCATGCATTTCCGAGAAGGTTCTCGAGCGCCGCTCTCATCAGTCGACTATCTGCATGCACTTCGAGCCCAGGCTGGACGACAAATTTCACGTGCCGATCTCCCACCTCACCTGACAGGTCGGCGACGACGCTCTCGGCGACGGCCGAGAGATTCACCAGATCCCGGTGCAGTTCCGCGCGGCCGACCTGGGAGAGCTCGAGGAGATCGTCGATGAGCTCGCCCATGCGCTGTGCCGCAGCGCGTACTCTTCGAAGATAGTCCGAGGCCGTGTCGTCCAGCCGGCCTTCATAGTCCTCGAGCAGGGCCTGGCTGAAGCCGTCGATGCTTCGGAGAGGAGCCCGGAGATCGTGAGATACCGAATAGCTGAACGCCTCGAGCTCTTGGTTCTTCCGCTCGAGCTCGTCGACAAGCGTCGCCCGCGTCTCGGCAAGCTCCGCTGCCGCCCGGGCAGCCAGCGTCTCGATCTCCTTGCTGAGCAGCTCCTCTCGGATGCGACGGTTCTCGTCCTCGAATTGCTTCCGCCGAATCTGCGCGCGGACCCGTGCGGTGAGCACCTCGAAATCGCTCGACTTCTGGATGTAATCGTCAGCCCCTGCACTCAGTGCGTCGATCATGGCCGCGCTGTCTTCGAGAGCTGTCAGCATGATGAGGGGCACATCCCGCACGACGGGAACGGCTTTGATCCTTCGACAGGTTTCGTCGCCACCGAGACCCGGCATGAGGAGGTCGAGAAGAATGCAGTCGACGGCCTGAGCAGCAACGAGCTCGAGCGCCTCCTCACCCGAATGCGCCATCACGACGTCGTACCCCTCGCTGCGTAGCAAGCCGGCTAACTCGTTCAGGTACGTAAGGCTGTCATCGACAGCGAGGATCTTCTTTGGGCCCGAGAGGCTACGAGTGTCCTCACTGGTGACCACCGCCCTGACATTCCGCAGCAAAGCGGCAAGCCTGGCGAGGACGACCGCGACATCGTCCTCCTTCAGGACGAATCCATCAGCGCCCGCATCGAGAGCTCGGAGCTCGGCTCCGCTGTCGTCCGACCCGGTCAGTAAGAGACAGGGGATGCCTCGAAGGGCGGCGTCGAGGCGAAGACGGCGAATCACCGTTCCTCCATCGATATCCGGCAGGACGCCGTCGACGACGATCGCGGCTGGTCGTTGACTCGCGGCAATCCGAAGTCCTTCATCACCTGTCTGCGCCACGAGGACCTGATATCCGGCGCCCTCGCATGCGCTGCGCAGAGCCTCCCGGAAGGTTGCACTGTCGTCGATGATGAGGACCGTCGGGACCGTCGGGACCGTCGGCATCGTCGGGACGGTAGCGTTGGCAGCCACCCGCGCTCGAAGCAGCTCTTGAGTCCGCGAGATCACGTATCCCGTGACGTACGGCTTGCCGACGTACTCATCGGCGCCTGTCTGCATACCCCGCACTCGGTCGCGCACCTGAGCTTCGGTTGAAAGCATCAGCACGACGGCCCCTGCACTTGAGGGCATCGCACGCAGCTCTCGAAGGAACTCGACACCGTCGGCATCGGGAAGCAGGACGTCGAGGATGATGACGTCCACCTTCTCCGACTGAAGTGCTTCGCGAGCCTCAGCTGCCGTGCCGCACGGGATGGTGTGGCAACCGGCGGCGTCGAACGCTTCGGCCAGATCCATCCTCACCGTCAGGCTGTCGTCGAGGACGAGCACGGTCGTGGGCATCGTCACTTACCGCCCACCCGCGATCGGACCAGAGTGGACAGAGCTGGACCGATCTCGCTGAGGGGAAGCACATGATCGACGACGCCTAAGAGAATCGCTTCTCGGGGCATTCCCCACACCACGGACGTGGCTTCGTCCTGTGCGATAGTGAGCCCTCCGCCGTGGCGTATGGCAGCGAGTCCGAGGGCCCCGTCGCGACCCATTCCCGTCAGCAGGCAGGCTGCGGCGCTGGCTCCGTACTCGAGTGCCACCGACTCGAACAGCACGTCCACCGAGGGTCGGCACGAGTGTCGTTCGGGACCGAGAGTCAGGTGTACCTTGCTGCCCTGCACGGCGAGGTGGTAGCCAGGCGGAGCCATCACCACGCGTCCGACGGCATCGTCGACGGGCTGGTTGTCCCTCGCATAGGACACCCTCCGACTTGTCTGTCCGTCCAACCAGTCCGCGAAGGCGCTGCCGAAGGGTTCGCCGATATGCAAGACGAGCAGTACCGGCAACGAGAAGGTCGACGGCAGCCCTCGTAGTACGTCGACTATCGCGCCAGGGCCACCTGTCGACGCACCGATCGCGAGCACCTCGTACGGCCGCTTTCCGATCCGCCTTGGCGGCGCCGAGGCGAAACGGGCTATGTCTGACGACGGGTTGAGCCGAGCACGAGGATGGGTGATGACGTGGATGCGCGCGACCATCTTCAGCGAAGACAGGAACTTCTCTTCCCATCTGCCGTCCGGCTCGTCGCCGCTCGGCTTTTCCATCAAGTCGACGGCACCGGCTGAGAGGGCCTCGTAGGCCTTGAACAACTCACCTCGATTGACAGAGGATGACACGATGAGGATCGGCGTCGGGCAATGGGCCATGATGTACTCCGTCGCAGCCAAGCCGCTCATCATCGGAAGCATCATGTCCATGGTGATCACATCGGGTCGGAGCTCTTGGCAGAGGGCGATGGCACGCTTCCCGTCGCCTGCCTCGCCAACCACCTCAAGGTCGGGGTCCGACCTCAGCACCGCACATAGGTGCTCTCTGACGGTCGCAGAGTCTTCGACGACGAGGACGCGGATCTTGGTCATTTCAGGTTGCCGTGAGCGCCCTGATGCGATCGAGGAGCCCTCCCTGGTCGAACTCCCCCTTGGTGATGTACGCGCTCGCTCCCGCGTCGAGGCCCCTCTGCCGGTCTTCGTGCGACGAACGCGAAGTCACGAGCACGGCGGGGATCTCTCGCAGCTGCGGATGGACCCTCGTGTGCTCGATGAACGTGAAGCCGTCCATGCCCGGCATCTCGACGTCGACGAGGAAGAGGAGATATTGCTTGCTCTGCGCCATCGCCAGTGCCTCCTCGCCCGAGGATGCCACATCGACGCTGTAGCCGGCCGACTCGAGGATGCTCTGCTCGAGCATGCGCGTGGTCAGAGAGTCGTCGATCACCAGCACGGGAGAGTCGGGACCGCCGGCACTGACCGGGTCAGACCTTCGCTCTCGTAGCGCCTCGGCGACAAGTTCGTCCGGATCTAGCACGAGCTTCGGGTATCCGTCGGCGTCGAGCCATACTCCCGAGATCACGGCCGAGATCACCAAAAAAGGGGGCAACGGCCGTACGACGATGCTCGATGTTCCGAAGAGGCGGTGCACGCCGACCGCGGCGGCACTCCCTCTTCCCTCCACGACCACGACCGACCAGGCGACCCCGGGCTGAGGAGCGGAAACCGGTTCCGCGAGAATGGTCGCAAGCGACAGGAACGGAATGACGGCTCCATTGTAAGTCAGGGACTCGCCGCTCTCGCTCAGGTGAATATCAGCGGACCGTACCCGCAGAGTCTGCGACACGGCGTCGAGCGGGACGAAGGCCGTGATGCCTGCAGCCTCGACCGCGAGCGCCTCAAAGGACACGAGCGAGAGAGGAACCTCCAGCGTGACCGTCGTCCCTTCGGTGGCCTCGGTGGTCACGGTTACCTCTCCGCCCAAGCGCGTGGCCGCGTCTCGAACGACGTCGAGCCCGATGCCTCTGCCCGAGAGCTCGGTCACATGACCTGACGTGCTGAGACCGCCCCTCAAGAGCACGCGCATCAACTCCTCGGGCGTTCCCGTGCCAGTGTCCTCAAAGAGCAGTCCCTTACCGTGCGCCGCGCTTCTCAATGCCTCGAGGTCAATCCCGCGACCGTCGTCGTGACAGGTGAAGACCGCTCGGCGACCTCTCGTCGCAACGTCCAAGGTCACGTGCCCTTGCGGCGACTTGCCGCTGGCCTGCCGCTCATCCCTAGTCTCGATGCCGTGAGCAACAGCATTGCGCACGATCTGTTGGAGCGCCGCCTGAGCGACGCCAAGGACGTGCGCCTCGAGTCGCACTTCTCCCCCACGTCCTTCGAAGACGACCATCTTTGACTGTGCCTGCGCCACGTCCCGCGCCGCCCGCTCTAGGTCGGGAAACAGAGCTCCGGCGGGAACGAGGCGCATGTGCTCCACGGAGTCTCGGAGCTGGCGTAACTCCCTGTCGATCTGCTCGACATCGTTGCCGAGTTCCTGCTCAAGGGAGGTGACGGTGGAACGAAGTTCCGTTGCCGCAACGCGTGCTCGCCTGCTCCGTTCTTCGGCGTCGGCGCGTCCGACCTCTTGAGAGCGCGAAGTCTCAAGTTGCGACACGATGACGTCGGCGAGCCCACGGGCTCGTTCGATGCCCCGGATGCCGCCGCGAAGCGAGCTGACCTGTGCATGAGCTTCAGCTACGCCGTCGAGCAGCACGTCCATCTCGGCCACATCGGCGCGAATCGTGCGTGCGAGTTCAGCGCGAGCCGGCGCAGCGGTCTCTCGTCGTCCGTCGGGCATCGCCAGCGTTCCGTCGGGACGTGGCAGCTCGGTGATCAGGCCGCCGATTGCGTCGAGCAGACCCAAAACCGCCTCGATTCGATCCGGTGGTACCCGCTCAGTTGAGTCGCGGATGGGATCGAGTACCTCCTCGATCGCGTGGGCATGATCGGCGATCTCGGGCTGCTTCACAACGCGGGCGGCGCCTTTGAGCGTGTGGGCGTGACGGAGAAGCCCTGCTGTCCGAACTGTGGCCGTCCCTTTCTCGAGTTCCAGGACCCCCTTGTAAAGATCGTCCAATAGCTCCTTCGCCTCTATGCGAAAGTACTTGTACCGATCTTCGGCCATCGCTCTATCGCTCCGCCTGTGAATCCACGAGACGCGCGAGGTCCTGGGACAGGCCCGTCAGTTGCGAGGCAGTCTGGAGCGTCTGGCTCGAACTCGCCTCTGCTTCCTTCGTACTCTGCGCAACGTTCGAGATCGCAACATTCACCTGCTCGACCGCAGTCGTCTGCTGCTTGGTCGACAGCTCGATCTCACGAGCCGCTTCAGTTGTCGTCCCGACCAAGCTGGCGATCTCGCCGAACGCGTTGGCCACGTACGCGAACTGCTCATTGCCGGAGTCGACAGCCTTTGATCCAATCTCCATCGCCATTACTGTCGTGTTGACCGCCCCTCTCACGACGTCGATCAGTCCACGGATCTCCTTTGTCGAGTCAGCCACCCGGTCCGCGAGCTTACGGATCTCGTCGGCCACTACCGCAAACCGCTTGCCGGCATCGCCAGCTCCTGCCGCCTCGATCGTCGAGTTGATTGCAAGGATGTTCGTCTGCTCGGCAAGCTCTGTCACGATGTCGAGCACGGCGCCGATCTGCTGCGACTTCGCACCGAGCTCCAGCATGTGATCGACGATGATGTCCACCTGCCTGCGTATGTCCGTGATCGACTCTTGCGCCTTCATGATCGTGTTCTCGCCGGTACGACCGGCGCCAGCGGTCTGTTCGGCAACCTGGGCGACTCTCTGCGCGCTCTCCGCGATCTGACGAGAGGTGGCGAGGAGCTCACTGATCGTCGTAGTGATCTCGCTCACGGCGGTGGCTTGTTCCTTCGCTCCCGTTGCTTGCTGGCTCGCGGTCGCCTGGAGTTCGGCAGAGGAGCTCTGAACCTCTCCGATGGCGGCGCCGATCTGACGGCGGAGCGTTCGCGTGAGCAAGAGGCTGAGCCACACAGCGACGACGATCGCAACGACAGCGATCGCAATGATCAGAGCGACGGCCACCGAAGCGGTGTTGGTCGACGCCTGCCTCGCGTTGGCGAGCAGCTTCTGCTCGGTGCTGACGAAGGCTGCGATCGCTGAATCCAAGATGATGGACTTGGGACTGACCTGGGAGGTCCACGCACGACCGACTACCGACACCGACTGGCCCGACTGCCGCATCGCGATCACCGCCAGAAGAGCTTGTTGGTGCGCACTGTCGTCTCGTCCGATGGTCGCGAGCTGCTGACGCTCGGCGGCCGTGTGAACGCTCCCTTCTGCGGTCGTCAGCTCAGTCGTGAACGCTCGGAGCGCTGTCGTCATCTGGGTGGTGTACGACTGGTCCCCGGTCAAGAGATAGCCCCGCGCCGCTGCCGACTTCTGCCACACCGAGGTGTCGAGGCTCTGGGCCTCGACGAGCAGGCGCGAGTTGACGTCGATGACGCGATCCTTGCTGGAGACCACGCTCTCCAGTGCGATCACAGACACGACCCCGACCAAAACAGTCAGCAAGACCATGACGAAAAAACTGGCTGCTATCTTGCGCCCGAACGTCCAACTCCGAATCATCGGTCATCGCTCCTTCTGACTACCGTTGCAGGTGTCTTGATCGCTTCGACAAGATCCGCTAGCCGGACGATCGACCGGGTAGCGGCATCGAAGTTCACGATCTGGCGGCTAGTTCCCGAGGTGAGATGCGTACCTGTCTCGACTGCTATCGAATCTACCGGAACCCGAAGGAGGCCCTCGAACTCATTGAACGCGAAACCTATGGTGGACTCCGACGCCGCCAGAGCCAGCCAGCGACACGTCTCGCCACCTCGGCCCCCCAAAAGGACTCCCAGGTCGTAGACGGCGACGATCGCACTTCGGAAGCCGGCGATGCCCAGCAGCGCCGGTGGAGCACCGGGCAACGACACGACGAGCGTATCGACATAAAGACCCGACACCTCTTCGATGCGAAGCGCATAGGGGTTCAGACCCACGCGGATCGCGAGCAGGTTTTCGAACACATCGCTCGTGAGATCAGGAGCTTCCGCGAAGCTTGCGTCGAACGCGTGGCGCATGGCGGCGGCGCCGTCTATCGACGAACCCGACATCGAGGTCACCGGCTATCTCCATTGACGAGCATCTCGGCACGGCAGAGCGCGATCAGAGCCTCTCTTGTGAACCCGCCGCCGAACAGCAACAGGCGCGAGGAATCCTCGTGCTCGAGGAGCGTGATCGCGTGGGAAAGTTCACGTCGCATGCCCTCCCGGTCGTGCGCCCGGCGTCCGAGCAGACCGAGGTGAAGCCGGGGCATGGCGAACCGAGGGTCGAGATACGCAGCCATCCTGTCATGATCAGCAGCGCCCTCGAGATCTCCGATCCCTTCACTGCAGAGAGCCAGTACGTAGTGCGAACCGGCATTGAGCCCGTCGATCTCGAGCAAACGGCGACAGGTCTCTTCAGCTCTCAGCAGCAGTCCGGAATGCGTCAAGAGAACGGCCTGAAGCAACAGTACGTCAGGATCGCGGGCAGCCTCCGACGGCAATGCCTCGACGAGACCGAGGGCTTCCGCGAACTGCTCCTTCCGCAGCAGTTCGAGCGCGCGTCCGAGGCTCCATCCTGAGCGGGCCGGAGCAGCCCGATGCTCACCTGGCGTCGCCGCAGGCGGCGGCAGGTGCTCGACGAGCTGCTGCACTCGGTCAGTTGCCGCCCGGATGGCGTCTACCCACGTGTCGGTCCCATCGACGAGGGCAATGAGGGCTGTCGAGAAGCCATCCGCAGGCGCGACCGCGCCAGTCTGGTTGGGCACGGAGCGCCCACTCTCAGCCTTGCGTTGGTAGTAAAAGGTGCGATGGGTATGACACAGCTCGAAGTCCTGCGAGAGTCCACGGAGGGTCTCGGCATGCCCCAGGAAGAGGAACCCGTCTGGGGCAAGAGCCCGCGCGATGCGGCTCACGAGGTTGATCGCGCCTTCGTTAGTGAGGTACATGATGACGTTGCGGCAGAAGACGACATCGTATTTCTGATGGCCCCAGAGATCCGGATCGTCGTCGACGAGGTTGTGCTGCTCGAACTTGACCGAGGCTCTGATCGAGTCGTCGAGCACGATGTCGCGCGCATCGCCTTTGAACCAACGCTGCTCTGCATCTGGTGGGGTTTCACGCAAGGACCACCTCGAGAAGCGTCCGCTCCGGGCCTTAAGAAGCGCCGACGGATTGAGGTCGACGCCGAGCACCGAAGCCGTCCAGCCCGGCTGAAGGATCTCCCGGAGAATGATCGCGACCGTGTATGGCTCCTCGCCGGATGCGCAACCAGCGGAAAGAACGCTTAGCTCTCTTAGGCTGGCTCGACTTTTGACGCGCTCAGGGACAACTCGCTCAGCGAAGGCACGGAACTGGTCGATATTCCGGAAAAAGTAGGTCTCAGGCACCGTGAGCTCGTCGGCAAGCGCCCCCAGTTCCGCTGGGATGCGGGCTCCCTCGAGGAGGCGCAAGTAGCTGTCGCAATCGCGGCCAGTGGACCCGAGTCTGCGATGCAGTACCTCCTCGAGGAAACCCACCTTGGAGTCCTCGAAAGAAAGACCGATACGGTCCGCAATCGCTCTACGGAATCGTTCGACATCTTCTAAGCAGAACGTAGAGCTCAACTCGACTCCTGCCCCTCGACCAACGTCCAAACGGACTCTGGTACCAGGTGCCCATGCTGCAGCAGGACGAGCAGTGCGGAGTCGAGCATGCCGAGCGCGTCGATCACATCGCCGCCGGCACCATCAAGAAGCGGTGGGAGCTCATCCAACGCGTCGTCCGGGATGAACCGCACTCCCAGGACCCCTTCGACGGCAAGGGCCACGACGCCCCCGCCGGCTTTGATCGAGATGAGACGACTCGGGCTTGCTTGCTCGACACCGAGAAGCAGGCCCGCGTCGACAATGGGGACGGGGCGGCCGCGGATGAGTGACACTCCACTGACAAACGCCGGCGCCCCCGCTAGCGGGTCCAACGGCAGTGGGCGCATGGTCTCGACAACGTGCTCCAATGGCAACCCACACAGACAGGCTCCTACACGACAGATAAGATATGAACCGCGTTGCGCGACGTCCGACGCCATGGTGCTACGGATCCCCCCTCTGTACCATGTGACTCCTACTGATGATGCGAGATGTGCGATTCCCTGCGATGAGCAGCCTTCACCTCGAAGACCGGTGGGTTCGGCTCACAGCAGAATGAAGGAACATGCAACCCGACGGAGTCAGGTGCAGGGGGAAGCGAGACGCGGTCGTCACCTGATCGGCCTGATTGATCGACACAACTCAAGAGTACAAGCGATCCGGGCCTGCGAAGGGGATGTCGATCATCGTTGACTGACGGCAGGCTCCTCGATCAGCTTGCTTGGGAGCGCTCCAGCAGCCGGCGGTCGGGGTCAAGTCCGGCCCGCCGGGCCGTCCTTTAGGGCGGGAGCGCAACCGAGGGGCTAGCGTGAGTTTCGTGGCTAGCTCAGCTGATGGCCATGTAACCCCAGTTCAGCAGGGGTAATTCGGTGCTCGCCGCGTAGTACCTAAGACTCGGCGTATCGAGGGACATGTCCGAGGACTCAAGCGCATGGTCGGCGAGGACGCCTACTGCATCGATGTCCTCACTGCCGAGTTCATCGGCGGACCGCTCATGATCATCCTGCTCGAAGTAGTGTTCCGACTTTTCCTGCGTGAGCGACTTCTAAAGTCCGCCAAATCTCAATCCGAGAAGGGTCTGGCGGGATCGATGGAAGGCCACGCGGCGAGGACCATCGCACAGCAGGCCGCCGAGAACAGCCAGCGTTGGCGGGAACCGACGCAGCTCAGCAAAGCACCTCGACGGCTGCATCCAGCGCGAGGCTGAAGCCCAGAAGGGCTGGGAAACCCACGTGGCGCCTGAGCTGGCCCGCCTCGATAACCTCGTCGCCAGGCAGAAGGCCACGCTCGAGCAGCTCACCGCCCGACACGAGCGTCAGGAAGCAACGGCGCGGCAACTCTTCGGCGAGGCCCTGAATCTTCGGCCAAGCGCCTCGCGCCTCGCTGGCGGCCTCGAGGAGTACCGAAACGACCTCTACGGCATTCTTCGACCGCCGGTCAGCGGACGGACCCCTGTCCGCCTCCGCCAACCACGGGTGACACCGTCGACACCCGAGCCCGAACGGCAGGACACGCCCTCGGTGGGTCCGCAGCTGTAGCCGCCTCCAGGTGAGTCATGGCGGACTGCTGCAATGAACGTTGCGGCCCGGAGCACGCCTAGGTGCGTCGAAGCGTGCGCGGGCGCGGCTCTCTCGACCACGACGTGACCGCTCACTGCACGTCCTCCGGCCTGACCGATCCGATCAGCTGGACCGGTTGGGGGCCCACTCACTCGGCAGACGTAGCCTGGCGCGGGGTCGCCGGCGTGACAAGAAGCGAGCGGCGGTTCCCGATCCCTCAGGCCGGCACGGCGACCTTGCTGAGCAGGTCCCGCGCGAGGCGTACGGCTCCGTCGAGATCGAGGGGGCTGCCCTCACCGGCGGAGGCACGCACGGCGTCGATCGCGCCCGGGAGCGACGGCGACGGAAGCCGGTTGCCCTGGACCCGGAGCCTGGCTGCCGTTGCGAGCAAACGGGCCAAGTCGGTGTCGGTCGCCGTGCCGGCAGCGGAGGCGACAAGGCTGGCGGTCTCCAGACAAATCGCGACGGGGAAGCTGACCGCCGTTGCCTCGGCGGCGTCGAACGCCGCAAGCGCCTGCGAGGCCGCAGCACCAGTGTCCCCCTGGCCGAGCCGCGCCCGAGCGAGCACGGCCCGAATCAGTGGGACCTCCCGCTCGACGCCGAGCTCGCTCGCTTCGGCATCGGCCTGCGTGCCGAAATCGACAGCGGCATCGAGGTCACCATCGCTCAGGGCCAGGCCGGCCGCAGCGGAGAGCAGCACCACGCGGGCGATCCGCCGGCCCTCGAGATGCATCGGCCTCGCCTCGTCGATGTAAGCGCGGCACTGTTCGTGCGCACCCACCTGCCAGCACACCATCGCGGCCGTCGGCAATGCGGCCGCCAGTTGCTCAGCTGACCCGCCGCGGCGGCAGAGCTCGATGGCGTCCCGCGCGTAGCCTGCCGCCGACGGGTCACCGCGTTCGGCCAGGACGCTGCCCATTCCCATCGCCGCCGATACCTGTAGGTCGATGCCGAAGGGAGCTGCAGCTGCGATCGCGCGCCGGACGCATTCGATCGCCTCCTCTCCCCGGTCGAGGTCATCGAGCAGTCCGGCGAGATAGATCAGGGCGCGGGCCGCGTAGGAGTCCTCGACTCCGACGAACCTGTCCACCGCCGTTTGCAGCTGCTGGACCGCGTTCATCGTGTCGCCCGACCAGTAGCTCAGGTAACCCAGCGCGTACGTGGCGTACGGCGTCCACGAGTGCTCCGGCTCGGCCGCAAGGAGGCGTCCCAGCCAGAAGCGCCCCTCTGCGACGTTCGTCGCCGCGAAGTAGCGGTGCAACCGGAAAGCGAGCTCCAGGCACCGGCCGGCATTCGCGCGGCCGTCGAGGGCGGCGCCGAACAGCGATCGGACCGAGCCGAGCATGTCGGATATCTGGTTCTGAAACGGCCCAGGCGCGGAGCGCGCGTCGTCGGGCAGCGCTGTGCGCACCACGTCGGCGAGGCGGTCGAAGGTCGCCCCCTCCTCGCCCCGCTGGACCAACAGCTCCCGCGCGTAGCGATGCAGGTCGTCGTCTTGCTGGTAGCGCCACCGCGGTCCGGAGCGATCGACAGCCAACAGACCGCGGGCGGTGAGCTCGCGCAGGATGCGGACGACTCGAATCTCGGCGATCGGCCCGCCGGCGACCACCTGGCGAACCAGCCCCAGTCCGACGGGGCCGTCAAGCACAGCGAGCCGCCGGAACACCGTCGCTTCGGCTGCGTCGAGCAGGTCGTAGCTGCTGCGCGCCACCGCTCGCAGCTGGTCGTCGCCTTCGATGACGACCTCGTTGAGGTGATCGAGGAGGTCACCTGCCGACATCGCAGCCAGTTGCGCTGCGACGAGCTCCAGTGCGAGGGGCAACCCGCCGCATCGGCGTACGAGGGCGGCGAGATGCGGGGCCAAGCGGTCGTCGACGCTCAGGACTCCGCCTCCCTCACGGACCCGGTCCAGCACCAGCTGGACCTGCGTATTGGCCAACAGTGCGTGGGCGTCGTCAGATGCCGGGGGAGGAAGCGGCCCGACTTCGACGATCCATTCACCATCGATCGCCAGCGGCACCCTGCTGGTCACGACGAGCGTCAGGTACGGACAGGCACCGAGCAGCTCGGCAGCGAGCGAGGCAACGCCGTCGACGACGACCTCGCAGCCGTCGAGAACGAGGACGACCCGGCTGAGAGGTGCGAAGTGCTCGGCGAGCGCGGCACCGGCGTCGTCCGTTCCGATCGCGACTCCGACTTCGAGTGCGACGGTCGCTGCGACCAGAGTGTCCTGCGGCACCGGGGCGAGTGACACCCAAAGACGGCCACCATCGAAGGCCCCCAGCGCTGCCGCCCTCATCGCCAGCCTCGACTTGCCCACACCTCCGCGTCCGGTCACGGTGACGAGTCCAGGGCTTGCCAATGCCTCGTCGAGGCGAGCCAGCTCCTTCTCGCGGCCCACAAACGTGGACGTGATCGACGGCAGCCGTGCCACCGACCAGTTCGTAGGTTCTCCCAGCGCGGTCACGTAGACCTCGACGGTCTGAGCGCTCGGGTCGATGCCGAGCTCGTCGCCGAGGACCGCGCGGCATCGCTCGAAAGCCCGCACCGCGCCGGCCCGATCGCCGGAGCGGTCGAGCGCCCCGATGAGCGCCCGGTGGGCGCGCTCGTCCAAGGGGTCCGACGAGACGGCTCGTCGCGCAGCCGCGATCGCCCGGTCGTGCTCGCCCGAAGCGCCGGCGGCAGCGACGAAGAGCTCCACAGCTCGCATCGCCAATACGTCGACGGCCTGCCGGTGTGGGTGGATCCAGGCCGCATCCTCAGCGGGTAGCAGCTGGCTGCCGGCCATCCGAGCCACGGGCTCGGCCAACGCGATGGCCGCCTGGTAGCGACCGAGCTCGATCAGGTCGCGGGCTTGGTCGAGCGCTTCGGCCGCCAGATCGACGTCGACTGCGACGCCGGCAGCGAGCCGGTATCCCGCCGGCGCCGTGGCGATGAGCCGTTGCTCGCCACCGCCGACCGGTGCGCACGCGGAACGCAGTCCGCGGACGACCCCGCGCAGCGCCGTCCGCCAGGTCGCGGGGAGGTCATCACCCCAAAGGATCGACGCCAGCCGATCGCCCGACAGCTGCTCGCCCGCCAACGCCAGAGCGACGAGAGCGACTTGGGCTCGTCGCCCTCCGAGCTCTTGCCCCGTCACTGACAGGTCACCGTTCACCACGCTCACGCCATCGAGCACGTCGATCCGCATGCGCTCAGACATCCGATGTGACGATCCCCTCCGGGGCGAGCGGGCCTCCCGTGGGCGCGACCCTACCGGCGTTACCGAGCCGTTACGCGGCTCGGGTTAGCTGATCGGGTCGCCACACCGCGCGGCCCGAAAGGACTCTGATGCCTGCACCAACACTTACCCGTATTCGCACCTTTGTCGTCGCACTGGCCGCGCTGGCGGTCGTCGCGTCGGCCACCACGTCGGCGGTTGCGTCGACCGCGACGCCTCCTGGGCCGACAGGGAGCCCGGTCACGCTGACTGTGGGCTACACGCTGTCGGGCTTCGACGTTGCGACGAGCAGCTCGGGCACGGCGTACGTCGGGTGGATCGCGAACACCTCGAAGACGAACGGAGCTACCAGAGCCGTTCACCTGTGCACGGTCAAGCCGGGTACGACGTCATGCGCCGGCGGGGTACAGGTCGTCGACTCGCTCGGGGACTACTCCGCCGAGGGGTTGCGAGTGCTGGTGCACAAGTCGGGCACCGTCGCGCTCATGTGGTTCTACCAGGACGCAACAGGCGGTCACATCGGCTTCACGACGGCGACTCCAGACGGCAAGCTCGCGCCGGCAATCGATGTCGGAAGTGCTCCGAACAACGGGCAACTGCTCGACGCCGAGATCGCTCCCGACGACAGCGTCTGGAGCGTGGCAGGCCCCTCCAGCGGCAACGGGATCCAGGTCCGGCCCGGTGGGGGGACGGCCGCCGTCAACGTGAAGACGCCCTACCCCGTCGGCTACGCAGAGCTCGCGTTCACCGGCAATACGCCAGTCATTGCGATACAAAAGGGCGGAGCCATCACCGAGGCCGCCGGCTACACCTACGAGTCCCAAGGGTCGTGGTCAGCGGTCCACAACGTCGCTCACACCTGGACCGGAGCGCGCGTGGGGCTGGCGGACACCCGATCGGGTCTCCGTCTGATCGCGGGCACGGACAACGCCAGCTACCAGCCCGTCGTCGCACGGTGGACGGGAACAGGGTTCTCGAACCCGACGCTGACGGGTGATCACAACAGCTGCGCTCCCTCCAGCCACGACACGGTCGCAGACGCCAGTGGACGGCTGGCCGACGTCGCCTACGAGTGCGAGGACATCGCGGTGGCTAACTTCCCCCAGACCGCGCACGCGGCGATCGTTCGATTCCCGGCGCATGGCCTGATCAACTCGACGGACGCTCGCATCGCGACCACCCCCAGGGGACGTGCGTTCGTCGTCTGGTCTGTGGAAAGCGGAACATCAGACCGGCTCCTGCTGGCAGAGGTGCTGTTACCGGACCTGAGCACTCATACAACAACAGCCTCGTCCGCCGGCTCGATAACCGTCACGGGCCCTGTCTCGTGCCTCCCTGCCGACGACACCACAGTGGCAGTCAAGGGAAAGGCCGCCAAGGGCTGGCGCGTCCAGGGACAATCCCTCACGCTCGGGGGCACGACGCTGCACTCAACGCTCAACGGAGCATCGCTGACGGCAGGCAAGACCTATACCTTGATCGGACACGTGACCTTCGCCAAGGGCTCCACGCTCCGGACCGCGACCGCCACGCTCACGTTCCGCAGCTGCCCAACGCCCTGACGACACCTGGGAAGGGACCCGCCGGCTGCTACGCAGGAGCCGGCGGGTCCTTCGGCCCGCGGACCAGACGAGCATCCGGAATACGTGCTGACGGGGAGCACACGGGCGGCGGCTTACGAGCGCCGGTATCGAACACGAGGACAGCCGTGTGCGGGATAAAAGAGAAGGGGACGGGAGAGTACACAAAGGGCGGACAAGCANNCCGGTCAGGAAGTGCGGCTTTCTTAGTCCACCCGCGGCATCGGGCCGGTCTCCGGTTGGTGCTCCTTCGCGATATTCATCGCCTTGTCCACATCTGGCAGATCATTCAGCGACCTGACATTCCAATTCCACTCTCGGTTGCGCTTGTCCTACGACTCAGCAAGGTTCGGGTACGGGCTGGCGCGGCCTAGCTTCTTGGGGTCGTCGCGGAGTTTGATTCGTAGCTGCACCGGCTTCTGGGCGTACAGCCCAGCGAGGACGACGTTGTAAGGGCTAGGTCGCTAGCTCTCCACGTCGCCCTTCGTCTGCCGGCTGAGAACTTTCACGGCGACCGCCGACGCCAGCTCCAGGCACCCGCTGTGGATAGCACGGATCGGGTGGCCCTCGTGGGACTCGTCCGACAAACCGTTGCTCACGGTGAGTGA